>JAXJEC010000076.1:0-2657 GCA_036301625.1 Collinsella sp. | reverse complement strand
CCCGTGGTAATACCGGTGTTGACCATGTTCGCCAGCATCGTGGGAACCAACAGCGTACCGACGTTATCTATCAGCACCGCAAACAGCGTCACCGCAATCAGACCGCGGTACGGCCTCATAAACCTCATTAAGAGTCGCATGCGTCCCCCTCGCCCTTATCGTCAGTCTCGTTCTCGGCGGCCACTTGCCGTTTAAATGCCTCGCACTCTTCGTTAAGAACCTGGGAGAACTTACCGACCAAGCGCATGATCTCGCACTGTTCCCACGGCTCGAGCGCCTCGAATGCCTGTTGCTCGGCTTTTTGCGCCGGCAACGCGTAGCGCTTGGCAAACCGCACGCCTTCTTCGGTCAGTCGTACAACCTTGTTTTTACGACTGCCCTCGGCAAGCTCCAACGTCGCAAGCCCTCGCGCCCTAAGCGTTTTAATCGCCGAATTGATGGTCTGTTTGCTGTAGAACCATTCACTCGTCAGCCGACTCACGGCAACGCTTCCGCCCGCTGCACTCGTGTCGACGAGCATCCAGTAGGCGCAGTCCGAAAGGCCGCAGGCGCGCGAGAACTCCGAATAGATATGGTCGAGTCCATTGAGCAACCGATCGAAGTCGACCAGCGTAACCGCACTATTCATCTATCCCACCATTCAATTGTCCGATTTTTGACCAATTATGTGTCTCTAGATTAGTCCGAGTTTTGACTATCGTCAACAGGCTCTCCGCAAATGCGTGCATTTTTATGGCCTATCGGCAGAAAAAGACCGCCGGCGCGGGGGCGGCGCCAGCGGTCACGTGAAAATCGGGTTTTATTGCCTGTTAAGCGGCGACGGCCTCATAGACCGTAGCGCCCGAGAAGCTGTCATGCAGGCTCTTGCCGGCAATCCACGGCAGCTCGACGACCTCGCAGACCGTGTTGACCAACTCAGAACAGTCAGTAAAGTGGCCCTTGTCGTTGAGGGCCTCGCAATCCTGAACACGCCAATAGCCATCGGTGTGCGTGATGTAGTACTCGTGATCGTTGATCGACACGAAAGCGCGCGTCTTGGAACGCAGCAGCTTCAGAAATCCTTCGAAATCGGTCTCGACGACATCTCCAGCCTGGAACATGATGTTACCTCCTGGCCCGGCGCCACCACGGCGCATTGATAAACGTTGGTACTCCTTTAGTAAAACCTTTATCAGAGGTTATGCGTTCGTCATTTAGGCAAGTGGTAAAAAACCGCAGGGTAGACGGGATAAAACGTTTAACCATCCCATTTGTTTGTCACATTCTGAAGGTACTTTTATGCAAACCTACTTTCCCAATTGGAATCTATCCTTTTGGCCGGGCAATTGACCGTCTATCGTTTGAGCCCGACGGGTATGAACGGGGCATCTGCAACGCCACCGCAAGGAGACACCATGGAGACTATCGAAGCACTCATTCACCGCCGCAGCTGCCGCAACTACAGCGATCGTCCCGTCGAGGCCGAAAAGCTTGCACGTATTATCGAAGCCGGCCAATATGCACCGAGCGGCATGGGCCGCCAGCCGGTGACGTTTGTCGCCGTCACCGACCCCGCGACCGTCGAGCGTCTCTCGCAGCTCAACGCGCAAGTCATGGGCAGCAACAGCGACCCCTTCTATGGCGCCAAGACCGTTGTGGTGGTGCTGGTTGACCGCAGCGTGCCCACACATCTGGAAGACGGCTCGCTCGCCATGGGCAACCTGCTCAACGCTGCCTATGCGCTGGGCGTTGATTCGTGCTGGATTCATCGCGCCCACGAGGTTTTCGATTCGCCCGAGGGCCTGGAGCTACTGGCCAGTTGGGGTCTACCCGCCGACGGCAGCCTGCGCGGTGTCGGTCACTGCATTCTGGGCTATGCCGAGGACACGCTGCCCGAGCCCAAACCCCGCCGCGACAACGTGGTCTACGTAAGGTAATTAGTTCCGCCATTCTACCGAACGGCGGGCTCGTTGACGCTGCGCGGGCCGCATTCACGCCAATCTGACGTTCAATTTCGAGGGCGCGACCAGAAGGTCAGCGCCCTCTCATTTCACGTCACCTTGGCGCAAATGCGGCTCGCTCGCTTTTGGCGACTGACATCGAATGAGCCACTGTCTTGGGCAGCTAAAAAAGCCCCGTCCCAAATTAGCTGCCCCACTCGCAACTTATCCCGCCGATGGAGTTATTGCCGTTTCGCTCGTCTGATTCGCATCGACGTCGTCGCCTTGCTTGTCTTCGTCCTTTTGCACATCGGCGATGGTGGAGGCCGCCGCAACGATACCGCGCTGGGGCGCGACGCTCGTCTGGGCCTGAGCGCCCTCGACAACTTCTGTACCTACATGCGCGAGCTCGGGCGATTTAAACATTGCGTCCAAGTTGGCGCCACCGCCGGCATATCCGAGCGCAGCGAGCGCGATGACGATCACTGCAACGGCGGCCACGATCGGCACGTAGCGATGCCAGCCGGCGGGATTGAGCCCGCTGCGGCGAGCCGCCCCGCGGCTGATGTAGCCGAGCGTTCCGTCGTGCTTGAGCTTTGAGCCCACCACGCGTTTGCGGCCCCACAGCGAGGACTCTGCCTGCATTGCCAAGCGGGCGCTTGCCGAAGGATAGCCGTATTTAGTGCGCTTGAACGAGCCATCAAACCCCGAGGCGTGTTTGCCCCACGTCACCGATGT
>JAXJEC010000075.1:0-12654 GCA_036301625.1 Collinsella sp. | reverse complement strand
GGGAGGCGCCGCGCGCTCGGGCGGCGCGCCAGGGAGATAGTGGACGAGATAGTCGAGAAGCGCGGTCTCAAGAAGGAGTAACATCGGGACTTGCAGCGACGGACCTCAGGACACTCTTACACCACGTCTGCGCGCGCGACCTTATCCAATGTTGGATTTTCCAATGTAGGTAAATCCGGCGTAGGCGGCTGCGGCTGCTCGAATATCACATAGTCCGCGCCCCGCAAGCGTCCTTTCTCGTCGCGCTCCCTTGAACGGACGATATACCCGGCGCGTTCAAGCTCCTTAATGGCTTCGCGGATAGCGTCTATCTTCTCCCGGTTGATAAGGGATAAGCCTTTCAAGGTGTAGTCCCAATCTTCGGGGAGTGACAGCATTTGCGACAACAGCCCCTTTGCCTTTAGGGAAAGCTCCTTGTTGCGTAGGTGGTGGTTGCTCATTACGGTGTAGCCCTTGTTCCGTTCCACTCTGAAAACTGCCATAGTTCATAGCTCCTTTGCTTTGGATTTGTTACGCAGTAGAAGCGCGGTTTCGGGGGATAAGGTATAAATCCCTTTCCGCGCCAGATACGCGCCCGGAAAACCGCTTGTAGCAAGGCTTTTTCTGCCCCTACTGCGTAACAAAGGGCATGAAAAAAGCGGCGTTCCTGTTCTCCCATGTAGAGAGTAAGAAACGCCGCTTCTGCGTCGTATTCAGTTTTTAGTACAATACCCTGCTTGTCCGTCGCTCGAAAAACCTTGATTTTCCAGTGTTTTCAAAAGTATCGTTATCTAACGTCAGCTT
Organism: Collinsella sp.; assembly: GCA_036301625.1. GTDB lineage: Bacteria > Actinomycetota > Coriobacteriia > Coriobacteriales > Coriobacteriaceae > Collinsella. The sequence continues at coordinate 11,871 of JAXJEC010000075.1, read as the reverse complement.
TAGGTGGCCCGGCGTTTGCCTCGTTTTGCTGGGGATGTTTGTCGCTTAGTGCTCTTACTGTCCAATCCAGTGTTGCGCATAGCTCTTAATGTCCTCGGTAAAACCGTCAAGGTCGTCAAGGGTGATAACGCTGTCGATAAGCAAATTGGCTATCTCGCGGTGCATTGTGCTGCGGCGAATGTCGTTTGCAATTACGCCTGAGGACAGCTTGTCTCTATTGAGGCGCTCTTCTAGTGCCCAAAATCTACTGGACGCTTCACTGTCGCCGTTCAGCATCTCAACGTACTGGCCGATGAGCTTTTCCATATAACGTTCTTGCCATTGAGGAAGCATTTTCTTAAACAGCTTCCAGTCGCTTTCGGTTACGTCACGCATATGTCCTCCGCTCGTCAAACGGGCTTTCCGTTTGCCTTTCATTCTATTTGGTTTTTGCTCGCAAGCGTTGATGAGAGGCTCTCTTTAGCCTTCGAGATTGGGCTTGAATGGGTTGTATGCCACAAAACGGGCCTATCTACTACGTTTAATTGGATACCCTCAACCATGCCGGGGAAACGAATAATAAAACCGCAGGTAGAAGGCCTGTCGATTTTCGAAAAAGGCGGTCATGGTTGGCCCCATCGAGTTAAACGTAGTAGATAACCCCTTTTCGTGGTGGACCATCAAACGAACGCCGGCGCTTGTGCTGTAGCCGCTCCGATCATTCGTAAGTTGCGGTGGAATAGTTCCTAAACTCGACTACTCAAGGCTAAAACCGGAACTATATCACCGCAACTTAGGAGGGATGGGCGGGGGAGTACTAGTTGGGTGCTGCTGTCGGGCTGGGATGGTTTAGGCTCGCTTGCGATGCTTCCATTGCTTACGGCACCAACGTATGAGTGCTTTTACGACCGGGATGGTGATGAGGATTACCCAGGCGGGATGGGGTTGCCCCAGACAGAGCCACATGTAGAGGAACCATGCCTCGGCACTGACTGAATAGACGACATCGATCAGCTTAGATAAGTGGCGTTGGTCGATAAAGTCGCCAAGCGCGTAATAGACGGGAATCAGAAAGACGAGGAAGAGTCCCGTAGCCCATGTGCCGTAGACAATGCCGAGCACCAGATAGGCGAAGGCGACAAGCGCGGGGAAGGGGAATTTGTTCCATGCACGTCCGACCTTGGTGTGGAAATGCTTGCCATGATGGTCGAGCTTGTCGTGTGCTTCCTTCCAGCTGGAAAACGTCTCGCCGTCGATGGTGACGGTGCCGTCGTCATTGGTATGCACGCTATGTCCATCGTCCTCAAGCGTATCGATATGCAATCCGCCTGGCCCCACATGGATCTCTTCACCCTTGCGCTCGTTAGCCACATGGATGCCATTCCAGCCAACATGAACCTCTTCGCCCTTGTTGGGATCAATAACGTGGATGCCGCGCGCGAGGGAAATATCGACAAGTGGCTTATCGCTGCAATCAGCGTGCTCAGTAGAAGCCTCAGCCTCTTCAGCCTTATCTGAAGCTTTGGCGCCGGCGCCGCTGTCCTGTGCCTCATCATCAGCCTGCGAGTCGTCAGTGCTATCCACTGCCTCCCCATACAACAGCTCATCCAGCGACACGCCATACAGCGCGGCGAGCGCAATAAGGTTATCGGTATCGGGCGAGGATTCGCTGCGCTCCCATTTGCTGACAGCCTGACGACTCACACCCAGCTGGGCAGCAAGTGCCTCCTGAGAAAGCCCGGCAGCCTTGCGGCGATCAACGAGCCGCTGCGCCATCGCAAGATCCATGGCAGTTCCTTTCATGTGGTGACCGTAATCGAATGAGCTGAGTATGCCGAGAACAACCGGTAGCGACCACCATTTCTAGTTAGAATCTGCCCCAACCCTACCGCAACTACCGGTAGCAACCCCTAACGACCAGCCATTTCAGGACAAATGTCAGTGCTACTCTCAGCTAAGAGCCTGCAACATCCCAAAATCTCAGCCCACGCACCCGCAGCAAGAAGACGAATAGCCTCGGCCTCCCCAGTCACCGTAGGAGGCCCCAGGGCTTACCTCCCAAATCTTTCCGCAGGACGGAAGGATCCCGCCGCGCGAAGCGCACGGCGGGATCCTGACATGTCCGAGGACGATTTGGGAGGTAAGCCCTGGGGTCTCCGATGAGAGCAGTTTCGGCCGAGGCTATTCGTCGCCGAAGCTGATGCCCAACGCCTTGGCCTCGCGCACCAGATCGCTCTGGGGATCGACAAACTTGAGCTTGCCGGCGACATCCTCGAGCGGCATGTGGCACATCTTGCCGTCACGCAGGGCAATCATGTAGCCAAACTCGCCGCGTAGGCATCCCAGTGCTGCCTCGACGCCGCACTGGGTCGCAAAGATGCGGTCCTGGGCGTCGGGCTGGCCGCCGCGCTGCGTGTGGCCGGGGATGGCGACGCGGGTCTCGCGACCGGTCTTGGCCTCGATCTCCTTGGCGATGTCGTAGACGATCGACGGACTCGTACGCTCGGCGAGCTTCTTCTTGTACTCCTTCTTGGACAGTGCCGCGTCCTCCTTGGAGATAGCGCCCTCGGCGACGGCCACGATGGTAAAGCGGCTGCCGGTTTCCATGCGATGCTCGATGGTCTTGATGACGTTATCCATGTCGTAGGGGATTTCGGGGATCAAGATGACATCCGCGCCGCCCGCGACGCCGGCGTACAGCGGGATCCAGCCAACCTTGTGGCCCATGATCTCGATAACGAACACGCGACCGTGGCTCGAAGCGGTGGTGTGGATGTCGTCGATGCACTTGGTGGCGACGTCGATGGCGCTCGTAAAGCCAAACGTCAGCTCGGTGCCCCAGGTGTCGTTATCGATGGTCTTGGGCAGCGCGATAACGTTGAGGCCCTCTTCGCGCAGGCGGTTGGCGGTCTTGGTGGATCCGTTGCCACCCAGCATAAACAGGCAGTCGAGCTGCAGCTTATGATAGGTGTGGACCATTGCGGGCACCTTCTCGACGCCATCGGCCTCGGGAACATCCAGGCGCTTGAACGGCGTACGGCTCGTGCCCAGGATGGTGCCGCCGCGGGTGAGGATACCGCTAAAATCGGCGGGCGTCATGACGCGGAATCTGCTGTAGATAAGGCCCTGGTAGCCGTCCTCAAAACCATAGATCTCGATAGGCTCTTCGCTATTGGTCATAAGCGTTTTGACGATGCCGCGCATGGTGGCGTTGAGCGCCTGACAGTCGCCGCCACTGGTAAGAAGACCGATCCTGAGCATGATGAATCCTTCCGGGCAAGTTATAACATGCGCATAAGTTTACCCCCGCACACTGTTGATACGGGGGTAAAACGTGTTAGCTCAAGCGTATGGAAATGTAAGCAACGTCAGGGAACGTAAGGTCGACGGGCCTGGCTCCTTACAGTGCGAAGGCATCGACGTTGCCCCAGTGGCGGCGCAGCGTAATAGCGGCGGCGGGTTCGGTATTGTCAAAGACGACCGACCATTGCGTATTGCTGGTGATGTCTTCCGGATTGGGCTCTTGGGCTGCGGCGCGAAGGGCCTTCCAAGCGACTGCCTCGTCCTGGGCACCGACATGGGCGTCAAGGACATCGGCGATTGCGATGGCGCGCTCTTTACCATGGCCCAGCTCGCCATTCTTTTGGTTGGGCAGCACTTCGTCGCCATAGCAGGCGTAGAAGTTCGTAACCTGGCGTACAGGAGTCGCTTTGAAAGCACGGTCCGGATCGCGCGGATCCCACTCTACTACGCGCGCGTCACCGGCGGCGTCGTTGATAAAGAAGTGGTAATCGCGTCCTGCCATGGCGTGCATGTCGTAGGCGGAAAGCAGGTCGACAGCTTCTTGCGTGGTGGCGGCACGGTCGAGCACCAGACGGATGGCGAGCGAGGTATTGATGACGGGGCGTTGCGCGTCCTGGTCACAGGGCTTGGAATCCAGAGTGAGTACGGCAATGGACACGCCGCATTCGTTAGCACCGTCGAGCTGGGCAAACGGGCCCATGAGTGCGGCGGCGCGTCCGCCGACGGAGTCAAGCGGAGTGTTATCGCCCAGGTTGTTAAGGGCGGCAAACCCGATGGAGGCATAGCCGTCGCGTGGGTGATTGCGCACCAGCAGTGCCGAGGTGTCGTCCTTAAAGTCGTAATTGCGACCGGTGCGCACGCGGCCTTCGGCATCTACGGCGACAAAAGCGCTGCAGGCAAACTGGGGCGCCTGGACATGTACCGGCACACCGGGCAGCACCTGCGCCACCACGGCATCGATGTAGGCCTGGTCGTCGCGCACGCCAGCGGCGATGATGCGATCAAGATCGTAGTCGTAGGCGATGTCGATTGCGTACAGGTCATAGCCATCCGCGTAGCCGGTCAAGCGTTTGAGCGACGCAGCGGATTTGATTTGCTTGCGGTAAACGATGCCGGCGGCAGCGGCAAGGCCGACGGCGGCGCCCGCGACACCGCAGGCGATGGCAATGTTACGTGGCTTCATGACGGCTCCTCTCGTCCTGTTAGCGTAATTGTCGCAAAGGGAGCACGGGCATGATGGCTCAACTTGGCGAGCGGCGTGGGATTAAACATGGAATGAAAGGCACGGCGCTGGCGCGGCGGGGTATGCTGGAGGGGACCATCAACCCAGCGAAAGGGGAGAGCATGACGGATCAGGAAACGCCCGAGCGCGTGCACGTGACGGCCGACGATATCGAGGCTGCCAACGACCTTATCGACTTTATCGAGGCATGCCCCAGCATGTTCCATACGGCGGCGACCATTATGGCCGAGCTCGACGAGTCGGGCTTTACCTACCTGCCCGAGAACGCGGCATGGGATATCGAGCCGGGCGGGCGTTATTACACGCAGCGCAATACCTCGAGTGTCATCGCCTTTAAGGTGGGCGAGGACCTGGCCGCGACGTGGGGCGAGGACGGCGTTGCCGGCGACTATCATTTTCAGCTGACGGCGTCGCACAGCGACTCGCCGACGTTTAAGGTTAAGGCCGTGCCCGAGCTCGACGGCGCGGGCGAGACGCTGCGTCTGAACACCGAGGCCTACGGCGGCATGATTGACTACACCTGGTTCGATCGCCCGCTGGCGCTCGCGGGCCGCGTGCTGGTGCGCGAGGGCGACCGTATTGAGAGCCGTCTGCTTGCCACCGAGCGCGAGGTCGCTATTATCCCGAGCCTTGCCATCCACATGAACCGCGGCGTCAACGAGGGCTTTGCTCCCAACCGAGCCGTCGACCTGTGCCCGCTCATCAGCGCCGGCGAGCTTAAGCAGGGCGACTTTGATGCCCTGATCGCCGAAGAGCTGGATGTTGAGCCCGAGCAAATTTTGGGCCGCGATCTGTTCCTGGTTAATCGTCAGGATGCGCGCATTTGGGGTTGGGCCGACGAATTTATCTCGACGCCCAAGCTCGATGACCTGGCCTGCGCCTATACCTCGCTACAGGCATTTTTGGGCGCCGAGAACGCGCACGACGTCTCGGTCTTCTGCTGCTTCGATAACGAGGAGGTTGGCTCCGAGACCAAGCAGGGCGCCATGTCGACGTTCTTGGCCGACGCGCTGCGCCGCATCAACGGATCGCTGGGCTTTGACGACGAGTCATATTATCGCGCCCTTGCCGCATCGATGCTCGTGAGCTGCGACAACGCGCATGCCGTGCACCCCAACCACGCCGAGAAGTGCGATGCCCGCAACCAGGTGGTGCTCAACGGCGGTATCGTCATCAAGGAAGCTGCCAACCAGCACTACTGCACCGACGCCTTTAGCCGCGCGGTGTTCCAGGCTATTTGCGATGACGCCGACGTGCCCACGCAGGCCTTCGCCAACAAGAGCGATATAGCGGGTGGCTCCACCCTGGGCAATCTGTCCAATATGCAGGCGAGCATGCATGCCGTAGACGTGGGCCTGCCGCAGCTGGCCATGCACTCAAGCTACGAGACCGGCGGCGTGCGCGACGTGATGTACGCCATCCGCGCCCTTACCGCCTTCTACGAGCGCGACCTAACCATCAACGGAGCCGAAAGCGTGGAGCTCTAAAACCTGCCAAAAAGGGACAGGTTCATTTTGGCAGGTTTTATCTGGGCGAATGCAAAGGGTGAAACCGAACTAGATCGGTGGTACGTGGCCGCCGAGGTGCAGCGTGCCTCGGCGGTTTTTTGTGTACAGAGTACGGCTAATGCTAATAAATACTATACATGCTTTACGTATCTACCATAGAGTTTTATGATAATTTTAAAGTATTAAGGAGGGGTCATGACCACAACAGCCGCTCAGATCAACGTGCGTCTCGATGCCGATCTCAAAAGGAGTGGGGACGCCGCTCTCTCCAGGGCCGGTATGACGCCGAGCCAAGCGGTGCGAGCGCTCTGGCAGCTTGCAACGTCGCTGGCCGATCGCCCCGGTGCGCTCGAGGATATCCTGCTGCCCAGTCGTGCCCGGGCGGAACAGCGCGAGCGCGAAAAGGCCGCCAAACGTAAGCTCGAGCTCATGGATCAGGGGTCGAAGCTGTTCGCTGCCGCTTGCCGTGAGTCAGGAATCGATATGGTCAAGGCTCAGCCATCGGACGACGAAGAGCTCAAACGGAACGCCTATGCTGATCGCTATGGCGAGGAGATGAGCTGGCTCTATGAGTGAGAATCCTAAGCGCATCTTGGTTGACACCAACGTCTGGCTTGATTATTTCATCCCTTCACGACGCGGTCGTTCGGCGGCAATTGAGTTTTTGCGTGATGCGTGTACGGCTCAGGCTGAGCTGATGTATGCGGCGACATCGTCCAAAGACCTGTTCTATTTGATTTCGAGTGAACATAAGACGTGGTATCGGCGAGAGCACGGTTCGCTGTCTCAAGATGCCGCTTCGGCGGCGACATCACTCGCATGGGATTGTCTTGATGTGTTGTCGCAACTTGCTACGCCCGTGCCCTGCGACCTGAGCGACATATGGATGGCGAGTAAGCAGCGTGAGCTCCATAGCGATTACGAAGACGATTTAATCATCGCGGCAGCGATGCGCGCAAAGACAGACCTTCTGGTCACCAACGATGCCAAACTCTGTTCACACGCACCCGTCGCAGCAATGAGTGTAGTAGACGCAAGAAACTACCTGACGTCCTTCTAGTGTTCGATCCAACAACGTAAAGTTTCGCCGGCTTGCAGGTGACGCAGGTTCTCCGCGGCGATGTCGACGACGTTGTTGAGCGTGGCGGCCAGGTGGAACCAGCCCGAGATATGCGGCGTAATGAGCATGTTAGGCGCATCCCACAGGGGGCTTGTCTCAGGCAGCGGCTCGGGGTCGGTGACGTCGACTGCGGCGCCGGCGAGATGTCCCGACTCCAGAGCGGCAACCAAATCGTCCGCAACTACGAGGTCGCCGCGGCCGCCGTTGGCAAAGAAGGCGCCCGGTTTCATCGCGGCGAAGAACTCGGCGTTTGCCAGGCCGCGGGTCTCGGGTGTGCTCGGCATAAAGGATGCGACGATGTCAGCTTCCGCCAGGCGCTCGGACAGGGCGTCCATGCCGTCCATGTCCTCAAACACAATGGGGTAGACGAGTGGATGGCGCTTGATGCCGCGGACGTGCGCGCCCATGTTGCGGCAGAGCGTGGCGAAGTGGCCGCCGATATCGCCCGCGCCCAGCACCAGCACATTGGCGTTTTTGAGCGAGGTGACCGGCCCCAAATCCTCCCAGCGATGCTCGCGCTGCAAGTCGTGATAGCCGGGCAGGCGCTTCATCATAGACAGCACCATGGCAAACATGTGCTCGCTTACGGCCTGGCCGTAGGCACCCACCGAGCAGGAAAGCTTAGCGTCGGCTGGCACGGTGCCGGCGGCCAAGTAATCGTCATAGCCGGCGGTCTGCAATTGCAACAGCTGGAGATGTTCGCATGCCGTGAGCATGTCAGGGTCGATGTTGCCCAAGATCACGTCGGCATCGGCGACCTGCTCGCGCGTGGCGGCGTCGGAGCTCGTGTAGATAAAGTCCTCGCCCGGAGCGCTCGACTCAAGAATTGTGCGATGACGGTCGTTGACGGGCAACAAAACCAGGATGTTCACAAGCAGTCCTCTCCGCTCGACCTGCCAAAAAGGGACAGGTTTATTTTGGCAGGTTTTATCAGGCAAAACGCTCAAACAAAAACGCCGGATGCAAGACGAGCGTGCCCGTCAGCATCCGGCGCATCCACGGCTACCAGCTCAGCAGCTCGTAGCCGTCCTCGGTCACCACGAGCTGTACCTCGCACTGGGCCGAATCGCTGCCGTCCTTGGTGCGCACACACCAACCGTCACCCTTGCTAATCTTGATGTCGGGCGCTCCGGCATTGACCATGGGCTCAATGGTAAAGACCATGCCCGGAGCCATGATGGTGTCCACATCGGGTGTCTCGGTGGTAAAGCCCACAAACGGGTCCTCGTGGAACTCCTTACCGATGCCGTGTCCGCCGTACTCGCGCACCACGCTAAAGCCGGCGTCCTCGACCGTCTTTTGTACGGCCTCGGCCATAACGGACAGCGGCAGCCATGGCTTGACGGCCGCCAGGCCCGCCTCCACGCTGGCGCGGGTGACGTCGACAAGACGCTGGCGCTCGGCAGAGACCTCGCCGATGCAGAACATGCGGCTCGAGTCGCTAAAGTAGCCGTCCAAAATCGTGGAGCAGTCCACGTTGATGATGTCGCCCTCGTGCAGCACGTCTGTATCGCAGGGGATACCGTGACAGACCACATCGTTGATCGAGGTGCATACGCTCTTGGGGTAGCCTTCGTAGTTGAGGTCGGCCGGCGTACCACCGTGCTCGACGGTGTAGTCGTAGATCATCTGGTCGATCTGGTTGGTGGTCATGCCTGCGGCGATGTGCTCGCCTACGTAGTCGAGCACGCCTACGTTGATGGCTGTCGAGCGCTTGATGCCCTCGATATCGGCGGGCGTCTTGTAGAGCGTGCGGGGCAGAACCTCCCAGCCCTCCTCCCACAGGCGCTCGAGGCGCTCGTCGAAGGCGCTGTGACATTTCTTATATTTTTTGCCGCTGCCGCACCAGCAGGCGTCGTTGCGGCCGGGTACGGGTCCTTTGTCATACATGGCTAACTTCCTTTCATCCGCAGCTAGTATAGCCCACCCACGCGTCCATAAAAGTTGCGGTGATATAGTTCCGATTTAAGCGGTTTAACAGCACAAATAGGAACTATATCACCGCAACTGATGGGGCGGGATGGCGGGCACTAGCTGCTGCGTGGTTTTGCTAGTAGCTCACCTGGCAGGGGATGCCGAGGGCTTGGACGCGCGCGGCAATGGCGTCGAGCACCTCAGGCGCCGCTTTGGCAAGGCCAGCGATCGGTGTCTCGCGCGCCACCGTGTAAATGGTTGCTTCTTGTGGACGAATGCGCTCAAGCGCCGCGAGCCAGGGGGCAACGTACTCCTCGCCGGTGTTGTCGATGGGCTTGCCCTGATACTCACCGGTCAAAAAGATCGTCTGGATAATAACGTGACCGTCAAAGCTTTCGAACGTCTCAATCTGGTGCTCGACGTCGTAGGGGCCAACAGGCTGGTCGAGCAGCTGGATAAACGCCGGGTCGACGGTATCGAGCTTGAGGATGTTGTCGTCGACCATCATGAGCGCGTCGTGCACCTCGGGGCGGTCGGCGCGCGTGCCGTTGGAGAGCACGGCAATCTTGGAGTTTGGGGCAAGCTCGTCGCGCAGCGCGACAGCGCCGGCGATGGCCTGCGGAAACTCCGGTGCGGCGGTGGGCTCGCCGTTGCCGGCAAACGTGATTACATCGGGCAGCTCACCTTCGACTGCCATCTCGCGCAATTTGGCCTCGAGTGCATCGAGCACCACGGCAGCCGTGTTATACGATTCGTGGCAGGGGCGCTCGGCATTGAGACCGTTCTCGCAGTAGATGCAGTCGAACGTGCAGATCTTGCCGCTCGCCGGCATCATGTTGACACCGAGCGAAAGGCCCAGGCGACGGCTGCGAACGGGCCCAAAGATGGGGCTGGCATTTAGAAACGTAGACATAGGTAAAAGCTCCTCAAGACAATTAACCTTAAGCATAGCATCGGCTCCAACGTATGGTCCGGGCTTGTGCTTTGCAGGTTTCGTTTTTTAACTCTGCCTTCGATGCCGCGTCATGAAAGGTATCGGGTCGGGTACAGTTAATCTGTTGACAAAACGCAAGACGATGGGGCACAACATGGAATTTACGGTCGAGAATGCGGGCGCCACGATTGCCTGCCGCGAGTATGCCGGCCCGGTTGTATCGTCCGATGCACCCGCCTTGGTTTGCGTGCACGGTGCGTGCGTCGACGGCGTCTTTTTTGATGCCATCGCCCGCGAGCTCGCCCGTGACTGTCGCGTCATTGCCTACGACCGCCGCGGTTGCGGCGAGAGCGGCGACGCTGCAGACGGACGCTACGACCTCGCCGCCCAGGCCGCCGACCTGCAGGCTGTTGTCGAGCATATTGGCGCTCCGGCAAACGTGCTCGCGCACAGTGCCGGTACGTTGGTGGCCCTGGAGCTTCTCCGTGCAAACCCCGCCATAATCTCGCGTGCGATTCTGCATGAACCCGCCGTGACGGATGAGGGTGCCGGCCTGGGCGCGGCCCCGGTTTTGCTCGAGATGATCGCCGCGGGAAAGGTCTCCAGGGCATTACGGGCCTTCTTGGGCGCCATCGGCGATTCGGACCCTGAGGCTCCCAAGTTAACCGAGGCAGAAGCCAAGCATGCCCTGCGCAACGGCCGCAGTTTCATGGCGAACGAATACGGGATTACTATGACCTGCGTTCCCGATTGGGATAGCGTTCGCGCGTCGAAAACGGTGGCCGCCGTGCTCCTGGGTGAGCTCTCGATTGGCACGCCCCGCGAGGCGGGCACGAGGATGGCGGCTGAGCTTTTGGACTGTCCGCTCGTAATGGTTCCCGGCGCGCACAACGGCCTGCGCGATCGCCCGGCAGCGGCTGCCCAGACTGTCCGTGGCATCCTGGAGCTCTAGCAGCCGTAAAAATCAAAACAGCCTTCACCCGCAAACGTTTCGGCAGTGTTAACAAATGTGCTCAAAACCTCACGTCTGCGGCTTCAATTGCACCGTCTGCCAACTCATAAAAATGTAACAGCATTCACGTGCTTACCTGCATCGGCAAGGTGTTACCCTTGTAACATTTGGAACCCACCGCTACCAGGCGAAACTATCGAAAGGGCCCCATATGCTCAATAATCACGAGGCCAATCTAACCGACGAGGAGGCTGCCGCCGAGGTCGCCCGCGTCGCGAAGACCTACCCCGTGGTGCGTTTGCTGTCGGCCGATCAGATTAAGAGCGAGCCTAACTGCCTGCTCGCCGGCGATCGGTGTCCTTGTCTGCGCCAGTCGAGTCTTGAGGCCTTGGCAGACTCCGATAAGGTGTCGGAGCAACTGCTCAGTGATGGTACTGAGTACCGCGCTCGCCTGCGCCCTCTGAAGGTCGAGGGCGAGCCTCACGTCCTGCTGATGGTGCGTCCGATCAATGAGCAAGAGGCTGCAGAAGAGGACCTTGTCTACACCGACGTGCTGACGAGTGTGCGCAATCGCCGATATTACGAGGAAAAGCTCCGTAGCGCCCGCATGAATGCCGGCGTTGCGGTGATCGACCTTGATGATTTTAGGGTCTTCAACGATACGTGTAGTCGTCATGCCGGCGACCTTGCACTCGGTGCTGTGGCGACGGCCATACGCAGCGGAATTCGTTCGACTGACGAGCTTGTGCGCTATGGCTGCGACAAGTTTGTGGTCGTCATGCCCAATATTCCCTCCGATGACTTCACCCGTCGCCTGCATCAGGTATCCGACGCCGTTCATGCCACGATTATTCCGGGCCATGAGTACGTGAGCTTGACGGCATGTGTTGGTGGCGTTCGCATTCATGGCGAGACGGT
>JAXJEC010000074.1:0-23931 GCA_036301625.1 Collinsella sp. | reverse complement strand
GCCAACAAGGCCCCGAGCAGATTATTGAACTGCTCGGGGCCTTTTAGTTTGAAGCGACCTGGTGGGCGGTCTTTATACCGGCAAACAAAAAAGGGGTACCGACCAACGTCGATACCCCTTACAAGCCACTATGTAAGCGCACACAATGCCGAGCGCACGACCCGCACGCCTACTTGCGAGAATTGCTCAGCTTATTGATCAGCGCCTCGAGACGCTCGCCGTCCTCGGCCGTCTGGGCAATAACCAAAATCGTATCGTTGCCGGCAAGCGAGCCAAGTACATCGGGCAACTCTGCCGCATCAACGGCGGCGGCGATGCCGGAAGCCGTGCCAGGCTGAGCCTTGATCATAACCAGATTATCGGTACGCAGAACGCCCGTTACGAGCTCGGAAACCATACGCTGCAGGTGCAAGTCCTCTGCCAGAACATAGATGCCCTCAGGGAGCTTACGCAGCCCCATGTCGGCAATATCGCGAGAGACAGTCGCCTGCGTGCAATCAAAGCCCATAGCACGGAGCTCATCAACCAGCACGCGCTGCGTGCGGACATCCTTATTGCGCACAATATCTCTAATGGCATCCTGGCGCCCATTGCGTTTTTTAGCCATACAAACCCTCTCTCCAAAAGATGGCGGAGACAATCAATCAGTGATTGAATAGTTTAACGCTATTTGAAGGCTTTTGTGTATAAGAACGCATTTCGAAACAATTCTATGCAAGTTTGTTTCGTAATGAGCCGTTTAGGCGGTTTTTGCGCCCGTCCGGTTAAGAAAAGCTGCCAGATGCGTACACATCACGCAGCGCGCGGGCTTAGCGCTGGCGATCGGCCCAAACAACAGACCCAGTCCCCGATGGTTGTCCTTGAGCGCGGCGACCATCTGACGGGTTCGAGGCGCCTCGAGCATATCACGCATGCGGGCGGAACGCTCGATTGACGACACTCCATGCGGGCTCAGACACAAATTCTCGATGCAGGCAACCAGTCCGACAAAGTAGAACTTTTGGCTTGCCAGCTTGAGCCGACCACCGCTATCTGCTTCCGAGAGTGAGTCCGCAAGCTCGTCGAGCGCTCGGGTGTCATCGGATACCTTGGCATACATGGTGGGATCAAAGGCATCTGTAAGCTTAGGCGCTACCGCGTGGAAATAAGCGTCGCCGCATCCGGAGACACGCTGCGCCTGCGAGAGCGCGCATGCCATAAACCCAACTGTACGAAACGCCTTGTCGCACAAAAGGCATGCCTCAAACAGCGGACGGCTATACATCACGCCAGAGGTCTGAGCGACTAGGCCGCCCAAAATCAACTGGGGCAGCCCAGTCACCATAGAAGACTCGTCTTCTATGGCAATAGAGGCAGCATCCAAGACGCGCGAATGGCGCTCTCGATGTGCATCATAGCGGTCGAGCGACACCGTGGGGAACACTATGTCTGCCGCAGTATCGCACGCGATATCGACCATCTTGGAAAGGGATTGCGGAGCAAACCACTCATCGGCGTTCATGGCGATGATTTGAGAGCCGCGCGAGGCAGCAAAACCGGCACGAAGACACGCGCCGCGCGTCGCGTCCTCGACGTCAATCAAATCAATATGGATGTCCCTGTCGGCAGCAACTTGAAGCGAATGGCGCACACCGGGCGCAGTATCGCGACAGACAACGACAATCTGCAAATAGTAGAGGTCTTGGTTCTGGATACTCTCGAGCGCACGCATCGCATAGCTGGGCGAACCTTCTACCACAAGGATCACCGAAAGTCGCGGATGCGAGCCACGTCGAACCAAGTTATCCATCCTCTCGACAGCAATGAATCAAACTGTCGTTCATGGTACACCCCGGCAATAAAAGCAATGAGACACCGGTTGCACTGCACGCCAAGAACAGATGTTACACACGCGCAGCCCACAGATGACAGGTGCCGACGAACGGCGCGTCGAGCCCTCCCCTAGTCGAGCACGACAAGCTCGGCGGGATCGTAATCCAGGCCCATAAACGTAAGGCCGCAGGCAGGAGCCGTGGGGCCCGCAGCGGTACGATCGCAAGCATCGATGACCTCGCGCATCCACTCGGGTTCACGGCGATGCATGCCAATCTCGACAAGCGTGCCAACGATCGTACGGACCATCGAATGCAGAAACGCATTGCCCTCGATGGTAAACGTCAGGATGTCCTCGCCAAACGCAACCTCATGGCCAAACTCGGCGCGCATTACGCAGCGGTGCGTAGGTTTGCCCACGGCAGAGGCAACCTTGCAAAAGCTTTTAAAGTCCTGCTCGCCCAAAAGCGCAGGGCAGGCGGCCGCCATCGCATCGACGTCGAGGGGATAGCGATGCCACCACACAGCACCGCGTGACAGCACGGGCCGCGCATCACGATCGGCAATGCGATAGGTGTAAGTGCGAGAGCGCGCGTCAAAGCGCGCAGAAAAGCCCTTACGAGCCTTGTAGACCTCGTTGATGGCGATATCTTTGGGCAGCAGGGCATCCATAGCCCGCAGCCACCTACGGCGCGTACACGCGAGCTCAGCGTCCGTTACGGGCACGCTGATGTACTGAGCCACGGCATGCACGCCGGCATCGGTACGCCCCGCGCACGTCAGATCGATCGGACGGCGAAGCAGCGTCTCGATGGCTCGACGTAGCTCGCCCGCAACCGTCGTCTGTCCCGGCTGCTCGGCAAATCCGCTATACGATGAGCCATCATAGGCCACGCGAAATACGAGCGTGGCGTCAAGCTCGGAAATCGAATTGAAATCAGACGGCGCAGTCATGGGCGCTCCCAACAAACAAGTAACGGTATCGCGACAAAAAAAGAGGGGTACGCGAACGTACCCCTCGAATATAGCCTATGCAGACGGAAAGTCTACTCAGCGGTCTCCTCAGCAGGAGCCTCCTCGACGGCCTCGACCTTCTTGGGAGCAGCGGCCTTCTTGGGGGCCGGAGCAGCCTTCTTGGCCTTAGGCGTGCAAGGCTCGGTGACGAGCTCCATGATAACGATGGGAGCGTTGTCGCCCTTGCGGTTACCGAGCTTCATGATGCGGGTGTAACCGCCGTTGCGGTCCTGCCACATGCCCTGAGCAGCCTTGTCGAAGATCTCGGCAACGAGCTGCTTATCGCCGAGCTTGGCGATAGCCAGACGACGAGAGTGCAGGTCGCCCTTCTTGGCCCAAGTGATGATCGGGTCGACGACCGAACGCAGCGCCTTAGCGCGGGTCTCGGTGGTCTTGATGCGGTCGTTCTCGAAGAGGGCCTTAGCAAGGCTCTTCTTCATGGCCTTGGTGTGGCTCGCATCGGTGCCGAGCTTCAGGCCCTTCTTAACGTTGTGACGCATGGTCTAGTTTCTCCTCAAATATGCGAAGCATTAAGCCTTCAGGCTCAGGCCCATGGACTCAAGCTTGTCCTTCACTTCCTCGATCGACTTAACACCGAAGTTACGGATGTTGAGCAGATCGTTCTCCGAGAACTCAACGAGCTGACGGACCGAGTGAATGCTGGCGCGCTTAAGGCAGTTGTAGGAACGGACGGAAAGGTCCAGATCCTCGATCTGCTTGTCCAGCTCGGCGTTGTCGTTGGTGACCTCGGGAGCGAAGATCGAAGCCTCCTCCTCGACCTCGGGGGTCTCGGCAAGGTTCATAAAGGCGGCCATATGCTGGTTGATGATATTGGCAGCCTGGACCACGGCGTCGCGCGGGGCGATGGAGCCGTTGGTCTCGATCTCGAGGACAAGGCGGTCGTAGTCGGTGTGCTGACCGACACGGCAAGCCTCAACGAGCTTGGCGCAACGGGAAACCGGCGAGTACAGCGAGTCGACGTGGATCACACCGATGGGATCGTTGTCGCGCTTGTTGGCCTCGCCAGAAACATAGCCGCGGCCATAGCCGATGCGCATGCTCATGGTGAGATGGCCACCCTCGGTGAGCGTAGCGATGTGCTGCTCGGGGTTGACCAGCTCAAACTCGGACGGAATAAAGAAGTCCGCACCGGTGACCTCGCAGGGGCCGTCAACCGAGATGGTGGCGGTCGCCTCGTCGGTCGTGCCGAGAGCCCTGAAGACAAGACCCTTGACATTCAGGACGATGTCGGTGACATCCTCGACCATGTTAGGGATGGTCATGAACTCGTGCTGCGCACCATCGATCTGAATAGCCTCGACGGCGGCACCCTCGAGCGAGGACAGAAGTACGCGACGGAGGGAGTTACCCAGCGTATCGCCGTAGCCACGCTCGAGCGGCTCGACGGAGACACGAGCAGACGTCTCGTTGATCTCTTCGACCTGAACCTGAGGCCTAATGAATTCTGACATGTATTACCTCCAGCCTCAGCAGCCCGGATGGACTACTTAGAGTAGAGCTCGACGATGAGCTGCTCGTTGATATCACCGCTGATCTGCTCACGCGTCGGCAGAGCGAGCACGTTACCAGACAGCTTCTCGATATCGACCTCGAGCCAGCCAGGAACCTCAAAGCGCTCGGAGGAAATCAGGGCCTCCTTGATGGGGAGGAGGTCACGGAACTTCTCGCCGACAGCGACGACGTCGCCGGCCTTGACGCGGTAGGACGGGATGTCCACGCGCTTGCCGTTCACGGTGAAGTGACCGTGACGGACGGACTGACGAGCCTCTTTGCGGGTGCGGGCGAAGCCAAGACGGAAGACGACGTTGTCGAGGCGAGACTCAAGGATGATCATGAGGTTCTCACCGGTGACGCCGTTCATCTTGCGGGCCTTGTTGAAGTAGCCGTGGAACTGCTTCTCCAGAACGCCATAGATGAACTTAACCTTCTGCTTCTCGCGCAGCTGCATGCCGTACTCAGATTCCTTGCGACGGCGCTTGGGCTGACGGATAGATTCCTTCTTGCTGCTGTAACCGAGCTCAGCGGGATCGATCCCGAGCTGACGGCAGCGCTTAAGAACAGGAGTCCTGTCGATTGCCATATTGATACGATCCTTTCAGTTACACGCGGCGACGCTTCTTGGGGCGGCAGCCGTTGTGCGGAATGGGGGTCTTGTCCTGGATGCTCGAGACCTCGAGGCCAGCAGCCTGGAGGGAGCGGATGGCGGTCTCACGACCGGAGCCGGGGCCCTTGACGAAGACGGAAACCTTCTTCATACCGTGCTCCATGGCCTGCTTGGCAGCAGCCTCGGCAGCCATCTGGGCAGCGAACGGCGTGGACTTACGGGAGCCCTTGAAGCCCACCTGGCCAGCCGACTTCCAGGAAATGACGTTGCCCTGGGGATCGGTGATCGAAACGATCGTGTTGTTGAACGTAGAACGAATGTGAGCCTGGCCCACGGAAATGTTCTTACGGTCCGCGCGCTTCAGACGGGCAGCGCGAACGTTCTTCTTAGCAGTAGCCATCTATCTAGCGCTCCTTATTTCTTCTTCTTAGCACCGATCTGACGCTTCGGGCCCTTGCGGGTACGAGCGTTAGTGTGGGTGCGCTGGCCGCGGACCGGGAGGCCCTTGCGGTGACGAAGGCCGCGGTTGCAGCCGATGTCCATAAGGCGCTTGACGTTCTGGTTGCGCTCACGGCGGAGGTCGCCCTCAACCATGATCTGGTTCTTATCGATATAATCGCGGATGGCGTTAACCTCATCCTCGGTGAGGTCCTTAACGCGCGTATCCACGTTAACGTTGCACTCGACGCAGATCTTCGTCGCAGTGGTGCGGCCGATGCCGTAAATGTAGGTCAGACCGATCTCAACGCGCTTCTCACGCGGGAGGTCGACACCATTAATACGGGCCAACGTAGTCTCCTCTCTTAACCCTGACGCTGCTTATGACGGGGGTTCTCGCAAATGACGAGGACCTTGCCATGGCGCCTAATGATTTTGCACTTATCGCACATCTTCTTGACCGAAGGACGTACCTTCATCGTTCTTCCTTTCGGTAGCGCTCAAACTACTTCCCTACTATCTACTCGCCCAGCCGCAGGCGTTTAAAACTATGGCTGGTCTTCACACACAATCCGACCGTAGGTTGAGCTAAGCCTGCAGCCGGAAATGGAGTGCGTGTATGCGTGCCGCTATTTATAGCGATAGGTGATGCGGCCGCGGGTCAGGTCGTACGGGGAAAGCTCCACGACAACCCTGTCACCGGGGAGAATGCGGATGTAATTCATTCGGATCTTGCCAGAAATGTTGCACAGAACCGAATGACCGTTCTCGAGCTCGACCTTAAACATGGCATTGGGCAGCGGTTCCTTTACCGTACCCTCGAGCTCAATTGCGTCTTCCTTCTTCACAAGCAATCATCTTTCTCTAGAAAACGACAGCGATTGAGTATTCTACAACACGTATGCACGCATCGTAATAACTTCGTAATGGCTCCACAACTAAGTGGAACTTGTTACATTTCTCCGCCCTGCAAGGAACACCAGGCACCTTGCGCATCCGTGGTGAGAATCACCGGACCGTCATTGGTAATGGCGACGGTGTTCTCGTAGTGCGCGGCGGGCAGGTGGTCGTTGGTCGTAACAATCCAACCGTCGGAGCCCGTGCTCACATGGTTGGAACCCATCGTAACCATCGGCTCGATGGCAATGACCATGCCGGCCTGGAGGCGAACGCCCCTCCCCTTCTTTCCATAGTTAGGAACGTTGGGGTCCTCGTGCATCACGCGGCCAATCCCATGGCCCACATAATCGCGAAGCACGCCGTAACCGTGAGACTCGGCGAGGTACTGAACGGCATAACCGACGTCCCCGATATGGTTACCGGGAACAGCCTGCTCGATGGCAGCCTTAAGGCAATCGCGCGTGACCTCGCACAAAGCCTTGGCTTCGGGCGTGGGGGTGCCGACGAAAAACGTCCAAGCGTTATCGCCGACCCAACCGTCGACAACGGCTCCCGTATCGATGGAGATGATATCGCCGTCGCGCAGGATCATGTCGGGGTTGGGAATACCGTGGACCACGGCATCGTTGATCGATGCACAAATGGTCCCCGGGAACCCGCCGTAACCCTTAAAGGCCGGGGTGCCGCCATGCATGCGGATAATCTGCTCCGCGAGCTGATCGAGCTCAAAAGTCGAAACGCCGGGGCGCACCATGGCTCCAACGTGGCGGAGCGCCATCTTAGATAGCGCTCCTGCCTTCTTCATCTGCTCGATTTGCGTTGCAGACTTAATCTTGATCATAGACCGAGAGCCTCTTTGACATCCCCGTACACGGTCTCGCGAGCCTGGTCACCGTTGACCGACTTGAGCAGACCCTGGCCACGATAGTAGTCGACGAGCGGGCTCGTGGACTTCTCGTAGACGTCGAGACGGTTCTTGATGGTCTCGGGCTTGTCGTCGTCGCGCTGATACATCTCGCCTGCGCACTTGGGGCAGGTGGCATCGGCAGCGGTGCCGGTGTAACCGCAGGCGCGGCAGGTGCGACGCGAAGACAGACGATCGATGATGACCTCGGGGACCACATCGACCAGAAGGGCACAGTCGATATCGCGACCCATGGCGGAGAGCTCGGAATCGAGCGTCACGGCCTGGGCGGTGTTACGCGGGAAGCCGTCGAGGATGAAGCCCTGCTGGGCGTCATCGGCGGCAAGGCGCTCCTTGACAAGGTCGATCACGAGCTGGTCGGGAACGAGCTCGCCAGCGTCCATGTACTTCTTAGCCTGAATACCAAGCTCGGTGCCACCCTTGACGGCAGCACGCAGCAGGTCGCCCGTGGAAATGTGAGCGACGCCAAACTCGGCGACGAGCTCCTGTGCGACGGTGCCCTTACCGGCACCCGGAGCTCCGAGCAATACGAGGTTCATGAGCAATCCTCCTCTAGCCTATTTAAAGAATCCATCGTAATCATACATCTTGATCTGGCCTTCGAGCTTATCGACCGTGTCGAGCACGACGCCGACCATGATGAGGATGGACGTGCCGCCAAATGCCTGGATCAGCTGGTTACCCGTAAAGGAGAAGATGATCGAAGGCACGATGGCGATGAGCGCCAAAAAGACAGCGCTGGGAAGCGTGATCTTGTTGAGCGCGTTCTTGATGTAGGCCGCGGTAGCCCTACCCGGACGGACGCCCGGAATAAAGCCGCCCTGCTTCTTAAGGTTGTCGGCCGTGTCATCGGGGTTGAACACCATGGAGGTGTAGAAGTACGCGAAGAACACGATGAGGACAACGTTAAGCACCCAGTTGAGCCAACCGGTCGAAAGCGCAGAGGCAACTGCCTGGATCCAGCCGATGCCGGGGAAGAACACGGCAATCTGAGCCGGGAAGTACAGCAGCGCCGAAGCGAAGATGATCGGCACGACACCCGCGGTGTTGACCTTGATGGGCAGGTAGGTGGTCTGGCCACCCATCATGCGACGGCCCACGACGCGTTTGGCGTAGGAGACCGGGATGCGGCGCTGGCCGCGCTCAAGGAAAACAATCAGCGGGATAACCAGCAGGATGATGGCGCAGATGATCACCATGGTGATGATGCCACCGGCATTGCCCTCAGTGCTGGAGAAGATAGCCTGCGGCAGACCGGCCATGATGTTCGCGAAGATGATCAGCGACATGCCATTGCCGATACCGCGCTGGGTGATGAGCTCACCAATCCACATGATCAGCATGGCGCCCGCGGTGAGCGTACCGACGATCATGAGGTCGAAGATGATCTCGGGAGCGCCGGCGCCATTAAAGCTGATGCCGAAGCTCTTAAAGAGGAAGAGGTAACCCACGGAGTTGAGGATTGCCAGAGCCAGGGTGAGGTAACGCGAATACTGCGTAATCTTGGTCTGACCGA
This sequence comes from Collinsella sp., assembly GCA_036301625.1. GTDB lineage: Bacteria > Actinomycetota > Coriobacteriia > Coriobacteriales > Coriobacteriaceae > Collinsella. Next base: position 15,201 of record JAXJEC010000074.1, on the reverse strand, counting down.
CCTCGCCCTCGCGGGCAAGCTCATGCAGGGAAGGCACGACGGCCTGGAGCATCTGGAGGATGATCGAGCTGGTGATGTAAGGCATGATGCCCAGCGAAAACACCGACACATAGCTCAAAGCGCCGCCAGAGAAAAGATTCAGGAGGGCCATAGCACCTGCGGCGACCGAATTGTTATCGGTCGAGAAAAGGCCCAGCATCCCCTGGAAGGGAATGCCGGGCACAGGAACGTGCGCACCAATGCGGTACACGACGAGCATAGCTATGGTAAAAAGAATCTTTTCGCGCAATTCTTTGATGCGGAAAGCATTCTTAAGACCATTTAGCACGGCAGCTCGACCTTTCCGCCGGCGGCCTCGATCTTGGCCTGCGCAGAAGCGCTGACCTTGTCGACCTTGACCGTGAACTTCTTGGTGAGCTCACCATTGCCGAGCACCTTGACGGGCTCGAACTCGCTCTTGGTGATGCGAGCGGCCTTAAGAGCGGCACCGTCGATCACAGCGCCGTCCTCGAACTTGCGCTCGAGACGCTCAACGTTAACAGCGGTGTACTCGATACGACGGGGGTTGCGGAAGCCCGGAAGCTTGGGCAGGCGCATAGCCAGCGGAGTCTGGCCACCCTCGAAGCCGGCACCCTTGGTGCCGCCAGAGCGGGAACCCTGGCCCTTCTGGCCGCGGCCAGAAGTGGTGCCGTGACCCGAAGAATTGCCACGGCCGACGCGCTTGCGGTTCTTGGTGGAACCGGGCGCGGGAGTAAGATCGTGAAGCTGCATTTGCTACTCCTCTACAATCTCGACAAGGTGCTTGACCTTGAAGATCATGCCGCGGACGGACTCGTTGTCAGCAATCTCGCGAACCTCGCGGATCCTGTGGAGACCGAGGGCACGGACAGTACGGACCTGGTCCTGCTTGCAACCGTTGGTGCTGCGGACCTGCTTGATCTTGATGGTGTCAGCCATGCTTAGTTCTCCTTACCGACGAACATCTCGGAGACCGTCAGGCCACGGCGAGCCGCGACGTCCTCAGGGCTGGAGAGCTCCTTGAGGCCCTCGACGGCAGCCTTGATGATGTTGAGGCCGTTGTCGGTACCGAGGGACTTGGACAGGACGTTCTTGATGCCAGCAAGCTCGAAGAGGGGACGCACAGCGCCGCCGGCGATAACGCCGGTACCCTCGACAGCGGGCTTGATGATGATGCGGCCGGCACCAAAGTGACCGAGAACCTCGTGCGGAATGGTGCCCTGATCGGTCACCGGCACGTGGAACATGTTCTTCTTGGCATCGAGAGACGCCTTGGAGATGGCCAGGGGCACCTCAGCGGACTTGCCCATGCCAACGCCAACGTTGCCCTTGCCGTCGCCAACGACGACGAGAGCGACGAGGCTCATGCGACGACCACCCTTGACGGTCTTCGACACGCGGTTGATGTAAACGACGCGCTCCTCGAACTCGGAGGCCTCGCGCTGCTGCTTCTGATTACGAGCCATGTGCTACATACCTCCTAGAACTCGAGACCGGCGGCACGAGCACCGTCGGCGAGGGCCTTGACGCGGCCATGGTAGATACGGCCACCACGATCGAAGGCGACCTTGGTGATGCCGGCCTCGATGGCGCGCTTGCCAACGAGCTGACCGACCTTCTCCGCAGCCTCCTTGTTCGAGGTGTGGGTGCCCTTGAACTCGGCCTCGAGGGTCGAGGCGGAGACGAGCGTCAGGCTGGAGCCCTTGCTGTCGTCAATGATCTGGGCATAGATGTTGGCGTTAGTACGGGTCACGCGAAGACGCGGACGCTCGGCGGTACCCGAGACCTTGCCGCGAACACGACGCTGACGACGCTTGAGGCCTTCCAGCTTCGCCTTATGCTTGTTCATACGTAAACTCCTAAAAAGGTTGATCTTGCCAGCACCTGACGGGGTGCTGGTCTTATGCGAGTGAGTCGGTTACGACTACTTGGCGGCCTTACCCAGCTTGCGGCGGATGTGCTCGCCAACGTAGTGGATACCCTTGCCCTTGTAAGGCTCGGGAGGACGATGACCGCGGATCTCAGCGGCGATCTGACCGACCTGCTGCTTGTTGATACCCTTGACGTTCACGTGGGTGTTGTCGGGAACCTCGAAGGTGATGCCCTCGGGAGCCTCGACGATCACGGGGTGCGAGAAGCCCAGGGAGAACTCGAGGTTCTTGCCCTTCTGCTGCACGCGGTAACCGACGCCGGCGAGCTCGAGCTTCTTCTCGAAGCCCTCGGAAACGCCAACAACCATGTTGTGGATGAGGGCACGGGTGAGGCCGTGGCGGGCACGGGTCTCACGCTCGTCGTCGGGACGGGAAACGGTGAGGACGTTGTCCTCGACGTTGATAGCGAGCTTCTCAAAGACATCGAGCTCGAGCTGGCCCTTGGGGCCCTTGACGACAACGTTGTTGCCGTTGACTGCCACTTCGACTCCGGCGGGAATCTGGACAGGCTTATTACCGATACGAGACACGGTGATCTCCTTTCCTTCTACCTACCGAGCGAATTACCAGACGTAAGCGATGATCTCGCCGCCGACGTTGTGCTTGCGAGCATCGCGGTCGGTCATGACGCCATGGCTGGTGGAAATAATGGCGGTACCAAGGCCACCGCGGACGCGGGGCATGTCGGCAACGCCAGTGTACTTACGCAGGCCCGGCTTGGAAATGCGGCGGATGCCGTTGATGACCTTAGCCTTCTTGGGACCATACTTAAGCGTGATGTGCAGAGTCTTCTGGGGAACGGTGTCCTCGACATCGTAGCCCTCGATGTAGCCCTCCTCGTGCAGAACACGAGCGATCTCGACGAGCTTCTTGCTGCTCGGCATGGAGACCGTGGCCTTGTTCACAGAGTTAGCGTTACGGATGCGCGTAAGCATATCTGCGATCGGGTCTGTAAGGTTCATACAGATTCTCCTTCGTTCTTGATGAACACGTGCTCTTGGTTCTTCGCCGCCCTTAACGGCAAAGCCTTTTTAGCGCGTTTTCCCTGTTCCAAACTGATGCTTGAAACGCTGGTAGTGACTTACCAGCTGGCCTTCTTAACGCCGGGAAGCTCGCCCTTGAGTGCAAGCTCGCGGAAGCAGACACGGCACAGGCCGAACTTGCGGTACACAGAGTGCGGACGGCCGCAGCGCTGGCAGCGCGTGTACTCACGAGTAGAGAACTTCTGCTTGCGATTGCACTTGACGATCATCGATGTCTTAGCCACTTATATCCTCCTCACATAGAGTATTGTTCGCCCCAAGCGCCGCCCCCTTGTGGGAACGGCGCTTATAGGGCAGGTGAACCTATTTCTTGAACGGGAAACCGAAGGCGTCCAGAAGGGCCTTGGCCTCCTCATCGGTGTTGGCGGTGGTCACGAAAGTGATGTCCATACCACGCTGGTGATCGACGGAGTCGAAGTCGATCTCGGGGAAGATGAGCTGCTCGGTGACGCCCATGGAGAAGTTACCACGGCCGTCGAAGCTCTTGGCGGAGATGCCGCGGAAGTCGCGGATACGGGGGATCGCGACGGAGGTCAGACGATCGAAGAACTCCCACATACGGTCGCCACGCAGGGTAACCTTGCAGCCGATCGGCATACCAGCGCGCAGGCGGAAGGTAGCGATGGACTTGCGGGCACGGGTGATCATCGGCTGCTGGCCGGTGATGGCGCGCAGGTCGCGCACGGCACCGTCGATGGCCTTGGAATCGGTAGCGGCCTCGCCGACACCCATGTTCACGACGATCTTCTCAAACTTGGGGATCATCATGACGTTCTCGTACTGGAACTTGTCCTGAAGCTGCTGCTTGACCTCGTTGTCGTACTTGGTCTTCAGACGCGGCACATACTTCTCTTCTGCCATTGTTCACTCCTTCTTGGGGTTTTAAGCACGGGGCGTGGCCACGATGGGTTGTCCTCGTGCCTCCTGGCTGCATCCGCGCCGCTCATGGCATTTCGCGGTTTGGACTCGACGCAGCAGGAGCCGACAAAACAATCGGTACTATACGCGCATCGGGAGCGTATTTCCAGAAAAACCTCGTCTGCCTGCACAACTCCACAACTCCCCCGCACAAATGGGTCCCAACAAGCAGTTGCGGTGAAATAGGGACTGTTGGGCGGCCTAACAGGCTTAAACAATCCGTATTTCACCGCAACTTATTGGTGGGGATGCGATTAGCGCTTGCGGGGGACGAGCTTGGTGCGGCGCAGGTGGATCATCTCGGCGGCTATGGAGATGGCGATCTCTTCGGGATCCTCGGCCTCGATGGCGACACCGATCGGCAGGTGCAGCTCGTCGATTTGCTCCTGCGTAAAGCCCTTCTGCTCCAAGCGGGCGCACACAAAGGCCGTCTTGCGGCGCGAGCCCAAGCAGCCCAGATAGGCGGGTTTGGCGCGCATGGCCTGAATCACCACGTCGATATCGGACTTGTGACCCGCCGTGGCGACGACCACCAAGTCGCGCGGACCGATGGGGCACAGCTCGCTCAGGTTCTTGTAATCGACCAGGCGACGATCGTAGACGCCGGGCACCCATTCGGGCGTCAGCGTGCCGGGGCGGTCATCACACGCCACGACGGCAAAGCCCGCCGCCGTGAGTACGCGCGCCGTCGCAGCACCCACGTGGCCGCAGCCAAAGATATAGGTCAGGCCCTCGGGGCAGAGCGTCTCGATGTGCGCCGCGGGAATCTCGGAGGCCGCGTTGGTGTAGGTGACCTTACTCCCCTCCTCCATCAGCGAAAGCTCGGGGCAGCCCATTATGGTGCGGCGCGACTCCTCGCCATGGTACTCGGCCACATCGCCCTCGAGCGCGCTCGCGATAAACGGTTCAAAGTCGATGACGAAGTCGCCGATGCGCCGATAGGCCAAGACGTCGGCAACCGACTGGAGCAACGGTACCTTGGTCGCGTCCAGGTGCAGATAGCACAGGCAGATGGCTCCGCCGCAGATCATGCCGGTATCGGAGTTCTCGCCGCCCATGGTGTAGCGGACCAGACGCGACTGTCCCGCGCTCAGGAGTTCGCGCGCCTCATCCAGCGCAAAGAGCTCAATCTTGCCGCCGCCGATAGTGCCCGCCTGGCCACCGTCGGCAAAGACGGCCATCCAGGCGCCCACGCCGCGCGGCGACGACCCCGCCGTGCCGGCCACGACCACGAGCTCGCACGTCTCGCCAGCACGCAGGGCGGCAAGCGCAGCATTCACCACATCGAGCTTTTCCATTGCAATTTCCTATCCCTGGAATACACCGGTGAGCATGGCGAGTGCCTCGAGCACACCGCCGCCGACCGACGTCGCCTTGTCCGAAATGTAGTTGATATAGCTGGCATCGCCGCGCGGATCGACATCGGCGCATTTAAAGCCCTCAGTCACCTGCACGCCGTTCGCCAAAAGCCCGCGCAGACAGCCATCGATCTGCGTGCACATGGGCGAATCGCCCGCGTAGCCAATCACGTCTCCGGCGCTCACGATGTCGCCGATCGCGCGGTCGGACCGAAACACGCCGGCGGCGGGGCTGTGGATAACGCGCTCTCTGCCATAGCCAGCGATAATGCCCGGCACGCCCGTGTTGGGTTGGGGCGAACCCTGGGTAATGACACGGCCCAGGAAATGCCCGCGCATGGTTTCGACCACGGCGTCGCAGTCAACCGGCGCGGTAAAGCCCGGCCCCACGGCGATGACGGCAGGCGCCATGTCGCGCGTGGTACCCAGGTTGCGCTTAGCCAGAATCGCGTCGACCACGGCAGCGGGTTTCAGCTCGCCGAGCATCTTGGCCTGGGGGTCCACCACAACGGCGACGTCTCCAGCCTCGGTAATTGCAAGCGCCTCTGCCGGCGTCTGTGCCAAGCGAGCGCGAATGCCCTCGACCTCGACCTCGCCCAAGCGAATAGCCTCGCAAAAACTGATTGTGCGGCGGATGCACGTGGGAACCGCGATATCGGCCATAACGACCGACACGCCGGCGCGCACCAAGCGAGCGGCGACGCCCGTGGCGATATCGCCGGCGCCGCGAACATAAACGAGCATTCCCGGGACACCTCCCTGTGCTACGGTTTGAGCAGAGCAAATGCGGTTCGACCGCTACTCTGATGATTATTTATTATCACAGTATTATACGGCGGTGAACAGATGGAAACGGTTAGCGGCAATCTTGCCTCGGCGCTCAGGATCAAACCGGGCATTACCGCGATTATCGGCAGCGGTGGCAAGTCGACCTTGCTAAAGACGCTCGGCCTTGAGCTTATGCGCGCTGGCGGCCGCGCGCTCCTCTGCACCACCACGCATATGTTCCCCGTCGCCGGCGTGCCGTGGGACGGGTCGAGCCGTCGCCTGGACGCCGCGCCTTGGAAACCGGGCGCCCTGTATGTTCCCGGCTGCACCTGCGAGGCATGCGCAGGCATGAGCCGCGGAAGTATCTGCCAGGCGGGTGTTTTGGACCCGGAGACGGGCAAGCTCTCCTCCCCTGCCGAGCCGCTCGACCAGCTGGCGCAGCGCTTTGACTACGTCCTGGCCGAGGCGGACGGCAGCAAGCGGCTCCCGCTCAAGGCCCACGCCCCGTGGGAGCCGGTCGTTCCCGCCGGCACGGCCAACGTCATCTGGCTCGTCGGCGCCTCGGGGCTCGGCAAGCCCATCAACGAAGCCGTCCACCGCCCCGAGCTCTTTTGCGAGCGTTGCGGCTGCGAGCTCACCGACATCGCCACGCCCGAGCGCGTCGCCCAGGTGCTCAATTCCGAGATGCAGGCGCTGGGACTCAGCACCGCACGCGTCATGCTCAACCAAGTCGACACGCTCAGCGACCCCACGATGGCCGACCGCTTCGAGGCAGCCCTCGGCCGCCCCGTCGTCGCTACCAGCCTCAAATAGCCGGCGCTGCCCCAGCAGGCCTATAAGTTGCGGTGGAATAGTTCCCGAAAGGCCTATTTGGCGGCCAAACAGGAACTATTTCACCGCAACTGCGGAGGGGGTCCGGCACTCCCCCCGTTAGCGGGGCACGTAGCGGCCGGGCTGGGCTCCGGTGGGCTCGCCGTCGCGCGTTGCCAGCACGCCGTTCACAAACACGGCCTTGGCGCGGCCATGTGCCTCAAAACCCTCGAGCGGCGTGTAGTCCACAGCCTGATGCTGCGTCGCCGCGCTAATGGTCCAGCGCGCCTTGGGATCCCACACGCACACGTCGGCATCGGCGCCCTCGGCAAGACAGCCCTTGCGCGGATACATGCCAAAGACGCGCGCCGGGTTCTCGCTCATCAAGCGGCACAGATCCTCGGGTCCCAGCTGGCCCTCAAAGCTCGTGGCAATCGCGACGGGACGATGCTCAACGCCGGGCCCGCCGTTGGGAATCGCGCGGAAATCGTCGCGCCCGCGGTCCTTTTGCCCGTGCAGGTTAAAGCTGCAATGATCGGTCGCAATAGTATCGATCTCGCCGGCCACAAGCGCCTCGCGCAGCGCGGCACGGTCGCCGGCATGGCGCAGTGGCGGGCTCATCACATACTTGGCACCCGCAAAGCCGTCCTCGCCCTGCTCCAAGTAGCAAGTATCGTCGAGCATCAGATACTGAGGGCAGGTCTCGACATAGATGTTCTTCTGCCCGCGCGCTTTGGCAGCGCGAATGGCCTCGAGCCCCAGCTTGGTCGAAAGGTGCACCACATTGACTGGAGCGTCCCCGGCCAGGTGCGCCAGATACAGCAGACGACTCACGGCCTCGGCCTCGCACACGTCCGGACGGCTGAGCGCATGCCCCTCGGGCCCATGAATCCCCTGCTCGTACACGCGCTTCTGCAGTTCATTCACCAACGTGCCGTTCTCGCAATGCACGCACAGGATGCCGCCCACGCGCTTGAGTTCCTCCAGCACCTCGAGCGTCTCGGCGTCGTCCAGGCGCAGGTGGTCATAGGCAAAGTAGGTCTTGAACGACGACACGCCCGCCTCGCGCATGGCCGAAAGATCGGCGCGGTTGCGTTCATTCCACTCGGCGAGTGCCATATGAAACGCGTAGTTGGCCGTGCAGGTTCCGTCGGCGCGGCGATGCCACTCGGCCAAGGCATCGGGCATGGTCACGCCGCGATCGGCCGTCGCGTAGTCCACGATGGTCGTCGTACCGCCGCAGGCAGCCGCACGCGTACCGGTCTCAAAGCTATCGGCCGTCCAATCCATGCCAGTCCAGCACTGCATGTGCGTGTGGCCGTCGATAAAGCCGGGGAACACCCAACAGTCGGTGGCGTCCTGGACGGTATCGCCCTCGCCCGGCTCGATTGCCGTGGCAATCCGCACAATCTTATCGCCCTCCATGGCAAGATCGGCGCGGCGAAGCCCCTGGGGCGTCACGAGCGCGCCGTTTTTGATGATGATCATAATTGCTCCTTATTGATTCATACAGTTGGCCACGCGATCAAAATACGAGCAGGCGGCGATATGCTCCGTTATGCGTCGCTGTCCCTTGGCGGTATCAACGTCCCACAGCTCGTAGGCACGCGCCTCGACCAGCACCACGTCGGTACGGTCCTTGAGGATCGAACCGCCGCCGTCCTTGCCCTCAAGGCACATAAGTGCATCGAACAGTTCCGCCGGAAAGAGCACCGGACTCGAAGGCTCACCGTTGCACGCAAGACGCACCGGATGCTTGCGGCCGCGCTCGTCAAATGCACGAACCATAGCCTCAAAAGAATCCGAACTCACGAGCGGCTGGTCGCCCGGCAAAAAGAGGCAACCTTTCCAGTTGCGTTCGACTCCCCACGAAAGGCCCGCACGGACGCTTTCGCTGCGCAGCTCGCCATCGTGCAGCACGCACGGGCAATGCTTGTCATCACAAATCTGAGCGACCTCGGGCCAACGCGTCGAAACCACAACGTCAAAGCCCCGGGGAACCGAATCAATGGTCCGGGCAATCAGCGGCTCGCCATAGATATCGGCGAGCATCTTGTTAGAGCCAAATCGCTTGCCCTCGCCCGAAGCCATAATGACGCAACCAAGTTTCATGGCGATACCTCCCCTGAAACCATCGTACCCATAACTCGCGTCGCGGGGCATCTACATCGAAAGCGCTTATCCCGCACGCCCACGATGCAAAAAGGGGCACCCCGCCGGTTGGCAGAGCGCCCCCTTTACATGGCTTACCTCAACCCAGCTTTAGGCCTGGAACCAACGGGCGGTGTTGCGCTCGTCGAGGGCCTTGAGGGTAGCGGCGGGATCGGCAACCTTCTGCAGGAACATCATGGCTGCGATGGCGTACGGCTTGTAGCTGGCCTCCTTGTACATGCCCACGCGGTGCATGTCGAAGACGTCGGCGTTAACCTCGCCGTGCTCGCAGGAGACACCGGAGATGTCGGCGGGCAGCGGGTGCATAAAGATGGTGTCCTGACCGTTGGCAGTCTTCTCCATGAGCTCGGTCGTGGAGCACCAGTCCTGATGGGTGGCGTTCTGGGCGAGCAGCTCCTTCTCGAGCGCTGCGATGCCGGCGTCGTCGCCCTCGGCGTACAGGTTGGTGCGCTTCTCCATGGCGGCAAACGGAGCCCAACTCTTGGGGATTACGATGTCGGCGCCCTCGAAGGCCTCGGCCATGGTGTTGACCTGCTTAAAGGTGGTGCCGGACTCGGCGGCATAGCCCTTGGCGCGCTCGACGACCTCGGGCATGAGGTCGTAACCCTCGGGGTGGGCCAGGGTGACGTCCATGCCAAAGCGGGGCAGCAGGCTGATCAGCGACTGCGGGCAGGACAGCGGCTTGCCGTAAGAGGGCGAGTAGGCCCAGGTAACGGCAACCTTCTTGCCCTTGAGGTTCTCAAGGCCGCCAAACTCGTTGATGAGGTAGAGCATGTCGGCAGAGGACTGCGTGGGGTGGTCGGAATCGGACTGCAGGGAGATGAGCGTGGGGCGGTGATCCAGAACGCCGTCCTCGTAGGCCTGCTGGACAGACTCGGAGACCTCGGCCATGTAGGCGTCGCCCTTGCCGATGTACATGTCGTCGCGGATGCCGATGACGTCGGCCATGAAGGAGATCATGGTAGCGGTCTCGCGGACGGTCTCGCCGTGGGCGATCTGGGACTTCTTCTCGTCCAGGTCCTGCAGCTCAAGGCCGAGCAGGTTGGCGGCCTTAGAGAAAGAGAAACGCGTACGGGTAGAGTTGTCGCGGAACAGGGAGACGGCCAAGCCCGAGTCGAAGATCTTGGACGAAACGTTGTTCTCGCGCAGGGCGCGCAGGGCGTCGGCGACGATGTAGAGCGCCTTGAGCTCATCGGTGGTCTTGTCCCAGGTGTGCAGGAAGTCGCTGCCGTACATACCCTTAAAATCGAGGCCGTTCAGCTGCTCGACGAGCTCGGTAAACTTGGCGTCCATGGAAATGTCCTTTCAAAAGATGAAACGATCGCAATGAGTAGACGTGCTCCGGTATGCGCGTGTGGCTAGAACATGCAGAGCACTATGACGAGGACCCGCCACCGTTGAGGAAGCATGGGAGATAACGACCGCGGGCCCCGAGTCAACAGGGGGTGCCGGGGACACGAGCGGCCCCCGGCTCAACAAAATCGAGGAATGGGACTAATCGATCTTGTTGTTGGTCAGACCGGCACGGAACACGGTGGCGTCGCCATCGGCCTGGCTCGGATCGTAGAGGTTCAGGGCAGCCACGTACATGGCGGCAGCGGTGACCAGGTCGTCCTTGTAGGTGACCTCGTTGGGAGCGTGAGCCTGAGACTCGGCACCCGGGCCAAAGCCCACGCAGGGAATGCCGTAGCGGCCCTGGATGGAGACGCAGTTCGTGGAGAAGGTCCACTTGTCGCACAGCGGGCGACCGGTGCGCTTGTCCATGCTAGGCTCGCAGCCGATGCGCTCGTCACCAAACATGGCCTTGTGGGCGTCGACGAGGGCCTTGACGTGCGGAGCGGTCTCCTTGTTGATCCACGTGGGGAAGTAAGCCTCGGTCTCGTAGACCTCGCCGGTCCAGGACGGACGGTCGTACATGTACATGGAGACCTTCACGTCGTCGCCGTACTTCTTGGCGGCCGGCAGGTTGCGGATCTCGTCCAGGCAGGACTCCCAGGTCTCACCGGCGGTCATACGACGGTCGATGGAGATGGCGCAGGAGTCAGCGACAGCGCAACGGCTGGGGCTGGTGTAGAAGATCTGGCTGACGGTGCAGGTGCCGCGGCCCAGGAAGCGGGCATCCTCGAAGTGCTCGGGATTGTACTTGGGGTCGAGCATCTTGACGAGACCCTTGATGTCGGTCGACTCGTCGCAGCCGTTGTTGTTGAGGGCGCGGACGTCGGCGATGATGTCGGCCATCTTGTAGATGGCGTTGTCGCCGCGGTCGGGAGCGGAGCCGTGGCAGGAGGTGCCGTGAACGTCGACGCGGATCTCCATGCGGCCGCGGTGACCGCGATAGATGCCGCCGTCGGTAGGCTCGGTGGAAATGACGAACTCGGGCTTAATGCCGTCCTTGTTGTAGATGTACTGCCAGCACATGCCGTCGCAGTCCTCTTCCTGGACGGTGCCGACGACCATGATCTTGTAGCCCTCGGGGATGAGGCCCATGTCCTTCATCATCTTGGCAGCGTAGGTAGCGGAAGCCATGCCGCCCTCCTGGTCAGAGCCGCCGCGGCCGTAGATGATCTCGTCGGTCTCGTAGCCCTCATAGGGATCGGCATCCCAGTTCTCGATGTTGCCGATGCCGACGGTGTCGATGTGGGAGTCGATGGCGATGATCTTGTCGCCCTCGCCCATAAAGCCCATGACGTTGCCTAGGCCGTCGACCTTGACCTCGTCATAGCCAAGGCTCTCCATCTCGGCCTTGATGCAGGCGACAACCTCGCCCTCCTCGCAGGACTCAGAGGGGTGGGAGATCATGGCGCGCAGGAAGCGAGTCATATCAGCACGATGAGACTCAGCAGCAGCCTTGATAGCGTCGAAATCGAGTTCTTTAGCCATTGTTCATAACCTTTCAAACGAAGGAATCTACCTGTGAGGTGGCGGAGCGATACCTATTTACTCCGCCCTAACGATTAGCAAGTGGGATATTCGCCTTCCCAAACAATTCGACGATACTGGTCGGGGTCCGTGTCGCCCTCGGTGGAGAAGCAGAGCACGGAGCTCGTCTTGTCCAGGCCGATGAGCTCCTTGAGCTCGGCGTACTCGGGATCGAGCATGAGGGTCTCGACCAGGCCGGTGGTCACCGCACCGGACTCGCCGGAGATGACGCGCGGGTCGCCCTTCTCGGGAGCGCCCAGGGTGCGCATGCCGCGAGCGGTGACCCAGTCGGGGCAGGACACGAAGGCGGTGGTGTGGTTGCGCAGGATATCCCAGCCCAGGATGTTGGGTTCGCCGCAGCACAGGCCGGCCATGATGGAGGGCATGTCGCCGTCCACGATGCGCGGGTCGCCGTCGCCGGCGGCAGCGCCCTTGTACAGGCAGGCGGCCGGAGCGCACTCGACCACGACGAAGGTGGGCGGGTTATCGGGATACAGGTTGGTGAAGTAGCCCACCACGGCGCCAGCAAGCGAACCCACGCCAGCCTGGACAAACACGTGCGTCGGGCGGTTGATGGCCATCTCGCGCAGCTGCTCGGCAGCCTCGGAGGCCATGGTGCCGTAACCCTCCATGATCCAGGACGGGATCTTCTCGTAGCCCTCCCAGGCGGTGTCCTGAACGATGACGCCGCGCTCGCAGGCATCGGCCTCGGCGGCGGCCATGCGCACGCACTCGTCGTAGTTGACCTCTTCGATGGTCACCGTGGCGCCCTCGGCGGCGATGTTATCGAAGCGGGGCTTGGTGGAACCCTTGGGCATGTGCACGACAGCCTTCTGGCCCAGCTTGTTGGCAGCCCATGCCACGCCGCGGCCATGGTTGCCGTCAGTGGCGGTAAAGAAGGTGGCCTGGCCAAAGTCCTCGGCCAGCTGATCGGAGGTCAGGTAATCGAAGGTGCAGTCGGCAACGTCCTTGCCGGTCTCGTCGGCAATGTAGTTGGCCATGGCAAACGAGCCGCCCAGGACCTTAAAGGCGTTGAGGCCAAAGCGATAGCTCTCGTCCTTAACGCACAGGTTGGAAAGGCCCAGGCGCGCAGCCTGGCCGTCCAGGCGGGCAAGCGGAGTGACGGTGTACTGGGGGAACGACTGGTGGAAGGCACGGGCCTTCTTCACGTGGTCGAGGCTCATGATTCCCAAGTGCTTGTCATCGCTCTTGGGCATCGTGTTGCTCGCCCACTGGATCTTATCGGCCATACGGTGAACTCCTTAAGTCCTCTCTTGCCGGCCCCCGCATACGCGTTTCAGCCCATTCCCATTCATGCGACTGAACTTTTATGTGGATGCCAAACAAAAAGTTTGTTAGCATTGTTCTATCACACTTTTTGATTGGCAAACCTAACAAATTGTTTGTTGCCGTAATCGGTACCTTTTCGCCGCCGAACGGTTATGAATTGCCTTGTTGATGGATTTGTTTGCGGTCAAGTGTGGTTTATGGCAAAGTGTGCCCAAACTAATTTTTAGGAAGGCACCCATGACCCCCGCACAGATTGAGTTTTACAAGCGCCTCGCACACGGTCTGGCGCTCCAATTTGGCCCCAACTGCGAAGTCGTCGTCCACGATCTGGAGACCGAGGACGTGGACCACTCCATCGTAGTAATCGAAAACGGCCACGTCAGCGGGCGCAAACTGGGTGACGGCCCCAGCCATATTGTGTTTGAGTCCATGCACGAGGGCACCACCGACGTGCACGACCGCGAGCCATACCTCACCAAAACCACCGATGGCAAGCTGCTCAAGTCCTCTACCATCTTTATCCGCAACGACGAGGGCAAGCCCGTCGGCATTCTGGGCATCAACTTTGACATTACGCTCATGAAGGCTTTTGAGCGTTCGCTCGACGCCTTTACCGGCACCGGCGGCACGGGCTATACCGAGCCCGAGCCCATTACCAAGAACATCGGCGACCTGCTCGAGGACCTGCTGCACGAGTGCGAGCAGTTTGTGGGCAAGCCCGCGGCACTCATGACCAAAGACGAGCGCATTCGTGCCATTGGCTACCTCGACCGTCGCGGCGCCTTCCTCATTTCCAAGTCGAGCGAGCGCGCCTGCGAGTTCTTTGGCATCTCCAAATACAGCTTCTATAGCTACCTCAATGAGGCCAAGGCGGCGGCCGGCGACAAGTAGGCACTCGCCTGGATTGCCCTCCCCTTTTGGGCGCGAGTTCTGGAAAGCGCGAATCCAAGACCGAGCCGCTTGGGAAGTTCCATATAATCGATGTCATTAGTATTTCGAAAGGATGGAACAGAATGGCGTTGAGCAAGGCATCATGCACCGGTCGCGGATTGATTCCGGCAATTGGTGGACATGTGCACCGCATGTTCGATGAGGGTGAAGACGACCTGTTTTCACTGAGCCTTGACGACGTGATGGATGATCGCCCGTGGACCGCCGACGAACTCATGGGCGGTGGGGCTCGCCCGTCAAGTCCCAATCCTGCGCTTGCGCCTAAGCCCGCATCTGCGTCGACTCCTGCGCAGTCACCTGTTTCGTCGCCCGTACCCACTTCGGCGCCCACGCCCGCTCCCCGCCCCGCAAGCGACCCGTCCGAGACGGCGGCATTTCTCGCAGCAGCGACGCAGGGCAAATCGGCCGACAGCACTGTTATGTACAGCGCCCAGCAGTTGCCCGTTCCTGCGGCACGCAAGCCTCCGGTCACAAGGCTCGATGAGCCCGTTGCCCGTCAGGTTGCCTACGATTCCTGGGCTGCAGCCGATCTGGATGAGACCTCCACCGGCATGCCGGCGCTCGACGTTCCAGTTAACCCACTTTTTGCCGCCAACATGAGCGCCGCGGACTATGAGGGCGGTGCGGCATATTCCGATTATTCCGATGGCTATGCAGGCAACGATCGCATCGAGACCGAGGATTATGACACCGCATCGAGCGATTATCTCAACGATCCGTACGCCGCCACGCCTGCGCCGGAATATGACCCGGAGGCCGCGTCCGCGCCGGCGTATACCAAAAGCACGGGCGAAGAGCGCTTCGCCGATTATTACGCCGAGGAAAAGGCGCTGCGTTTCTCGGAATTTCCGCAGGCAGTCAAGGTTGCCTTTATCGCCATTGTCATTGCCCTGCTCGGCGCCATTGCGTTTGAGGGATTCCAGCTGTTCCGCGGCCCCACCCAAGCGGAGTCGGAGACCCAGCAAAAAGAGGACGATAACCAGTACCTGGACATCAACACCCTCAAGGGCGACCCCAACGACG
>JAXJEC010000073.1:0-6875 GCA_036301625.1 Collinsella sp. | reverse complement strand
CGAAGGTCGCGCAGCGCACCTCCCCGGTCATGACGTCGAGGGAGACTGCCTTTATCGAGCGGGCGTGGACGTCGAGGCCGACGAAGGTGGTAGTATCGAGCATGGGAGCCCCTTCCATGAATGCGGTGTGGCCGCCGCGGCTGAATTAGACACTCACCATTGTCGGCCTAATCCGCGGTCTTTCATGCAGCAGGGGCTCTCAATGTTTTTATGTCCTGCTCATATCGTCTGTGCCGGCAGGTGGGGACACTCCTTTGCTAGAAGATCTGGCGCAGGTCTCCTCGGTTGAGGGCTTCGTCGAAGAGGTGCTTGAACACCACGCTGCCGTGCAGGCCATCGTGCTCGAACTCGTTAGTCACCCAGGCATGCGAGTTGCCCACGCGGCTGAGCGTATCGAGCTGCAGGCCCGAATCCACGTACATGTCGTCGAAATACACCGCGGCCTGGAGCGGCACCTCATTGCAGGCCAGGCGCTGCGGGTCGTAGATCTTGTCCCAGCTGGTGTCTTCCATCAGCAGGTCCATGGCGGGCTTAAACGGCTTAAGCTCGGGCATCTGCTCGAACATCCACGGGAACATGGCCTCGCCGGTAAACATGAGCGGGCGCGCGAGTGTGTCGAACTCGGCACGATGGGCCTTCTCCTCTGCTGCGGCCCAGCGAATGGGCATGGTGTCGCCGTCGGCGTAGATAAACTCCTGCAGTGTCCAGTACAGCGGGTTCGTGCGTGTGTTGGTGCGCTCGAAGGCGCGCATCAAAAAGCTGTCGGATACCGAGGAGCCGCAGCTCAGCGTACCGTCGCCAGTAACAAAAGCGTGATCGATAGTCCAATGCATGCGCTCAAAGCTCGGCTTCATGCCAAAGTCGCTGCCCATGAGCTGTAGGCGCTCGACCGTCATCGGCGAGCCGTCGGGCAGCACGGGCTTCTGAGCCTCGAGCGCATCGGCCAGGGCTGCCACGCGCTCGACGTCAGCGGGATAGCGGTCATAATACTGCTGCGTCTTGGCGGCCATGCGCGGGAAGGTGTGCGCGTAGACCTCGCTTGCGCTCGCCGGCACGTGGGGGATTCCGCCGCAGGTAAAGCTCGCCGCCACGCCCTCGGGGAAGAGCGACAGGTAGCTCAACGTCAAAAAGCCGCCGTAGCTCTGCCCGAGCGTGACCCACGGCTTGCCGCCAAAGCCCACTAGGCGCAGGTACTCAAAATCGCGCACGATGGAGCTGGCGAGGTGGCGCTTGAGGAAGTCCGCCTGCGAGCGTGCTGTATCGGCGCCGGCGGCCGTTGCGCGATCACCCAGTGCCTTGATCGTGCGTCCGTCCACGCAGCTACTGCGTCCGGTGCCGCGCTGGTCGGGAAGGACCACGCGGAAGTGCTTGACGGCCTCCTCGATCCAGCCGTCGCTTGTGGGCGACAGCGGACGTGGGCTCTCGCCGCCGGGGCCGCCCTGCAAAAACAGGAGCAGCGGCAGATCGTCGTTGATGCGGTCGGGCGCGCAAACCACGCGGTAGAAGAGCTTGATGCTCTCGGGCGCGCCGGCGATGGGTGCCGGCATAGCGCCGCGGCGCATGGTACTGCCGACGGCCAGGAGCATCGGCTCCAGGCCGCGCCAGTCAAGGGGGACGTCGATGCTGTGGTCCTCGACGTAAAGGCTGGGGACGTGGTACGAAGTGATGAGGGCCATGTGAGTCTTCCGTTCGTTGCGGTGTTTCGGGTTGACCAATTCTACCGCCGCGGGCGAGGCCATGCGCAAATCGGCTACCATGGTTGCAAACTTCTAGGAGAAAGGGCCGCCCATGTCGGTCGATATAGCCACGTATGTCCACGATCTTGCCGTTGCCGCCAAGGTAGCGTCGGCCTCGCTTGCCACGGCGAGCGATGAGCAGCGTCAGGAGGCCGTGCGCGCCATGGCCGCAGCACTGCGCAACGGTGTCGACTCCATCGTCGCCGCTAACGAGCTCGATATGTCCGCCGCGTGCGATGCGGGCACTTCAGCCGGTCTGCTCGACCGTCTGCTGCTGACGCCTGAGCGCGTCGAGGGCATGGCCGCCGGTTTGGAGAAGCTCGCCGAGCTGCCCGATCCCGTCGGCCGCGTGCTCGACCACCGCGTGCTTGCGAGCGGTGTGGACCTGACCCGCGTGAGCGTGCCGTTGGGCCTGGTCGCCATGGTCTACGAGGCGCGCCCCAACGTGACGGCCGACGCCGCAGGCATCTGCATCCGTACCGGCAACGCCTGCATTCTACGCGGCGGCTCGCTGGCCTATCACTCGTGTGCCATGATCGCCGAGCTGCTGGCCGATGCGCTCGAGGCCAAGGGCTTCCCGCGCGAGGCCGTGTCGATGATCGAGTCCACCGACCGCGAGGCCACCGGCGAGCTCATGAAGCTCCGCGGTATTGTCGACGTACTCATTCCGCGCGGAGGTGCAGGCCTGATCCAGCGCTGCGTGCGCGAGTCGCTTGTGCCGGTGATCGAGACGGGCACGGGCAACTGCCACATCTACGTGCATGAATCCGCCGACTTTGATAAGGCGCTCAACATTATCGTTAATGCCAAGACCCAGCGCGTAGGCGTGTGCAATGCCGCCGAGTCGCTGCTGGTCGACCGTGCTGTGGCCGATGCGTTTTTGCCTGCGGTCGTTGCTGTATTGCACGACCACGGCGTGCTCATTCACGGCGACGAGGCCACGTGCGCCGCATGCGCCGATGCCGGGCTTGTGGAGGGCGATGACTACGTCGCCGCGACTGAGGAGGACTGGGGTCGCGAGTACCTGGCGCTCGAGATGAGCGTGAAGGTCGTGGCAAACGAGGACGAGGCCATCGCACACATCAACCGCTACGGCACGATGCACTCCGAGGCCATCGTTGCCGAGGATACGGATGCTTGCGAGCGCTTCCTCGATGCTGTCGATGCCTCGGCCGTGTACTCCAACGCCAGCACTCGCTTCACTGACGGCGGCGAGTTTGGCCTGGGTGCCGAGATCGGCATCTCGACCCAAAAACTCCACGCCCGTGGCCCCTTTGCCGCCGAGGCCCTCACCACCTACAAATACAAGCTCCGCGGCACCGGCCAGGTCCGTCCCTAACGCCCGCGCAAACAAAAACCACCACAAAGGTGCCTGTCCCCTTTGTGGTGGTTTTAGGTGGCGTTGACGGTTAGGCCTGGAAGGTATCTCGGTCGGGGGCGAAGGACTGCATGGCCGCGATGGTGCGGTCAAAGAGCTCGGGGAGCTCCCAGCCCAACATCTCGGCGCCCTGCGAAATCACGTCGCGCGAGCAGCCGGCGGCAAAGCGCTTGTCCTTGAACTTCTTCTTGAGCGACTTGGTCGTAAAGTCCATAACGCTCTTGCTCGGGCGCATGATGACGGCGGCGCCGATCAGGCCGGTGAGCTCATCGCAGGCAAACAGGATCTTCTCCATCTGCAGCTCGGGTTTGGGCAGCGAGGTGTTGAAGTCCGACGTGTGCGTCTGGATGGCGCGAATGAGCTCGGGAGACGCACCTTCGCCCTTAAGAATCTCGGCAGCATAGATGGTGTGGTTCATGGGGTCGTCCTCATGCTCCTCCCAATCCAAGTCGTGCAGCAGGCCGACGATGCCCCAAAACTCCTCGTTCTCGGGGTCGAACTCGCGCGCAAAGTAGCGCATAGTGCCCTCGACTGTCTCGCCATGGGTGATGTGGAACGGGTCCTTGTTGTGCTCGTTGAGCAGTTCGAACGCGCGGTCGCGGGTGATTCCGGCGGTAAGCGGCTCTGCCACAGGAGACTCCTTGTGCTCGTGGGTATCGATAAGAATGAATACTACTAGAACAAGAAAACCACCACAAAGGTGCCTGTCCCCTTTGTGGTGGTTTTTGGCGCGGATGGGTTAGTTGAGGGCGGCTTGGGCTAGGCGGGCTTCAGCGTCCTCCTCGGTGACGCCCAAGGCCACAGCGAACTCCTCGATGGAGCGGCGCTTGGCTTCCTTGAGTACGCGCATGTAGTAGGAGCTGGGCTTTTTATCAGCTTTCTCGGCCTGGCGAATGCGGTGCATCATGGTTTTTGCCACGCGGACCGTCTCGGGCGCGCCCAGCTTGAGCTGCTGTTTAAAGTGCGTCTCCTCAAGTGAGCTGTTGCGCTCGGTAAAGGTGTCGCACTCCAGCTCGTCGTAGTGGCTCAGCAGGTGCTCGGCATCTTGTTGAGAGATGGCGGCGTGCAAACGGTCGGCCTGCGCTACGGGGTACATGAGGATCGTCTGCGCATGTCCCTGCTTGGTCTCGAGCAGCAGCATGGGCTGCGGCGTGTCGTCCCTAAAACCGACGACGGTGCAGACTCCCTGGCCCGGATGAATGACGTGTTGACCGATTGAGAACATGCTACCTCCAACTTATACGAATTTACGTATGACTAGAATAACACGCTGACGTGCGCAAACCCTTACTTTATGCAGGAAAAGCACACAACTCCGATAGGTAAGAGTATTCGATAACAGACGCAGCTCATTCACACCTTTATGCATTTTCAACGCTTGCATAATCTGCAGGCAGACCGGCATCTTTGAGTGACTCCATACAAGCTGTAGTCAATTTTGTGCATATGCAATATCTATTAGCTTTACCCTGCGACAGTGCCCGTCGCTTGTGATAGAGTGCTACAAACTCTGGCTTTTGCCCTACGAGTGACCAAGAGCTCGGGGGCTTTAACACAAGGAGGATCTATGCCCGAGAAGATTGAAGAGCTGGTACGCGCTGCGCTTGCTGCGGCCCAGGAGGCCGGCGACCTTTCCGCATTTGAACTTGACGATTGCGCTATCGAGCGACCGGCTGACACTTCTCATGGCGAGTGGACCTCTACCATGGCCCTGAAGTCCGCCAAGCTGGCCCACTGCGCCCCGCGCAAGATCGCCGAGGCTGTCGTTGCCCATATGCCCGAGGACCCCGCGATCGAGAAGGTCGAGATCGCCGGCCCCGGCTTCATCAACTTCTACCTCTCCGTTGCCGTCAAGAATGCCATCTTTGGCGAGGCTCGCGAGAAGGGCATGGACTTCGCTAAGTCCAACGTCGGTGGTGGCCTGAAGACCCAGGTCGAGTTCGTTTCCGCCAACCCCGTCGGCCCCATGCACATCGGCCACGGCCGCTGGGCCGCGCTGGGCGATTCGCTCTGCCGCGTCATGGACCACGCCGGTTACGACATCCAGCGTGAGTTCTACATCAACGACCACGGCTCTCAGATGAACACCTTCGGCAACTCCATCAGCACGCGCTATATGCAGCTTGCCGACATCATCTCCAAGCAGGGCGTTGATATCGACGAGGCTCACAAGCTGCTGATTGCCGACCGCGACGCCTTTGTTGCCGACGAGAACGACGAGCACCCCGAGACCCATCCGTATCAGGACAACTTTGCCGAGACTCTGGGCAAGGACTCCTACGGCGGCGACTACATCATCGACGAGGCTGCCGAGTTCTGGCGCACCGACGGCGACAAGTGGGTTGAGGCCGATCCGCAGGAGCGCATGGAGAGCTTCCGCGAGCGCGGCTACGTGAAGATGGTCGACAACATGCGCGACCTTTGCCATGCCGTCAATTGCGACTTCGATCGTTGGTACTCCGAGCGTTCGCTGTACGTGAAGGACACCGAGGGCGAGACCGCCGGCACCTCTGCCGTCGACCGCGCTTTTGAGAAGCTCGACAAGATGGGCTACCTCTACACCAAGGACGGCGCCCTGTGGTTCCGCTCCACCGACCTGGGCGATGACAAGGACCGTGTCCTGATCAAGTCCGACGGCGAGTACACCTACTTCGCCTCCGACGTTGCCTATCACTGGGATAAGTTCCAGCGCGTCGACCACGTCATCGACATCTGGGGCGCCGACCACCACGGCTACATCGAGCGCGTCCGCTGCGTCTGCGACGCTCTGGGTTACCCCGGCAAGTTTGAGGTTCTGCTGGGCCAGCTCGTCAACCTGCTGCGCAACGGCAAGCCCGTCCGTATGTCCAAGCGCAAGGGCACTATGGTGACCCTGCAGGAGCTCGTCGACGAGGTCGGCTCCGACGCTGCCCGTTACACGCTCATCTCCAAGAGCTCCAACCAGATGGTCGACTTCGATATCGAGGCCGTCAAGAAGCGCGACAACTCCAACCCGGTGTACTACGTGCAGTACGCTCACGCCCGCGTGTGCTCCATTCTGCGCCGTGCCGCCGACGTTACGCCCGAGCAGGCTGACGAGATGGGCATGAAGGCCGTTGCCGCCAAGGCCATCGGTGAGAACGTCGATTACTCGCTGCTGACCGACCCGACCGAGCTCGCCCTTTCGCGTAAGCTCAATGAGCTCACCGACCTCATCGCCAGCTGCGCTCGCGACCGCGCCCCGTTCCGTCTGACGCACTTTGCCGAGGAACTCGCCGGCGACTTCCACAGCTTCTACGCTGCCTGCCAGGTTTTGCCGAGCGAGGGCCGTCCCGTCGACCCCGAGCTTTCGCGCGCCCGTCTGGCCGCTTGCGATGCCGTCCGCGTGACGCTCGCCCTGGTGCTCACCCTCGTTGGCGTTTCCGCGCCCGAGCAGATGTAATCATCGAGTCATTTGACCGTGTAGGTTCGGCTTTGCTGAGCCCTATAAGCCCGATCTCCATGCGGAGGTCGGGCTTTTTGCATAAACGCCGGCGTGTTGACGAATTTGGAACTGCTGGAAATACGAAACTATGCCGGTTTACTACGATGAATTGAGATATTCCAACCACGCCGGCTTTTCGCTAGAAAGTGCAAGGCATCTACCTGCACTGATAATTGTTCTCGGGGGAAGCGGGCACTGCGGGGCGCGGCAACGGCGCGCGATTTCCGCGTCGCAGCGCTACCCTGATGCTGAATGCCGGGACGATGACCCACTGACCTGCTGACGCCTCTTCGGCCGT
>JAXJEC010000072.1:0-29639 GCA_036301625.1 Collinsella sp. | reverse complement strand
GCGGCGGCGCGTCTGGCCGAACGAGTCCCCATACCCTCGTTCGGTCAGACGCGCCGCCGCTGTTTGTATTTGTGCCGTATAATGACCGTTACCTATGACGCGATACAAAAGAAAGGTGTTTGCCCATGCAGGCACAGAAGGCGGAGGGAACCCGCGACCTTATCGGCGCCGAGATGCGCGCCTGGCAAAAGATGCAGCAGATTGCGGCCGGCGTGTTCGAGCCGTTTGGTTTTAAACCCATCGAGACGCCCGCAATCGAGCAGGTGGACGTGTTTGTCCACGGTATCGGCCAGTCGACCGACGTCGTGCGCAAGGAAATGTTCCGCGTGTTCAGCGGTGCCAACCTGGAGCGCGTCTTTACCGAGGGCACCGACATCAAACTCAAGCCCAAGCAGCGCCTGGCACTTCGCCCCGAGGGCACGGCCGGCGTGGTGCGCGCCGTCGTCGAGAACAACCTGGTGCCCCAGGGCTCCACGCCGTTTAAGGCGTACTACGCCGAGGCCATGTTCCGCGGCGAGCGTCCCCAGAAGGGCCGCCTGCGCCAGTTCCACCAGGTGGGCATCGAGTGGCTCGGCGCTCCCGATCCGGCGGCAGACGCCGAGTGCATCATCATGCTCATGGAGTTCTACAAGCGCCTGGGCTTCGACCTTTCCAAGCTTCGTCTGCTCATCAACTCGATGGGTGACGCCCAGTGCCGTCCGGCTTACCGCGAGCAGGTCAAGCAGTTCATCCTCGATCACGCAGACGAGATGTGCGATGAGTGCCGCGAGCGCGCCGAGCTCAACCCGCTGCGTGCCTTCGACTGCAAGAACGACCATTGCCGCGAGATCATGGCCGACGCCCCGCTGATGGGCGACAACCTGTGCGACGAGTGCCGCGAGCACTACGAGCAGGTCAAGCGCTATCTGGATGCCGCGGGTATCGAGTATGTCGAGGATCCCACCTTGGTGCGCGGCCTGGACTACTACACCCGTACTGTCTTTGAGGTCGAGGCCCCTGGCGCCGGCGTCGGCTCTATCGGCGGCGGCGGCCGCTATGACGGCCTGGTCGAGCTCGAGGGTGGCAAGCCCACGGCGGGCGTCGGCTTTGCCGTCGGTTTTGAGCGCGCCCTGCTGGCCCTGCAGGCCTTTGGCAGCGATCTGGGTGCCGAGGAGGCCCCGTGCGTCTATGTCGCCAACGCCGGCAAGGAGCTGCGCCAGAACGTCTTTGCCATTACGCAGGAGCTTCGCGCCGCAGGCATCGTGACCGAGGCCGACTATCAGGGCCGTTCGCTCAAAGCCCAGTTTAAGCAGGCCGATAAGGTGGGCGCCAAGCTCATCCTGGTCCTGGGCGGCGACGAGCTTGCCGCCGGCAAGGTCAAGGTGCGCGACATGGAGAGCCACGAAGAGGTCCTTGCCGATCTGGCCAACGTCGTCGAGGCGGTTCGCGAGCGCCTGTAGCGCATCTTTTTGAGCTGCGGGCCTGCCAACGTGCCCTGCTCATGGAGAGCTATTGTTACGGGGGTGTTTCGCATTTATGCGGAATGCCCTCGTTTGCATATGCCGCCCACCGAGAAATACGACCATTTAGAGCAAAAACCCTTGCAATGCAGAAAATACTTTTGTGTGGTAAAGCGCAATCAGT
The DNA here is from genome assembly GCA_036301625.1 of Collinsella sp. Lineage (GTDB taxonomy): Bacteria > Actinomycetota > Coriobacteriia > Coriobacteriales > Coriobacteriaceae > Collinsella. Next base: position 28,016 of record JAXJEC010000072.1, on the reverse strand, counting down.
GTCGAAAGTATTTCTCAAGCGCCTATAATGAATACCGCATGTTACGTGCATAGAAGGAGGAATGGGAGGAAACGTGGCTGAGAACCTAAGCAACCAGTCTGTACCCGAAGCCGCGGCGCGCGTCGCTGCCGTGGTCAACCGCCTCGTTAACCGAATCGGCTCGAATGCCGAGTCCAGGGAGCGTCTCGCCGAGATCGAGATCCCCGAGGAGCTGCGCGATAATCTGGCGCTGTTCCTGCGCCTGGAACGTCGTGTGCTTAGCGAGTATGATCCCGAGATCGCGGACCTGTTCGACAAGATTTTGACAGCCGAGATTGTGGCCAATGCTGGCAACCCCGGTAGCCGCGCTGCCGACGAGTCCGTTGACGAACAGGGCGTGCCCACTGCCGACGAGCCCACCGCCGTGGCGTTTCGCGAAGTCGTCGATTTGATTGACAGCCTGCCGCTTGATAAGCAGCAGGTCATCGTTCGCGCCTTTACGAGCTTCTTCCACTTGGCAAACCTGTCGGAGGAGAACTACCGTGTGGCGCAGCTGCGCGAGCGCGAGGCCGGCGCATCGACCGATACCGAGGTCGATCCCGCCAACGAACTCACCGTCGCCTATCACCAGTTGGTAAACGAGATGGGCGTCGAGGGTGCCAACGAGCTGCTCGGCAAGCTCGAGTTCCACCCTGTCTTTACCGCACATCCCACCGAGGCCCGTCGTAAGGCCGTCGAGGGCAAGATTCGCCGTATCTCCAACCTGCTGGAGGAGCGTCCGCGTTTGGGCGGCTCCGACCTGGTGGAGAACGAGCGTCATATGCTGCAGGAGATCGACGCCCTGGTGCGTACGAGCCCCATCGCGCTCAAGAAGCCCACGCCGGTCGAGGAAGCCGATACCATCATCGACATCTTCGATAACACGTTGTTCGACGTTATCCCCGTCATCTATCGTCGTTTTGACGACTGGGTGCTGGGCGACAAGGCCGGTACCGTGCCGCCGCTGTGCCCGGCGTTCTTCCATCCCGGCAGCTGGATCGGTTCCGACCGCGACGGTAACCCCAACGTCACCGCCAAGGTGAGCCGTGAGGTCGCCGCCAAGTACTTTACCCACATGGTGCTCAAGCTCGAAGACAAGTGCCGCCGCATCGGCCGCAACCTCACGCTCGAGGCTACCTACAGCAAGCCGTCGGACGAGCTCATCAACCTGTGGAACCATCAGGTCGAGATGAGCACCCAGTACACGGCCCGTGCCGAGCTGATCTCCGAGCACGAGCCGCATCGTGCCGTCATGCTCGTCATGGCCGACCGTCTGAACGCCACTGTGCGCCGTATCACCGACACCATGTACCACAGCGCCGACGAGTTCCTGGATGACCTGCGCGTCGTCCAGCGTTCGCTTGCTGCCTGCGGTGCCGTCCGTGCCGCCTACGGTCCGGTCCAAACCATCATCTGGCAGGTCGAGTCCTTCGGCTTCCATATGGTCGAGATGGAGTTCCGTCAGCACTCCGTGGTGCACGCCCGCGCCCTCAAGGATATCCACGAGAACGGTATCCATGGTGACCTGCAGCCCATGACGCGCGAGGTCATCGACACCTTCCGTGCCATCGGTTCCATCCAAAAGCGCTACGGCAAGAAGATGGCACACCGCTACATCATCTCGTTTACCAAGAGTGCCCAGCATGTGGCCGACGTCTTTGAGCTGGCCCACCTGTCCTTCGCACACGAGGAAGACGTTCCCGAGCTCGACGTGATCCCGCTGTTCGAGCAGCTCGAGGACCTCGAGGGCTGCGTTGACGTGCTCGACCAGATGCTTACGCTGCCCGTGGTGCAAAAGCGCCTTGCCCAGACCAACCGCCGCATGGAGGTCATGCTGGGCTATTCCGACTCTTCCAAGGATGCCGGTCCTACCACGGCCATGCTCGCGCTGCACTCCGCGCAGGAGCGCATCGCCAAGTGGGCAGAGAAGAACGATATCGACCTGGTGCTCATGCACGGTCGCGGCGGTGCCGTGGGCCGTGGCGGCGGCCCGGCCAACAAGGCCGTGCTGGCGCAGCCCAAGGGTTCGGTCAACTGCTTCTTTAAGCTCACCGAGCAGGGCGAAGTCATCTTTGCCCGTTACGGCAACCGCACGCTGGCTCAGCGCCATGTTGAGTCCGTTGCCGCCGCAACGCTTTTGCAGTCGGCCCCGAGTGTCGAGAAGACCAACACCGAGACCACGCAGAAGTTCTGGGATATGGCCGAGAAGCTCAACACTGCAAGCCACGAACGCTATCTGGACCTGCTGAACACCGAGGACTTTACACCGTGGTTCTCGACCGTGACGCCGCTGACCGAGGTCGGTCTGCTGCCGATCGGCTCGCGTCCCGCCAAGCGCGGTCTGGGCGCCAAGTCGCTCGATGACCTGCGTACCATCCCGTGGATCTTCAGCTGGAGCCAGGCGCGCATTAACCTGGCCGCTTGGTACGGTCTGGGCACCGCCTGCGAGCAGCTTGGCGATCTTGACCAGCTCAAGGCTGCCTACCAGGAGTGGCCGTTCTTCCGCACCTTTATCGACAACATCGAGATGTCGATCGCCAAGACCGACCAGCGCATCGCCAAGATGTATCTGCACCTGGGCGACCGCCAGGATCTGTCCGAGAAGGTCTTTACCGAGATGCAGCTCACGCGTAAGTGGGTCCTTGCCATCGTCGGTGACGAGTGGCCGCTGCAGCGCCGTCGCGTGCTCGGCTGCGCCGTCCGTGTACGTAACCCCTACGTCGACGCCCTGTCCATCGCCCAGGTCCGCGCCCTTCGCGAGGTGCGTATGAACCAGGACGAGATGGCCGAGGAGAAGAAGGCCGAGTACATGAGCCTGATTCTTTCGACTGTGACCGGCGTCTCGGCAGGTTTGCAGAACACGGGGTAATCGATAGCCCTGTAGTCGTCCGGGCCCGCCATTAGTCTACTTTTAGGCACGTCCTCGGACATGCAGGAAGCCCTCGCTGCGCACTTCGTGCGGCGAGGGCTTCTTGCGTCCTGCGGAGTGTGCCTAAAAGTAGACTAATGGCGGGCCCTGCGATGTCCGGTCTTCGGCGGATCAGCCGCTGGGTGAGGGTGGTGCTTGGGGCGACGTGCAAAAAACGGAGTTTTCAGCAGCCAAAGATTGGTGCATAAGGCTATGGGTGACGTTCGCGGCTCCTGTTGATGCTTTTGCATGACGATTGGGCTTTGTCGATGTTCATATATGGCTGGTTTCTCGCCGCATGCCATCCAGATGGGACGAGCCATGAGGACTATCTACCTTTTGAAATACTTTTGGCACCAAAATCTTATCCCGCGATGCTGAATACTCGCAAAAATGCACGCTCCGGAGGGCACTACCCTGTTACGGCTAGAAAACCATGCGCCATTTTATGCAATTAATTAACGCATTTATGCAAAATGGCTTACGTGCGTACGTCTCGGGCTAGATGTTTGCCTCGGCGCTGCGTAAATCATCCTGTCTATAGTGTCTTTGACAGGCGGTCGCGGTCCCGTTTGGGGTCGCGGCCGTTTTGTTGTGGGTCAAATATGAACGTTGTGTTAATGAGTCGGTGGACGATGGTGTTTTTCGGTGAGCGGCGTATCCTTCCAACGGTTTATCTAGTGTGTCAGTTGAAAAGGAAGAGGGCGCTCGTCATTGTTTGAATGTGAACTGCCGTTTGACCACAAGACGTTGCATCTGGAGCTCGAGGATAAGAACTTTGCGGGTGTGATGGAAGGTCATCAAAACGAGTTTAAGACTACAAAATCGCAGGAAGAGCTGGTGGAGGAGTCGCTTGCCAACCCTTATGGCTCGCCTTCGCTCGAGGAGCTTTGTGCTGGCAAGAAGGATATTGTCATCATTAGCTCCGATCATACGCGTCCCGTTCCCTCGCGTGTGACGATGCCTATTCTGCTGCATCACATCCATTCTGCTGCGCCCGAGGCTCGCGTGCGTATTCTGGTTGCTACGGGTATGCATCGTCCGTCGACGCACGAGGAGCTCGTCAACAAGTACGGCGAGGAGATCGTTGCCAACGAGGAAATCGTTATGCACGTCGCGACCGATGACAGCATGATGAAAAAGATCGGCACCCTGCCTTCTGGCGGCGAGTGCATCATCAACAAGATTGCTGCCGATTGCGATCTGCTGCTTGCCGAGGGCTTTATTGAGCCGCACTTCTTTGCCGGTTTCTCTGGCAGCCGCAAGTCCGTCCTGCCTGGTATCGCCAGCTACAAGACCATCATGTACAACCACAACGGTCAGTTTGTGAACGATTCCCATTCGCGTGCCGGCAACCTGTGCCACAACCACGTGAGCGAGGACATGTTTGCCGCTGCCGAGATGGCTCACCTTGCCTTTGTGCTCAACGTGGTGCTCAACGGCAAGCACGAGGTCATCGGCTCCTTTGCCGGCGACATCCACAAGGCGCACGAGGCTGGCTGCGAGTTCGTGAAGAGCCTTGCCGGCGTTGAGCCCGTCGAGTGCGAGATTGCCATTACCACCAACGGCGGCTACCCGCTCGACCAGAACATCTATCAGGCCGTGAAGGGCATGTGCTCTGCCGAGGCTATGCTTCCCGAGGGCGGCGTGATCATCGACGTCGCCGGCTGTGCCGACGGTCACGGTGGCGAGGGCTTCTATCACAACATCGCCGACAACGATCCGGCGGAGTTTGAGCGTGCCTGCATCGACCGTCCTAAGGACGAGACCCTGCCCGACCAGTGGACGAGCCAGATCTTTGCCCGCATCCTGGCGCATCACCCTGTGATCATGGTCACCGACCTGTGCGATCACCAGATGATCAAGGATATGCACATGACGCCGGTCAACACCCTCGATGAGGCGCTCAAGCTCGCCTTTGAGATGAAGGGTGCCGATGCCAAGGTGGCCGTCATTCCCGATGGCCTGGGCGTTGTCGTCGCACAGCACTAGTACGCGGCCTAAACGAATCGTTTATAACCGACAAGAAAGATAAGGTTTTATGCTTACCAAACTCCTCTGCGAATTCGGCGCAACGGCCCTCATGATCATCTTTGGCGTGGGCGTGCACTGCGATACCGTGCTTAAGGGTACCAAGTATCAGGGCTCCGGCCATATGTTTGCCATCACCACTTGGTCTTTTGGCATCTCGGTCTGCCTGTTTGTCTTTGGTGGCGCCGTGTGCATGAACCCGGCTATGGTGCTTGCCCAGTGCATCGTCGGTCTGGTGCCGTGGAGCAGCTGCATCCCCTTCATGATTGCCGATATGCTCGGCGGCTTTGCGGGTGCCGTGATCGCATGGTTGATGTATGCCGATGAGTTCAAGGCTTCCGATGGTGTCATCGATCCCATTGCTCAGCGCAACATCTTCTCGACCAACCCCACCACCGAGGGTACGAACTATGCCCGTAATTTCTTCTGCGAGGCTATCTGCACCTTTGTGTTCATCAGCGCCATCCTTGCTGCTGCTAACCGTGCTGGCGAGAACGTCCTGATGCTCGCTATCTGCGTCGGTCTGATCGTTTGGGCTGTTGGCATGGGCATGGGAGGTATCACTGGCTTCGCCATGAACCAGGCTCGTGACCTTGGTCCTCGCATGGCCTATCAGGTGCTGCCGATCAAGAACAAGGCCGACAACAACTGGAAGTACGGCCTGCTCGTTCCTGGCATCGCTCCGTTTGTCGGTGCTATCGTGGCCGCGCTGTTTGTGCATGGTTTCTTGGGCATGTTCTAGTCCAAGTCTACATAGTTGTCCGCTAGCCGCATGGGGTAACTTCCCAGCGCGTCCTCGGACATGAAAGAACCCCCGCTGCGCACTTCGTGCGGCGGGGGTTCTTTCGTCCTGCGGAATGCGCTGGGAAGTTACCCCATGCGGCCAGCTGCGGGATCTTAGCCGCGTTGGAACAAGCAACCCAACATATATATCTGAATTTGGATGGGAGGGGCTTGTTGCTGGTAGGGACGTTGGGCTGCTGTCGACACTTTGGGATGCGTGGCGTCTTGATTCGGAGCGGAACTTTGGAATGGGATTCGCACTTTGGGATGGGGATCCCACTTTGGGAAGGGATAGTTACTTAGTTGAAGAGAGGCTTTATGGCTGAGAGGTAGTCTTTGGCTACGTCGGCTTTATCTGCTTGGAAGTTGTGCCAGGCCCACCATTGGACCATTCCTACGAAGCTTGAGGCTATGTGGTGCAGTAGGAAGCTTCGGTCCATGGTGCCGGCGGGACCGTTTGGGTCGGTAGGGACGGTTTCGGCTGCGCGCGACATGATGGTCTTGCGGAGACAGTCGGCGAAGACGCGTGAGCCGGCACCGGCTACGAGGGCTCGAACGCCCTGACGGCGTTCCCAGAGGTTGTTGAGGATATGCTCGACTTGCACGAGTGGGTCGTCGAGCGGCGTACCATCGTCGTCGAGGGCGTGGGTGCAGATGTCGTTCACGAGCTCGGACAGTAGGTCGTCTTTGCTCTTGAAGAGGCCGTAGAACGTGGCCCGACCAACATGGGCACGAGCGATGATGTCGCCGACGGTAATCTTGCCGTAATCCTCTTCGCGTAGCAGCTCGGAGAACGCTGCAACGATGGCAGCGCGGCTTTTTTCTTTGCGGGCATCCATGGCTATGCATCCACGTCAACGAGTAGACAACGGAGCGTGCCGGAGCAACCCTCGTAGGGGCGCTTGCCGGCGCCGTAGCCGACGGCCTCGATGTGGTAGCGTGCCGGCAGGTGCTCGGACGTGCGCAGCGCGGTGACGATGGCGGCGCCCGTGGGCGTCACGAGCTCGCCAGCGACCGGTGCGGGCGTGAGGGCGATATTGCCCGCCTGGCACAGGTTGACGACAGCGGGGACGGGAATGGGCATAAGGCCGTGGGCGCAGTGGATGGTGCCGTGGCCCTCGGAGAGCGACTCGACGACAATATCCTCGATGCCCAGGTCATCGAGGCAGATGGCGACCGAGCAGATGTCAACGATGGAGTCGACGGCGCCCACCTCGTGGAACATGACGGTCTCGGGCGTTTTGCCGTGGGCCTTTGCCTCGGCGGCGGCGAGCGCGGTAAAGATGGCGAGCGCACGACGCTTGGCGCCATCGCTTAGCTGCGAGCCGTCGATGATAGCAGTGACGTCCGCCAAAGAACGGTGGTGATGGTGGTGGGCGTGATGATGGCCCTCGTGGTCATGGCCGTGGGCCTCATGATCATGTTCGTGGCAGTGACTGTGCTCGTCGTGCTCATGATGGTGGTGCTCGTGCTCGTGCGTGTGCTCGGCAGCTGCTTCGTTGCCGTAGAGCCAGGCCATATCGTGGTCGTGGTTCTCGAGCTCCTCTGCAAGCTGGACGTCAAAATCACAGGCGTCGATGCCATGCTTGTTTGCACGCGTGACGGCGATCGTAAAGCCGTCGACCGGCAGCGTAGCGAGCTGTTCGCGCAGGTGCTCCTCGCTGGCGCCCAGGTCGAGCAGGGCCGCGACAGTCATGTCGCCGCTGATGCCCGAGGTGCCGTCGATGATAAGCGTGTGCTGATGATTGGACATGGAATGCTCCTTAGCGGGCTCGGGGTGTGCCGGCGCTCAGATGATTGATAAGACTTGCCTGGTAAGCGGCGCCAAAGCCGTTGTCGATATTGACGACCGATACGCCGCTGGCACAGGAGTTGAGCATGGCGAGCAGTGCGGCTACGCCACCAAAACTTGCGCCGTAGCCCACGCTGGTGGGAACGGCGATGACCGGACAGCTCACCAGACCGCCGATAACGCTCGCCAACGCGCCCTCCATGCCGGCGATGGCGATGACCACCTGTGCCTGGGCAAGTTCCTCGGCATGCGCGAGTAGGCGGTGCAGGCCGGCGACGCCTACGTCGTAGAGGCGGTCGACCTCGTTGCCATAGAACTCGGCCGTCAACGCGGCTTCTTCGGCGACGGGCAGGTCGCTCGTGCCGGCGCAGGCGACGACGATGCGTCCGTTGCCGGTAGGGAAGGGCTTGCCGCCCACGAGGGCGAGCTGTGCGTCCGGGACATATCCCAGGTCGATGCCGTTGCCAAGAAGCTCAGCGGTGCGCGCGGCTTTTTCGGCATCCAGGCGCGTGACCAGGATGCGCTCCTGGCCGGCATCGCGCAGTGCTTCGATAATGGCGGCAATCTGATCGGCGGTTTTACCGGCCCCGTAGACAACCTCGCCGGCTCCCTGGCGCACCCCGCGCGAAAGATCGAGCTGCGCAAAGCCCAAATCGGCGGTCGGAGCCGTCTGGATGCGCGTGAGGGCGTCGGCAGGGGTGACTGCTCCGCCGGCAACATCGCTCAGCAATTGCTCAAGATCTCGCTTATCCATATATGTTCCCTTCGACGGCGCAAAGTCTAGCACTCAAAGGGTATATTTCCGAACACTAAGACAAAATTGTTCGGAAACTATAGGACAGACTGATTCAATTGTTAGACGGATCGACTAGTCGCGCAGGATGATGTCCATGGCGAGCATCAGGTTGCGCTCGTCGATGGTAAACGGGGCGGCCTCGCGCGTCTTGGGCTTGGCGCAAAACGCGATGCCCGTGCCTGCGGCCTGGATCATGGGGATGTCGTTTGCCCCGTCGCCGATTGCCACGGTGTGTGCCATATCGACACCGCACTCAACTGCCCAGTCCAGCAGCTGGATGAGCTTGGACTCCTTGGTCACAATGTCTGCCGCCAGCTTACCCGTGAGCTTGCCGTCCACGACCTTCAGGCGGTTAGCTAGGCAAAAATCGATGCCCGCGGCGGCCACGATCTTGTCGGCGACCTCGTGAAAGCCGCCGCTTACCACGCCGACCTTCCAGCCCTTGCTGTGCGCCGAGCGTACAAGCTCCAGCGCGCCGGGGGTAAACGTCACGCGCGCAAAGGTGCGCTCGAACACGCTCTCGTCCAAGCCGGCAAGCAGCCCCACACGCTCCTCGAGCGCCTGCTTAAAGTCGAGCTCGCCGCGCATGGCGCGCTCGGTGATCTGCGCCACTTGCTCGCCTACGCCGGCCTCCTCGCCCAACAGGTCGATGACCTCCTGGTTGATGAGCGTGGAGTCGATATCCATAACGATGAGGCGTGCAGTCATGGCGGGCCTTTCCGAGTGCAGTTGTATTGGGGCACATTGTCGCACGCGGCGCGCCTTGGCGACGGCCACGGCGCGTCAATTGTTTCGTCTCCGTCAAGTCTTTGGGCAGGAGCTACTTTTCCGCGGCACATCGACACAGGTGCGATAAGATAGAACGCCATGTCTGGCTGCGCGGTTTACGCAGGCCGGGCAAATCTGTACGACGCCGCCCGGAACGACACGGGGCGGCACAGATCCATAAAGGAGGATCACTGGTATGAGCCAGACCCGTCCCATCGACGAGCATTCCATGCACACCCGTACCTGCGGCGAGCTTCGCCGCGAGAACGTGGGCGAAGAGGTCACCCTCACCGGTTGGGTGAGCCGTCGCCGCGACCACGGCGGCCTTATCTTCTGCGACCTTCGCGACCGCGAGGGCATCACGCAGCTCACCTTCGACCCCGAGCACTCCGACGGCGATGCCTTTAAGATCGCCGAGACCATGCGTCCCGAGTGGCCCATCAAGATTCACGGCGTCGTGCGCGCCCGTGGCGAGGAGACCACCAACACCAAGCTCGCGACCGGCGAGATCGAGGTCCTCACCGACCACGCCGAGGTGCTCAACACATCCGTCACCCCGCCGTTCCAGATCGAGGATGGCATCGAGACCAGCGAGGACACCCGTCTGCGCTATCGCTATCTGGACCTTCGTCGTCCCGAGATGATGGCCAACCTCAAGCTGCGCTCCGACTTTACCTTTGCCATTCGCGAGGCGCTGCACAACCGTGAGTTCATGGAGGTCGAGACGCCCTCCCTGTTCAAGTCCACGCCCGAGGGCGCTCGCGACTTCATCGTTCCCAGCCGTATTCAGCCGGGCAACTTCTACGCCCTGCCGCAGTCCCCGCAGCTCCTGAAGCAGCTGCTTATGGTCGGTGGCGTCGAGCGCTACTATCAGGTTGCCAAGTGCTTCCGCGACGAGGACCTGCGTGCCGACCGTCAGCCCGAGTTCACCCAGGTCGATATCGAGATGTCCTTCGTGGACCAGAACGACGTTATGAGCGCGCTCGAAGAGGTCCTGGCCGACGCCTTCGGCCGCATGGGTGTCGAGATGCCCACGCCGCTGCGTCGCATGGACTACTGGGAGGCCATGGACACCTATGGCTCCGACAAGCCCGATACTCGCTACGGCATGCACCTGGTCGACCTGACCGACATCTTTGCCAACTCCAAGTTCAAGGTCTTTGCGACTGCTGCAAACGAGGAGGGCTCTGTCGTCAAGGCCATCAACGCCAAGGGCGCCGGTGCCTGGGCACGTGCCAAGATCGATAAGCTCGCCGGCGTGGCCTCCACGTTTGGCGCCAAGGGCTTGGCCTGGATCGCATTCCGCGAGGATGGCTCCATCAACAGCCCCATCGTCAAGTTCTTCTCGGACGAGGAGATGGCGGCTCTGCGTGAGCGCATGAACGTCGAGCCCGGCGACCTTGTGATGTTCGCCGCCGGTCCGCGCCTGCTCTCTGACGAGATCCTGGGCGGCATGCGTTCCCACATGGCTAACGCGCTCGAGATCAAGCGCGAGGGCCACGACTTCCTGTGGGTCGTCAACTTCCCGCTGTTCCACTGGGACGAGGATCGCAAGGCCTATGCTGCCGAGCACCAGCCCTTTACCCTGCCGACCGAGACCGACATCGCCAAGATCGAGGCCGACCCGCTGGCAGCCGGTTCCTGCACCTACGACTTTGTCATGGACGGCTTTGAGGCCGGCGGCGGCGGTATGCGTATCCACAACGCCGAGATGCAGATGTCCATGCTCAAGCTCCTGGGCTTTACCGAGGAGCGCGCCGAGTCGCAGTTCGGCTTCCTCATGGAGGCCCTCAAGTTTGGTGCGCCCCCGATGGGCGGTTTCGCTTTGGGCCTGGACCGCGTGTGCATGCTGCTCACCGGCTCCGACTCCATCCGCGACGTCATGGCGTTCCCCAAGACGGCCAGCGGCTCCGACCTCATGTCGGGCGCCCCGAGTGCCGTTTCCGGCGCCCAGCTCAAGGACGTCAGCCTGCGCTTGATGTAGGCAAGCGGCTTATATTGCCTGTAACGAGGGAAGGACACGTTCCTTCCCTCGTTTTTTGTGCGCGGGTGTTGCGAGGGCATAGGTTGACTGGGCGTCGCGGAAACTGCGTCCCAGAATTTGCGTCCAAAACGGGTCGCAGTTTCCCAAACAGGCCCCTTTGGGAAATTGCGTCCCAGAATCCAGCCAAATAACGGGTCGCACTTTCCGGTTGAGCCTTCTGGCGGAAACTGTGTCCCATCATTGACGCTCGAAATGGGATGCGATTTCCGTCCCGCCCTCAACAAGCATCTAACGCTACAATAACTACCACGTGGCTGGGTTTTGCCGGCCGATGTGCGATGTCGCGGGAGGGGACATGGTCGAGTTTACAAAGACGATTAAAGATCCGTTGGGATTACATGCCCGCCCGGTTGCGCTGCTCTATGACATCATTGCCAAGCACCGTAGTGACGTGTCGGTTTCGATTGGTGACCGCTACACCGATGGCCGCGACGTTATAGGGCTCATGGCACTCTGCGGCGAATGTGGCGAAGACGTCGTGTTCCGCGTTTCGGGCGTGGATGAGGCCTCCTGCGTCACGTCGATCAGAAACCTCTCGCTCTAAGCGCATCAATGTGACAAGGGGACAGTCCCCTTTGTTGCATAAATTGGTATGACAAGGCACCGCAAAGAGATGGTCTTTGTGGTGCTTCTTTTGTTTCGTATAGGAAACTTTTTCGAAATCTGAATGGGGACCCTTTCCAAAAAGTTAACCACGTGTTAGTTTACTAAAGCGAACATAGATGTGGCTAACTTTTACCATGTCGATGTGAAGGACGAACTGACGTTAGGAGCCACTCATGTCTTGCGGACCGCAGATGCCGGCAATGCCGCTTTCGATGGTAAAAGCGGGCGAAACCGTGCGCGTGTCTCGTGTAAAGGGCAATGAGGACATGAAGCACCACCTCAAGGACCTCGGCTTTGTCGAGGGCAGCGAAATCCACGTGGTGAGCTCGAGCGGCGCCAATATCATCGTTACGGTGCTGGGCGCACGCTTTGGTATCGATTCCAAGGTTGCCATGCACATCATGACCGTCGGTTAGTCTGCAGCATTTCATAAAAACCGAAAGGGGGACAAGAGGATGAAGACGTTGGGTGACGTTAAGGTGGGCGAGAGCTCCACCATCGTCAAGCTTCACGGTGAGGGTGCGCTTCGCCGCCACCTTATGGACCTGGGGCTCATCAAGGGCACTTCGTTCAAGGTCGTGAAGGTTGCACCGCTCGGTGATCCGGTCGAGATCAACGTGCGCGGCTACGAGCTTTCCATCCGCAAGGAGGAGGCCGCCGTCGTCGAGGTCCAGTAAGGGCTCACGACGTATATTTCTGCAGATAAAGTTAGGTTTTTCTAACTTAATGCAGCATCTTTGAAGCACATTATCCAGCCTGCGCGGAGAAAGCAGCGCAGGCACACAAGGAAGAAGGATTGAATGGCGGATTCTCAGATCCATGTCGCGCTGGCGGGTAACCCCAACTGCGGCAAGACCACGCTTTTCAACCTGATTACCGGCGCCAACGGCTACGTTGGCAACTGGCCCGGCGTCACGGTTGAGAAAAAGGAAGCCAAGCTCCTAAGCGACAAGAACGTTACCATCACGGACCTCCCTGGCATCTACTCGCTTTCCCCCTACAGCCCCGAGGAGCAATGCTCGCGCGATTACCTCATGAGCGGCGAGCCCGATGTTGTCGTCCAGGTGGTCGACGCCACCAACCTCGAGCGCAACCTGTATCTGGCGCTTCAGGTTATCGAGACCGGCCTGCCCGTGGTCGTTGCCCTCAACATGGCCGACCTGGTCGAGAAGAACGGCGACAAGATCGACACGGACAAGCTCTCCAAGAAGCTCGGCTGCCCGGTCATGATGATCTCGGCTCTTAAGAACAAGGGCATCAAGGAGCTCTTCGAGCAGGTCAAGAAGTCCGCTGCTTCTAAGGGCCAGGTGCCGGAGCACAAGTTCGATTCCTCCATCGAGGACGTTCTGGACCACATCGAGAACAATCTGCCGGCAAGCGTTCCCGCCAAAAAGCGCCGCTATTACGCCGTCAAGCTGTTCGAGCGCGACGCGGACGCCTGCAAGCTCATCAACCTCACTAAGGAGAAGGCTGCTCGCGTAGAGCAGCTGGTCGCTCAGTGCGAGCAGGACTGCGACGACGATGCCGAGTCCATCATCACCGGTGAGCGCTACGGCGTGATCGCACACATCATCGACGAGTGCCTCACCAAGGCCCCGGCCAAGATGAGCACCTCCGAGAAGATCGACCGCGTGGTTACCAACCGTATCCTGGGCCTGCCGATTTTTGTCGTCATCATGTTCTGCGTGTACTACATCGCCGTTTCCACCTTGGGTGGCACGGTGACGGACTTCACCAACGACCAGCTCTTCGGCACCGACGGCTGGTACGTGCTCGGTCAGGGCCGCGACGCTTACGACGCGGCTGTCGAGGCCGCGGGTGACGACGCCGACTCGGTCGACCCGGCACAGTACGGCCCCTATGTCCCGGGTATCACCACCATGGTGCACGATGCCCTCGTGGCGGGTGGCACCGAGGACGGTGGCCTGGTCGATTCGCTGGTCTGCGACGGCATCGTTGGCGGCCTGGGCGCCATCTTCGGCTTTGTGCCGCAGATGTTCCTGCTGTTCGTGATGCTGTCCTTCCTGGAGGACTGCGGCTACATGGCCCGCGTCGCCTTTATCATGGACCGCGTGTTCCGCCGCTTTGGCCTGTCCGGTAAGTCGTTCATCCCCATGCTCGTGTCCTCGGGCTGCGGCGTCCCCGGCGTCATGGCCACCAAGACCATCGAGAACGAGAAGGACCGCCGCATGACGGTCATGACCACCACGTTCATCCCCTGCGGCGCCAAGCTGCCGATCATCGCCCTGCTCATGGGCTCCATCATTGGCGATTCTTCCACCACGGCCGCATGGATCAGCCCGCTCTTCTACTTCCTGGGCGTCTTTGCCGTCATCGCCTCGGGCCTCATGCTCAAGAAGACCAAGCTCTTCGCCGGCCGTCCGACCCCGTTTGTCATGGAGCTTCCTGCCTACCACTTCCCGGCGATCCGTTCCTGGGCGCTGCACGTGTGGGAGCGCTGCTGGGCCTTTATCAAGAAGGCCGGCACGGTCATCTTTGCGTCCACCATCGTCGTTTGGTTCCTCTCCAACTTTGGTAGCTATAACGGTTCCTTTGGCTTCTTGCCTGCGATGGACGGCATCCCCGAGGAGTTTATGGACTACTCCGTGCTCGCTATGCTCGGCAACCTGGTCGCTTGGATCTTCGCCCCGCTCGGCTTTAGCACCTGGCAGGCCACCGCGCTGACCGTCTCTGGCCTCGTCGCCAAGGAGAACGTCGTCGCCACCGCCGGCTCGCTGCTGTCCGTCGCCGACGCGGGCGAGACCGACCCGAGCCTGTGGACCGCGTTTGCCGGCATGTTCCCCACCATGGGCGCTTGCGTTGCCTTCGGCGCCTTCAACCTGCTGTGCGCTCCGTGCTTTGCCGCCATTGGCACCATCCGCAACCAGATGGACTCTGGCAAGTGGACCGCGATTGCCATCGGCTACGAGTGCGCCTTCGCTTGGGTGATCGGCCTGTTCATCAACCAGTTCTATAACCTGCTTGTCCTTGGGCAGTTTGGCTTCTGGACGGTTGTGGCTATCGTGCTGCTGGTCGCGATGCTCTTCCAGATTTTCCGTCCTATGCCCAAGCACGCTTGGACCGACGAGGACGAGACCAACACTGCTTCCGCTGCAGTTTCCGCCTAAGTCCGAATAAGGATCAACCCCTTTCCACGAGCCCGGGTGTCTCAGTGACACTCGGGCTTTTTGGTGGGGGAGATGTGGCGTTTCCGCAGATAAAACCGACCAAAATAAACCTGTCCCTTTTTGGTAGGTGGAGAATGGGGTAAAGTAAGTGGTGGTTAACTAGAGGAGGCTTGCTATGGCACCTATCGATATTGTTGTACTGGCTGTTATCGGTATTGCGTTTGTTGCCGTGTGCGTGCGCATCTACCGCAAGGGAACCTGTGCCGACTGCGCTCAGGGTGGCGTTTGCACGGGGCATTGCTCCAACAAAAAGACGTGCGCCGCACTTAAGGGCGTGGACAAAATCGCCGAAGACTTGGGCCGCGGTATCAAATAAGGCCCGGACATCAAAGCGCCCCGCGGGCATTCGTTCGCGGGGCGCTTTGCGCATTTGAGCGCGAGCGAGGCGAGCTGAAGAGTATTTTTGGGTATCGTTAAATCAGTTGCGGTGAAATACGGACTGTTTTGGCTGTCAAAGGCCTTATCTACTCCGTATTCCACCGCAACTTTTTGTGGGGTGGGCTAGAGACGCTGCATGCGGTACCCGACACCCATGTGCGTCTGAATCATCTTGGGATGAGAGGGGTCTGCCTCGATCTTCTTGCGCAGGGTGCGCATGAACACGCGCAGGCTCGCCAGATCGCTGTCCCAGCTCGTGCCCCATATCTCGCGGGTGATGAAGGTGTGGGTGAGCACCTTGTCGACGTTTTTCGCCAGAAGGACGAGCAATTTGTACTCGGTTGGGGTGAGCGAGAGCTCGCGTCCGTCTTTCGTCGCATATCCCGCGGCGTAGTCGATATGCAGCGGACCGTTGTCGAACGTGCTCGCTTCTGTCGACTCGCTCGACGCCATCGAGGAGCGCCTTAAATTCGCGCGGACGCGCGCGAGCAACTCATCCACAGAAAAGGGCTTGGTGAGGTAGTCGTCTGCCCCTGCGTCAAGTGCTGCAATCTTGTCGGAATCTTCGGTGCGCGCCGAAATGACGATAATGGGGACTGCCGACCAGCTTCGGATCTTCGTGATGACCTCGATACCGTCAATGTCGGGAAGGCCGAGGTCGAGCATGATGAGGCTGGGGCCGTGCGACACCGCATCCATGATGGCGGCCTGGCCGTTGCAAACCTTGCTCACGACATAGCCGTGGAGGTCAAGCGCGGTCGAAACGAGGTTTTGAACGGTCAGGTCATCTTCGACCAGGAGGATGCGTGGCTTAGCGGCATTATTCATGAATCTCGATCTCCTCGGCGGGCAGGGTAAAACGGAAGACGGCCCCATGGGGGTGGTTGTCGCGAACTTCGATGACGCCGCCATGCGCCTCCACGATGGAGCGGCAGAGCGACAGCCCAAGGCCGATGCTTCGACGCGAATCCACGGGCCGCGTATTGCCTGAGGTAAAGAAGCGCTCAAAGATATGAGGCTTGTCGCAGTCTGCCACACCCGGTCCATCGTCTGCGACGTCCACCACGACGAATGCACCCTCGCGACGTGCGCTGATGGTGACAGTCGAGTCCTCGGGCGTGTATTTGAAGGCGTTCATGATGAGATTCGTAAGCACCTGCATGATGAGATGGACGTCGATGCGTACCAGCAGGATGTCGTCAGTGTGCTCGATGGTGACGGCGCGTCCATGCGATGCTTGGGCGACATGGCTGAGGGCGGCCTCGATGACCTCGTCGATGAGCTCGGATGTTAAGTTGAGGCGAATGGTGCCGTCCTCGACGCGTGTGATGGCGAGGAGGTTCTCCACGGTATCGATAAGCCAGAGGGAGTCGTCGTAGATGGCATCGGCAAGATCGCAGCGTTGTTCGAGGCTGAGCTTCTCGTCGCTCTTCCGAAGGATCGCCGCAGATCCGGATATAGCCGTGAGGGGTGTCCTCAAATCGTGACCGATGGAGCGCAAAAGGTTGGCGCGCAGCTGTTCGTTTTTCGCCAAGACCGCAGCCTCTTCGCGCTCTTGCGCCGCCCGGTCGCTTTCGAGCGCCAAGGCGCATTCACCTACGATAGATAGGACGATCGAATGCTCGAAGGCTTCGATCTCGCGCCCCTCCAGGGCGATGCCGATGACACCGAATACCTTGTCGCCGGTGCGAACCGCGAGGTAGAGACAGTGCGCTTCAGGCAGGGTCCGCGTGCTTGCGCCCGCGCGCTTGTTGTTGGTATAGGTCCAGGTTGCAACGGCGCGCTCGTAGTCGGTGAGCAGCGTCGCGGATCGGTTTTCGGTGCCAGCGGACTCATAGAGCGCCTTGCCGAGCGTGCCGTGTTCGGCGGTGTAGAAGACCACGTCGAGTTTTAGCAGTTTGATGAGTTGGTTCATGGCGACGCGGGCGCACTCCTCCGCGCTATGGGCTTGCTGCAAGAGCTGGTTCGTTTCGAGGAGTACGCGCGTTTTGAATGCGTTCTCGGCGGAGGTGCGGGCGTTGTCGGCGATGCGCGCAGTTAACTCGCCGGCGACCATAGCGGTAGCGAACATGATGCCGAACGTGACCAGATAGCTTCGGTCGTAGCTGGCGAGCGAAAACAGAGGCGTGACGAAGCAGAAGTTGTAAAGCACTACAGAGAGCACGCTCGATACGATCGTGCAGATACGCCCCGTCGTGGTGACGGCGGTCAGCAGAGCCGTGAGGATATAGAGGGATATGATGCTGGAATCGGCAAATCCCAGATGGCGGAAAGCCGCGCCGATCGCCGTGGCGACAAGAGAGAGGGCCAGCGTGCGAAGCACGTTTCGGCTGCTGGGCGGCTGCAAGGCGAGTGCACGGCGGCGTCCTTTGGGCCGGGAGGGCGGAGTCGACTGGTCCGGAATGATATAAATGTCGAGGTTCGGGGCGAATGTTATGAGCTGTTCTACGAGAGATTTGCGGCCGAAGAGGGCCTGACGGACGCTGCTGCGCTCGCCCGTGCGCCCCATGACGATCTTCGAAATACCCGACAGGCGCGCGAACTCGGAGATCTGAAACGCGATGTCGTCGCCATAGACGGTTTCCATATGTGCTCCGAGCTGCTCGGCTAGGGCGATATTGGCTGCAAGCTTGGCGCGCTCATCATCGCTCATGGCTTGCGTGCGCGGGCTCTCTACGAACAGGGCGACGAGCTCGCTGCGAAACGCTTTCGCCATGCGTGCGGCGGCACGGACGATGCGGGGATTGGTCGGCGCCGGGGAGACACAGACTAAGATACGCTCCTTGGTGTAGTAGTCACGGTTTCCCAGCACGCGTGCGGCGTCTGTGAGGTGGCCGGTGCGATCGGCGCAGCGGCGCAGCGCGATTTCTCGGAGTGCGGTGAGGTTTTCGACGGTAAAAAATGCTGTTGCGCTCGGTCGGCTTGTGCGGGACGGTAGACGAGGCCGGCGCGAAGGCGCTCAAGTAGGTCTTCGGGCTCTATGTCGACGAGCTCGACCTGGTCGGCATCATCGAAGATACGGTCGGGGATTCGTTCACTCACGACAACGCCGGTGATGGATGCAACCATGTCGTTTAGGCTCTCGATATGCTGAACGTTTACGGTCGTATAGACGTCGATGCCCGCATGTAGAAGTTCCTCGACGTCTTGATAGCGTTTGTCGTGGCGAGACCCCGGCGCATTCGTATGGGCGAGCTCGTCGACAAGGATGAGCTGAGGGGCGCGCTCGATAGCCACATCTAGATCGAACTCGCTGAGCGCAATGCCGTTGTGCTCGATGAGTTTACAGGGCACGTTCTCAAGCCCTTGTGCAAGATGGGCAGTTGCCGGACGTTCGTGCGGCTCGATGTATCCCGCGACGACGTCGACACCTCGCCGCTTGGCGGCGTGGGCGGCTTGAAGCATCGCATAGGTTTTGCCTGCGCCAGCAGCGTAGCCAAAGAAAATCTTGAGGTGTCCCCGGCTGGTTCGAGCGTCATCGGCGGCCTCGCCTTTCTCAATTGCCTTGAGGATGAGGTCCGGATTGACGCGAGTGTCCGATGCGTCGCGCTGCATAGCGTAGCCTTTCTGAAAAGTTGTCCATGCGTGCATACGCGGTGAGGACGCCACTGTATGCTCGCGAGGTCGAGTATAGGCGCACTGTAGCCGCAATAGTGCTTTCTACCTGCATCTTTACGTCATCTTAAGGACGTGAGCCCCGGCCCTCACGCCTCTTTAATCCCTAGAAGCGTTTACTGTCCCCAGACGCTTGCGAGAGCAGGCGTCCGAGACATCGGACCGCGCGTGAAAGGGGCGGTAAATGGACATCCTCATTCCCATCATCGGAGTCGTCTGCATTGGACTCCTTATCTATTACATCTACATTCTGATGAGGAGTGATTCGTAAACTATGGACGCTGCGATTCAGTACATCTTGTACTTTGCCGTGCTCGTCGTCCTGGCCGTTCCGCTCGGTCGGTTCATGGCCCATATCATGGATGGTGAGCATACGTTCCTGTCGCCTGTGATTGCTCCTGTGGAGCGTGGCGTCTATCGTCTGCTTCGCATCGACGCGGCAGAGCAGATGGGGTGTAGGCGCTATCTGGCGAGCGTGCTGGTCTTTTCGGGGATCGGCCTCGTGGCTCTTGTGGCACTCCAGGTGTTTCAGTCCTTCTTGCCAGGCAATCCCCAGCACCTGCCGGGTGTGTCATGGGACCTGTCGTTCAATACGGCTGCTTCCTTCATAACCAACACCAACTGGCAGTCCTACTCCGGTGAGACCACCCTGTCCTACCTTGTGCAGTTCATGGGTCTCACCGTGCAGAACTTCGTTTCCGCCGGCACCGGTATCGCGGTCATGTTCGCGCTGATCCGCGGCTTCCGTCAGGTCAAGGAGCAGGGTCTGGGTTCCTTCTGGGTCGACCTCACCCGCACCGTCCTGTATGTGCTCATCCCGCTGAACCTCGTGTTCGGCATCTGCCTGGCTGCCGGTGGCGTCATCTCCAACTTCCAGCCGGCTCAGAAGGCTGAGCTCGTAGAGCCCGTCGCTGTCCAGCCTAATGCAGACGGTGGCTGGAGCGTCATCGACGGCGCCGAGATCGAGGACGACACGGTCAAGGTCGACGGCAAGGTTGTCGAGGGCGCGCGTGTGGTCACCGAGCAGTTCCTGCCCCAGGGTCCCGCGGCTCCTCAGGTCGCCATCAAGCAGTCCGGCACCAACGGCGGCGGCTTCTTCGGAGTGAACTCCGCTCATCCGTATGAGAACCCCAGTGCCTTCACCAACATCATCGAGATGACCAGCCTGCTGCTGATCCCGGCCGCCTGCTGCTTCACCTTCGGTATCGGCGTCAAAAACACCAAGCAGGGCAAGGCCATCTTTGCCGCCATGTTCATCCTGCTGGTGATTTTCACCGGCATCATCGCCCTCAACGAGCATGCGGGCACCCCGCAGCTGGCCGATGGCGGAGCGGTCAATATCGAGATGACCGACGGCCAGGCCGGCGGCAACATGGAGGGCAAGGAGAGCCGCTTCGGTATCGCCTCCTCTTCCACCTGGTCCGCTTTCACGACGGCTGCTTCCAACGGCTCGGTTAACTCCATGCACGACTCCTACACCCCGCTGGGCGGTTTTGTCCAGATGCTCCAGATGGCTCTGGGCGAGGTCGTCTTCGGCGGCGTGGGCTGCGGCCTGTACGGCATGATCGGCTTCGCCATCCTCACGGTGTTTATCGCCGGCCTTATGGTCGGCCGCACGCCTGAGTTCCTGGGCAAGAAGATCGAGCCGGGCGAGATGCGCTGGGCAGTTGTTCTGTGCCTGGCAACTCCGTTTGCCATTCTGGTGTGCTCGGCCATCGCCTGCATGGTGCCCGGTCTTGCCGACCAGCTCAACAATGGTGGCGCGCACGGCTTCTCCGAGGCGCTGTATGCCTTCACCTCATGCGGCGGCAACAACGGCTCGGCGTTTGCAGGCATGAACTGCAACATTCCCTGGATCAACGTCATGCTCGGCCTCGAGATGCTGTTCGCCCGCTTCATGCCCATCATCGGTACGCTGGCTATCGCCGGCTCGCTGGCCAAGAAGGGTAAGGTCGCCGAGAGCTCCGGTACCCTGTCTACCACCAACGGCATGTTCGTATTCCTGCTCGTGTTCATCGTTCTGCTGATCGGTGCCCTGAGCTTCTTCCCGGCCCTGGCGCTTGGCCCCGTTGCCGAGTTCTTCCAGATGATTGCGTAAAGGAGGGCGCAGATTTATGACTATGCAAAAAGACATGATGGGCCGCGCGGTCCGCGACTCGTTTGCCAAGCTGGATCCTCGCGTCCAGATTCAAAACCCGGTCATGTTCCTGGTGTGGCTTTCCGCCGTCATGACCTCCGTCCTGGCCGTCGCTTCCATCTTCGGTGTGCAGGACGCGGGTGTGCCCACTTACTATGTGGTCGCCATCGCGGTCATCCTGTGGCTCACCGACCTGTTCTCGAACTTCGCCGAGGCGCTTGCCGAGGGCCGCGGTAAGGCTCAGGCCGATTCCCTGCGTGCGGCCAAGAAGGATGTCGAGGCTCATCGCATCGAGTCCGTTGAGGACAAGGAGCACTTCACCGTCGTTCCCGGCACCGATCTCACGCGCGGCGACCTGGTGATCGTACGCGCCGGCGAGCAGATTCCCGGCGACGGCGACGTCATCGAGGGAGCTGCCTCCGTTGACGAGTCCGCCATCACCGGCGAGTCCGCCCCCGTGGTCCGCGAGGCCGGCGGCGACCGCTCTGCCGTTACCGGCGGTACCACGGTGCTGTCCGACTGGATCATCGTCAAGATCTCCAGTGAGCCCGGCCAGAGCTTCCTGGACAAGATGATCGCGATGGTCGAGGGTGCCGCGCGCAAGAAGACCCCTAACGAGATCGCTCTGGAGATCTTCCTGGTGGCCCTCTCCATCGTCTTTATCCTGGTCACGCTGGCCCTGTATTGTTACTCCTGCTTCTCGGTCGGTCTTAACGACATGGTCAACCCCACGGCCGTGACCACGCTCGTGGCGCTGCTCGTGTGCCTGGCTCCCACTACCATCGGCGCCCTTCTTTCCGCCATCGGCATCGCCGGCATGAGCCGTCTGAACGAGGCCAACGTGCTGGCCATGTCCGGCCGCGCCATCGAGGCCGCCGGCGACGTCGACATCCTCATGCTCGACAAGACCGGTACCATCACCCTGGGTAACCGCCAAGCCGCCGAGTTCATCCCGGTCGACGGCATCGATCCCGCGGAGCTGGCCGATGCCGCCCAGCTTTCCTCGCTGGCCGACGAGACCCCCGAAGGCCGTTCCATCGTCGTGCTCGCCAAGGAGCAGTTCGGTCTGCGCGGCCGCACGCTCGAGGATAAGGGTATGGAGTTCATCCCCTTCACCGCGGCGACCCGCATGTCCGGTGTGAACTACGAGGGCAATGAGATCCGCAAGGGCGCTGCCGATTCCGTGCGCACCTATGTGGAGGCAGCCGGCGGCGTGTTCTCCCAGGAGTGCGACGAGGCCGTCGAGCGCATCGCCAAGGCTGGCGGCACCCCGCTGGTCGTGACCAAGAACTACCGCGTGCTGGGCGTTGTGTACCTCAAGGACATCATCAAGTCCGGCGTTAAGGAGAAGTTCGCCGACCTGCGCAAGATGGGCATCAAGACCATCATGGTGACGGGCGACAACCCGCTCACCGCCGCGGCAATCGCCGCCGAGGCCGGCGTTGATGACTTCCTGGCCGAGGCCACCCCTGAAGGCAAGCTCGAGAAGATCCGCGAGTTCCAGCGTGAGGGGCACCTGGTCGCCATGACCGGCGACGGCACCAACGACGCGCCCGCTCTGGCCCAGGCCGACGTCGCCGTGGCCATGAACACGGGCACCCAGGCTGCCAAGGAGGCCGGCAACATGGTCGACCTCGACTCCAGCCCTACCAAGCTCATCGAGGTTGTGCGTATCGGCAAGCAGCTGCTCATGACCCGCGGTTCGCTCACGACCTTCTCGGTGGCCAACGACATGGCGAAGTACTTCGCTATCATCCCGGCCCTGTTCTCGCCGATCTACCCGGGCCTTGGCGCGCTCAACATCCTCGGTCTGGCAAGCCCGCTGTCCGCGGTTCTTTCGGCCATCATCTATAACGCGCTCGTTATCGTCGCGCTGATCCCGGCCGCGCTGAAGGGCGTTAAGTACCGCGAGGTACCGTCCGGACAGCTGTTGATCCACAACCTGCTCGTGTGGGGTCTGGGCGGCATCGTTGCCCCGTTCGTATTCATCAAGCTCATCGACATGCTGCTCGCGTTCTGCGGCATTATGTAAGTGGAGGTTTGTATGTTCAAAGGTGTTGCATCGCGCGCACTGGGCGTGTTCGCGCTGTTTACCGTTGTCTGCGGCCTGGGCTATACGCTCGTCGTGACCGGCATCGCCCAGGTTGCGTTCCCGTATCAGGCGAACGGTTCACTCATTACGGTCGACGACAAGATCGTGGGCTCCGAGCTGATCGGCCAGAACTTCGAGGATGAGGACCACATGTGGGGCCGCATCCAGAACGTGACTATCGTCGAGGGGGAGGACGGTGGGCTCATGGCGTATGGTGCCCCGTCCAACCTGTCCCCGGCGAGTGAGGAGTATCGGCAGCTGATAGATGCGCGCGTGAAGAAGATCCGCGCTGCCAACCCCGATGCCGATATGGACGCTGTGCCCGTCGACCTGGTGACGTGTTCGGGGTCCGGCCTCGACCCCGAGATCTCCCCCGATGCCGCCGAGTACCAGGTCCCGCGCCTTGCCAAGGCCACGGGCAAGAGCGAAGGCGAGGTGCGCGAGATCATAGCCCAGTGCACCAAGGGCCGATTCCTGGGCGTGTTCGGCGAGCCCACGGTCAACGTGCTCAAGGTGAACCTTATGCTGGACGGCGCGCTGTAGGTGAGGGAGTGGCGGATGAGGGCATGACTGACTATCTGAGCCCTCAATTCCACCCCGCTCATCAGTTGCGGTGAAATACGGACTGTTTTGGCTGTCAAAGGCCTTATCTACTCCATATTCCACCGCAACTTTTTTGTGAGGGTCGGGATTGAAGGCGGGGAGTGCGAGCGAGTGCGAATGCGGCGGATACTGATACGATAGGTACGTTAGTAACTGCCGCCGAGCGGCTCAAACGAAAGGAACCCTGTATGGAGTCCTCCGCCTATCCGATGCTCTTTAGCCCGATCAAGGTCGGCACGACCGAGGTCAAGAACCGCGTCTTTATGCCGCCGGTGTCCACGAACCTGGCCGATCATGGCTATGTGACCGACGACTTGGTCGATCATTACCGTGCCCGCGCCAAGGGCGGCGTGGGCCTCATCATCACCGAGGTCGTGACGGTCGAGCCCACCTATACCTATCTGCCGGGTGACATGTGCTGCTACGACGATACGTTTATCCCCGGCTGGGAAAAGCTTGCCGCAGCCGTTCACGAGTACGGCTGCAAGATCATGCCGCAGCTCTTCCATCCCGCCTACATGGCCTTTAACATTCCGGGCACGCCGCGCCTGATCGCTCCGTCCTTTGTGGGTCCGTCCTATGCCCGCGAAGCGCCGCGCCCCATCACGGTCGATGAGATTCACGAGCTTACGCATCAGTTTGGCGACGCGGCCGTGCGTATGCAGAAGGCCGGCGTCGATGGCGTCGAGGTCCATGCGGCACACGCCCACGGTATGCTCGGCGGCTTTTTGACTCCGCTCTACAACAAGCGTACCGACGAGTACGGCGGCTCGCTCGACGCCCGCATGCGCTTTTTGCTCGAGGTCATCGCTGAGATTCGCGAGCGCTGCGGCAAGGACTTTATCATCGACGTTCGTATCTCGGGCGATGAGTACACCGATGGCGGCCTGACCCTCAACGACATGATCTACGTCTCGCGTCGCCTGGAGAAGGCCGGCGTCGACATGATCCACGTGTCGGGCGGTACCACCATCAAGCGCGGCTCCGCGATTCCCGCCGCCGGTACGCAGCAGGCCTCGCATGCCGCCTGCTCGCGCGAGATCAAAAAGCACGTCAACATTCCCGTCGCCACGGTCGGCCGCATCAATGAGGCATGGATTGCCGAGGAGCTGATCGAGGACGGTGCTGCCGATATCTGCATGATGGGCCGCGCCAATCTGTGCGATGCCGAGTTCTGCAACAAGGCTGCTGCCGGCAACGCCGACGACATCCGCCCCTGCATCGGTTGCCTGCGCTGCCTGAACGGCATCATGTTCGGCAAGCGCATCTCCTGCACCGTCAACCCGGACGTGGAGCGCGACGAGGCTGGCTACGAGCCTGCCACCGAGGCCAAGAACGTACTCGTTGTGGGCGCCGGCCCCGCGGGTATGGAGGCAGCCTACATTGCCGCCAAGCGCGGCCACAACGTGGTGCTCGTGGACAAGCAGGACGAACCGGGCGGCGAGATGCGCATCGCAGCCGTTCCGCCGGCAAAGCAGGAACTCACCCGCGTGATCAAGTATCAGTATCGTCGTCTGGCCGAGTCGGGCGTGAAGTGCGTCTTTGGTACCGAGCTTACTGCCGAGGACATTCAGCGTGACTACGCGGGCTACGAGGTCGTCCTGGCTTATGGCGCCGAGCCCATCGCTCCGGCCTTCATGCAGGGCTTTAAGCAGGTTATGACAGCTGACGACCTACTGGGTGGCAAGGCTTTCCCGGGCAAGAAGATCGTCATCGTGGGCGGCGGCACCGTCGGTTGCGAGACGGCAGATTACCTGGCCCCGCTGGTCAACGACCTGTCGCCGGCCAATCGCGATGTCACCGTCATCGAGATGACCAAGACGCTCGCCGCCAACGAGGGCGGTGCCGGCCGCGCGGTGCTCATCACGCGCATGCTCTCCAAGGGCGTTCACGTGCTGACCGAGGCCAAGGTGACCGAGATTACCGAGGACACCATCAGCTACGAAAAGGACGGCGAGATCCACACCATCGCCGATGCCGATACGCTGGTGCTTGCCATGGGCTATCGTCCCAATACCAAGCTGGCCGACGACCTGGCTGCAGCCGGCGTTACCACCCACGTGCTGGGCGATGCCAACAAGTGCGGCAACATTCGCGACGCCATCGGCGATGGCTACAAGGTTGCCTGCGAGCTCTAGTTAACCCTTTGCACCAATCGATTGCAAAAAGCGGCGGCTGCCCTGTGTGTTGGGCGGCCGCCGCTTGCGTTTTGCCAAAGAAAGATTATTGTCGGGCCCTAAATGCCTTTTGCTTCTGCTCCCTCCGCAATCATGTTGCGGTTATACACCAGGTGCAGATACATCGCGTCATGCGCGGCGGTGGGATTGCGCGAGGCGATGGCGTCGGCCACATCGCGGTGCGTGCGGATAGTTTCCTCGACGAGCTTTTTGCCGGTCACGTCGATAAAGAGGGGGACGGATGCCTTGAGCACGCCCATCAGGCGGGGAACGACGAGGTTTCCGCCATCCCAGGGCGGCTACATGGAGTAGCGCCCGTGCGCATCGATTCCCTCTCATAGATGTGCGGCACAAAGAACCCCGAGCTCACACGAGCTCGGGGCCTTTTTCGTCTGGATTGGGGACGCATAGCCGGACGAAAGCGTGTTGCGTTTGGCGTAAAACCATACGAAAGTGCAATTTGCGTCTTATTTCCGAACGTAAAACAGACGAAAACCGTTTACGTCTGCTTTAAATCCGTACGAAAACGGTTTTCGTCTTGCAGGGCAGTTGTCGTTTCTACAGTTCAACTTCCAGTTCGGCTTTGTGTTCGCAGAGGTAGTCGCGCATGTAGGGGATGGCAAATGAGACCTTGCCGTACGAAGGAGCCTCGATAATCGATTCTCTTAACAGGCGGCTGCGGACGGAGCTCACCTGTTGAGGCGTTTTGTTTAGGGCATCGGCAACCATGCTGGTCGAGCTCGTCTGCCCCAAAGACGCCATGCTCAGCAGATAAGCGATGCACGTGGGCGGAATGCGCTGCAGCGCGGGCTCAATCACCATGGCGCAGAAGCGTTCGCGTGCCGTTGCAATGCCGCGCTCGGCTTCTTCTTCTCCAATAATCGGTGTATGTGCGCGTCTTGCCAACTGCCATGCGTAGTATCCAACGAGTTGGATCATGAAAGGATAACCTTGCGTTGCCTCGGCAAGTTGGCCGGCAATACCTGGCTGCAACTCCATGCCAGACGCTTCAATGGTTTCCTCGAGGGAGTACGACACTTCGGTTACTGCCACAGCCTTCAGGTCAAAGGGGAGGGCACGGCGCAAAAACGTAAGTGTCTTTCCGTTGATGATGCTTTCAATCATCGAAGGCAGCCCCGCAAAAACAAAGGCGATATCAAGGTCTTCGCCGATAACCTGCTGAATCGCAATGGAGAGCGTTCGGACCTCATCGAGCTCTGCGTCTTGAACCTCGTCGAGAGTGATGAGCAGGCCATTTTCATTCTTGGATATTGTCTGTCTCATGGCGTCGCGTAGCGATGGACCGATTCGCTCAATGTCTATGCTGCCGATGGATATGCCAGCTACGGTGGGCTCAAATCTGGCGTGTTTTGCCTGGAATTTGGGCTGCAGCTGTTCGAGAATGCGCTGGCAAAGTCCCTCGGTTGCGACCTCTTTTATGACCGTCCAGCCACGGCTTTGCGCCAAACGTGAGCACTCGTCAAGGAGGACCGTCTTGCCCGTTCCACGGACGCCGGCTATGCGCATTAGGCGCCCCGGGGCACCAGGCCCGTTGACGAGGCCTTCATTGAATTCTTCGAGTACATCTTCGCGGCCGATAATCGTGGGGGGTGTTTTACCTGCTGTGGGCTTAAAAGGGTTTGTTTGCATGTGAGCCACCTTTGCTCAAGATATAGCAAGATATAGCGAAGTATAGCAAGATATAGCAAAGTATAGTGAGATATAGCAACGTATAGCGCTGTTTGCGGGTTCTTACGGTGGTGCTATTTCCCGAATGCCGCGCGGATAAAGCGCTGGTCGAACAGCTTGTTGGCAACTCACGAGGGCTCGGGGTGCCAATTTGGGATGGAGTAGTGCTGTGCCACGAATAGGGCCTATCTACTACGTTTAAGCCGCAGAGGTCAACCATAGCCGGCTTTTTCGAAAATCGACAAGCTGCCTACCTGCACTGATAATTGTTCTCGGGGGAAGCGGGCACTGCGGGGCGCGGCAACGGCGCGCGATTTCCGCGTCGCAGCGCTACCCTGATGCTGAATGCCGGGACGATGACCCACTGACCTGCTGACGCCTCTTCGGCCGT
>JAXJEC010000071.1:0-1998 GCA_036301625.1 Collinsella sp. | reverse complement strand
GACGAAGTCGTAGGCATTCCAGCCAAAGCCGCCGATTCCGTATGGTCCGGGCAGAGATGAGACGGGCATGAGGACGCCGCTTGCACGCTCCATGAATGCGCTCACCAACCTTCTTGTTGTGGGGTCGGCCTGCCGATGGGTATGCAGTCCGCCTCCGATGTTCTGATTCGATACGCCTATTGTAAAACATGTTGTTTAAACATGTACAGGCAAGATAAAAAAGTTGGTCGATTTTCGGCGAATGGCTACATGCCATGAAAAAGCCCCGACCTCACAACGTGAGATCGGGGCAAGAACGGTATGTAGGTTTTTGCTACTCGGCGTCGGCGAAGCCGTTGGGGTTGCGGCTCTGCCAGTTCCAGCTATCGCGGCACATGTCCGCGATGTCGTATTGGGCCTTCCAGCCCATCATGCGCTCGGCCTTGGAGGCATCGCACCAGTTGGCAGCGATGTCGCCGGCACGGCGCTCGCGGATCACGTAGGGCAGCTCCTTGCCACAAGCCTTGGAGAAGGCGGCGACGACCTCGAGTACCGAGGTGCCGGTGCCGGTGCCCAAGTTAAAGATCTCGACGCCGGTCTTGCCGTTCATCCAGTTAAGGGCGGCAACGTGACCAGAGGCCAGATCGCACACGTGGATGTAGTCGCGCACGCCGGTGCCGTCGGGGGTGGGGTAGTCGTTGCCAAAGACCTGAACGGCCTCGAGCTTGCCCACGGCGACCTGGGCGACATAGGGCACCAAGTTGTTGGGGATGCCCTTGGGGTCCTCGCCGATCAGACCCGACGGATGAGCGCCGATGGGGTTGAAGTAACGGAGCAGCACGACGTCCCACTCGGGGTCGGCGGTGTGGGCGTCCATAAGGATCTGCTCGATCATCCACTTGGTCCAACCATAGGGGTTGGTCGCGGGCTTCTTAGGATCCTCCTCGGTGACGGGCGGGTTGTCCGGGTCGCCATAGACGGTCGAGGAGCTCGAGAAGATGATGGACTTGCAGCCATGGTTGCGCATGACGTCGATGAGCACCAGGGTGTTCTCGATGTTGTTGTGATAGTACTCGACGGGCTTGCTCACCGACTCGCCGACGGCTTTAAAACCGGCGAAGTGGATGACGCGGTCGATCTGATGGGTATCGAAGATCTTGTTCATCGCATCGCGGTCGAGCACGTTGGCCTCGTAGAAGGTGAGGTTCTTGGCGGCCTCGTCGCCCACGATGGTCTTGACGCGGTCGACGGCGACAGCGCTGGAGTTGGAGAGGTCATCGACGATGACGACCTGGTAGCCGCCCTCGAGCAGCTGAACGACGGTGTGCGAGCCGATAAAGCCGGCGCCACCGGTAACGAGGACGCAGGTGTCTTTGGGGTCGAGTGCTTTGGACATGTAGTCTCCTATCGAATCAGGAACACTTCTTGAGGGGAGTATAGCGCAGGCAAGGGCGCCCAAAACGCGCACGCCAGGAAAAGCAGACGATTATGTTAACGTACTCATAATAGAGCTCGCACGCTGTGCCATCTCTTTGACATATGCTTACAAGCCGCTGACCGCCGACATATGGTTCGCTGCCGTTCGTGGAAATCGTTGGGACGCGTCGGATGTGCGCTAATATGTATGCGTTGAGCGACATATAAATAAACATGTAACGGAGTAGATATGTCACCAAACAGCGATTCCATCCTTTCCCAGGAGCTTTCGCGCCGCACCGCCCTCAAGGCGCTGTTCGGTGCCGCTTCTGCGGCCGTTCTTTTTGGCCTGCCCATCCATGCGCATGCGGCTGAGGCCACGAAGGAAACCACTGATAAACTGAATGCGGCCCAGGCCCAGCTCGACGAGGTCCAGGCTCAGCTCGACAGCATCGCAAACGAGTACGCGGCGCTGGCCAACAAGAATGCCCAGACCCTCAACGATATCGAGGGCGTGCAGGGCAAGATCGACGATACGCAGACGCAGATTGACGAGAAGAAGGCCGAGCTCAAAAAGAAGCGCGGCGATCTTTCCGATCGCGT
>JAXJEC010000070.1:0-60535 GCA_036301625.1 Collinsella sp. | reverse complement strand
ATATAAGGTCGCCTGCTCGGACAGTCCTGACTCGCACGGAGAGCACATTTAGTGCTCTCCGGCTCGTGCGGAACTCGCGATCGACCTTATATGTCTGCCGCCCGGCGGCGGGGCTCCCGCACAACGGGACCTCGGTTGAGTTCTATCCCTTTGGCAGTCGCTTCGCTTCTGCCCTACTTTGCTGATATGGCGGTTTGGCATTGGAACGGTTCTTTTTCTGATATATGCTGGTTGCGGCTCTTCTTTTGGGAGGAGTCGCTTTTTTGTTGCTAGGAGGTTGGCCCGTGACTGATGGGGATGCTCGTTCTGAGCTTCTTTCTGCTGATTGGAATGGCGAATGGATGCGCTTGCAAGCTGGTCGGCATCGGGCTGATGATTCTTTTGAGTGGGATAAGCGGGCTCGGCATTTTCGGCCCTTGGAGACTGCCCCTTATGCTCGGGATTTTATAAAGCTGTTGGCACTTGAGCCCGGCGAGTCGGTGCTCGATATGGGGTGTGGGGCTGGGTCGATTGCTATTCCGCTTGCTCAGGCTGGGCATTCCGTGATTGCTGCCGACTTCTCTCCTGCCATGTTGGGCACGCTTGATGCCGGCATTGAGTATTACGGGCTCGAAGATCTTATTACGCCGCTTGAGCTTGCTTGGGATGATGATTGGGATTTGGTTGGACCGGTCGCGAAAGCGGTGGATGTTGCCTTTGCCAGTCGCTCTGTCACCACGACCAACCTAAAAGGCGCGCTTGCCAAGCTTGATCGTACGGCTCGTCGGCGTTGCGCTGTCACGATGGTCGCCAACTCCAGCCCGCGCTATGACCTGCACCTGATGAACGCCATCGGCGCCTCGGTTACCTGCAGTAATGGCTTTGTGTATGCTTTTAATATCCTCATTCAGATGGGTGCCCTGCCGCAGGTTACGTACTTTGAATCGCCCCGTCGCGACACCTTCGATAGCCTTGAGGCGGGCGTAGCAGATTTTTCCCGTATGCTCGAGCATGGCAACGAGGATAAGATCGACCGCCTGCGCGACTACATCGCTCAACACATGATTGAGAATCCCCGTGCCGGCGAGCCGGGCTCCAAGGGCGTGCCGCAGGGGCGCTATATGCTCGATCATGTTCGTAAGGTTCGTTGGGCGTTTATTGCATGGGAGCCGGTCTCTGCGCCCCGCTCATAGCCTGTTCGCAGCCCGCACCGCCCACTCACTCGGCATCCGCATTCTTTTTGAACTGGGCAAACGCGCTCCACACCGCGCCGTTCCTGCGCTATCGTGGGACAGCTCACGTAGATTAAGGCCCCGTCGCGGGGCGCCCCATACATAGAAAGCGAGAACCCATGGCACTGACAGGAGCCCAGGTCAAGCAGCTTCGCAGCATGGCCCATCACCTCAACCCCGCCATCATCATCGGCAAGTCCGATGTCAACGAGGGCACCGTCGAGCAGACGGTCGCCTACCTGGAGAAGCACGAGCTCGTTAAGTGCTCCGTGCTCGATGGCTCCAGTCTTTCCGCCCACGAGGCCGCCGAAGAGCTCGCTGAGCGTTGCCACGCCGATGTCGTCCAGGTTATCGGCCGCAAGTTCTCGCTGTATCGCGAGTCCTCGCGCAAGGACATCGAGAAGATCAGGCTCGTCTAAAACCGAGTGGCCATACCGAGTAGCTTGCGGGCGTCCGAGTGATTCGGATGCCCGTTTTTTATCGCTCGACAAGCACGCGCTTGAGCCTGCCTTCGACCAGGCGCTCATACAGGCGCCTTGTCTCGGGCTCGGGCACGCCTTGAACCTGCTCTCGCAGGTGGTGCATGTGACCGCTGTATAACTCGACAACATCGCGGCGTCGTCCCGCCGCACCGTAAACGCGCATGGCGCAGCGAACCATGTCCTCGCGCGCCGTCTCCTGGCGAAGCCCCGATTCCACGAGCCAAATTGCCGATTGCAGGTCATTCTCCTCGAGAGCGGCATTCGCTCCCCTAATCATGCAGTCGATGTACTTGGATTGCATTATGTGGCGCATACGCGTAAAGAACGTGGGATTGCAACCGGTGGGAACATACAGCGGGCCCGCGTAGAGCTGCTCAACCTTAAGACATAGCTCAACCAGGTGAGGCCCTCTCGCACCCATGCGATTTCCCAAGATCTCGCGGCTCAGCTGTTCAAAGAGCCTAACATCAGTCTTAACGTAGTCGCCGTTGAGTCCAATGCACTCGTTTTGGATGAGCACACACGACTTGCCATCCGGCGTTGGACCCAAAGCCGAGCGCAAGCGCGATACCGTCGAATACAGATTGTTGCGCGCGGCGTTAAACTCGGCATGGGGCCACAACTCCATGGCGATCGTCTCGCGGTCGACCATGGCATCCATACCCAGCGCAAGGCGTTCGGCAAGCGTTGCCGCCTTTTTGCGACGCCACATCTTATCCGTGATGGGAAAACCGTCGCGCTCGGCGCGAAACGCGCCAAACATGCGCATCTCAATATGGCCGATAGTATCGACTGCCTCAACCTCGCCCGCCTGGAACAGGTGCTCACTTTCACCCTCAAAGTCATCGCGTAGTGAATACCGCGACAGCTCGCGCACCGGAAGCTTCTTGCGAATTCTGGCCGCCGGCTCGCCCAGACAATGCATGGCAAGGCGCGCAAAGAGCCGATACGATGGGTCCAAAATCGCTGCGCGGTTCATGGACATCCATGCCGCAAGATCGCTATCTCTGCCCGCGCAGGCCAAGTGCAGCGCCACCATCCAGGCCTCCGCGCCACCAACCTGCGTCTGGCTTATATCGAGCAGCTCCGCCTCCTCGCGCACCGAAACCATCGATGTATTGCGCAGATACGCCGCACGCTCCAGCAGCAACGCGTTGTCGCGCATGTACGCAATTGGCTCCTCAGCAAGTTTGAGTACCTGGACCGCGCGGAACTTCGCATTGACCGGCCGCCCTTCTGCCAGCGATTGCCAGCCTTCTAGCAGCAGGCCAAACAGCTGAATCTGGTTGTCGCGCATGCGTACGGCAAAGCGATCGAGCTCGTTGAACGCCGCATCGTCGGTTACCGGCAAGCCGGAAAGGAGCCGCCGTGCCGCCAACACCATGCGCACCCAGATAGCCGGCGCCTTAAGTCCACGTACATCGAGCGCGTCCCGTATCAGCGCCATCTCGTCGTCGCGCTCGTCGATCCCCGCAAACGACCCATCGAAGAGCTCCACCAGCATGCTATCGGCCCGTATAAAAGTCCCCGCGATATCGAGCTCGCAGTCATAGGCCTTGCGCGTTTTGAGCTGTTGCAGAGCGCCGCCGTCATCTCCCCGCTCAGCCAGCCAGTGCTTGACCCCGATATGTGCAAAGAGCATGTCGAGCGCCGTGTGTTCCGTCTCGATTTCCGGCACAGCAAGGTTCATGGGAAGCCCAAGCCCGTTATCCCCATAGCAAACTGCCGTAAGCGCCTGGGCAACCTTCCACGAAACGGGATCTATTTCGCAGGCTGCCTGATCGCCCGCATGCTCGATAAGCGATGCCATACAGCGGGCGAGCTTTGTGTTGGACACGCTGACCGCCGCCAAATAGACGCCGAGCGCCTCGGCAGGCGTTGGCTCTGGGGCGGGATCATCGGCATCGATCGTGCCCAGCGCCGCCCGGCAGACATCGGCACCGTGCCCCGTCAGAGCAAGATCGACCCCATACTGTCCGGCAAGTTCAAGGACCACGCTACGGTCCAAAAAGGCGTTCGCCAGGTCCATCGCCGCATCACATCGACCTGCCTTGAGCAAAATTCGAGCTGCCCGCGGAACAAGCTCGGGACGGATCTCGGCCACCAACTTACGCAGACGCAGACGTCCGTTATCCTCGGCGCCCAGGCACGTAAAGCTCCGGTCGGCCGGATCTAAACCAAAGATCGGGTAATCGCGTACAAGGTAGGACTGGTCGATCATCGACAGCCTCACCCCGCAGGCCTCGAGTTCTGCAATATTGCCCTCGCCCATCAAGATCATGAGGCAGGCGACGCAGAACAGCGCATTATTATCGAGCGAAGCAAGATCGACAAGTGCCGCACCATACACGTTGACAATCTCGTTTTCGAACAGACCGGCAACATCGCCCTGGCCGTACAGACCCGTCTGCAAAGCCGAAACAAGCTCGGGCACACCCTGTGTGAGCTGGTAAAAGTCAAGCGATGTGCTAATCGAAAACGCCGATGCCCACTCCGAATACTCATAGACATGCACCTTGAGCATTTGCGCATTGATCTTAACCGAGTCACCCAGCCCATGAATCAGCTGACGATTTGAAGGACGGCAGGAGATAAAGACCCCTACCCCCATAGCGCGCAGGCCGCGAATCCTGTCAATGAGGTCTTCGGTATCGTGCTGATCGAGATTTGGCACATTATCAATCGCGACAAGGGAATGCGGCTTGTCTTTGAGCTCTTCGGTTACCACCTCGAGCTGCATAAACACCTCGCGCCCAATGGCTCGATCCGCCTCGATAATCCGCACGGGGCCTCGCGTCGGGTCGCTTTTTACCTCTTGGGTGTACTGCAGCAGCACCGAGGTTTTCCCAAAACCATCGGGCGCGTAGAGAACCACGATGCCGGCCTTTCGGCCCTTGGCGATAAGCTCATTTAGCAGACGCTCACGTCGCACCATATAGCCTCCGCCCAGCGGCATCAGTTCGAGGTCGTCTATACTATCCAAATCGTTTACCATACCCGCTCCTCTACTCGACCGTATGGACACCGTAACCGCAAGACCATACAAGCCGCACCATGAACAGAGCGACCTTGTGTTTTAGGTTGTCTTTTGGTACGCAAGCGGCAAGTTTTTGTACAGCGAGGGCCGATTGTTATTAATCCCCCGACTAATCGGTCTTTAAGCAGGTAAATGAGCTTGTCAGCTTGTCCCATCTAAGCGGCAGTGTAACGCAGATGAACAAGGTTCAGCCATGTCATTCAACTCGCCTAGCACCCGCTACCGTCTACGACCTTCTAGTGGCATTTTTGCATAGAATCTGGTATGGAATGAATCAAGCTGTTGGGCATCCGGCATTCGTCAAGCTTGCGCCAAGATTTTGGTCAAGCGGGCGGAAAGGGATAGCAAAAAGGCCCCCGCAAAGCGGAGGCCTTAGGCAAGGCTATGTCGAGGTGCAGGATTCGCGCTACTCGCAGAGCGAAAGGGCGGCCTCGTCGGCAACGACAACGCAGTTGGTGTGCAGCTGCAGGATCGAAGCCGGGCACTCGGGCGTAACCGGGCCATAGCACATGTCATGCACGGCCTGAGCCTTGGCCTCGCCGTTGGCGACGACCAGGATCATGCGGGCATACATGATGGTCTGGGTACCCATGGTGTAGGCCTGACGGGGAACATCGTCGATGCTGTCGAACAGGCGGCTGTTGGCCTGAATGGTGCTCTCGGTGAGGTCGACGCAGTGCGTACCCTTGGAGAAGTGGTCATCGGGCTCGTTGAAGCCGATGTGGCCGTTGTTGCCGATGCCGAGCAGCTGCAGATCCGGGTAACCGGCGTCGGCAACGATCTTGTCGTACTCAGAGCAGGCAGCGGCGGCGTCGGGGTTGGAGCCATCGGGCACATGCGTGTTGTTCAGGTCGATGTTGATGTGATCGAAGAAGTTCTCACGCATGAAGTAGTGATAGCTCTGGGGATCGTCGTGCGAAAGGCCGCGATACTCGTCCAGGTTGTAGGTGCTAACCTCGGCAAAGTCGACGTCGCCCTTCGCGTACCAAGCAGCGAGCTGCTTGTAGGCACCGATCGGGGTGGAGCCGGTGGCAAGGCCCAGCACACAGTCGGGCTTGAGGATAACCTGCGCCGAGATGATATTAGCGGCCTTGCGGCTCATATCCTCGTAGTCTTTAGCTTTAATGATCTTCATTACGCGTCCTTTCTCGTACAAGAGAGGCAAGGCTCCCTTACAAGCACTTGCCCGCGGCCCGCGTCGGCCGCAACCAACGTGTGCGGCCACCAGGGCGAGGTCGCGTAATGTATGTGTCTCGTGTCTAACCGCGTCGAGGCCCCTGCCCGTCCACGGTGACCCGAAGCTGTTTAGCCTCGGACAAATCCCATCTTGCCACGGAGGGCGTCCTCTTTCAAGGGCGCCCTCCGTAAACGTGTTTGAATTGTAGGCTAATGTCCACGTGCGCTTGCTAGCGCTCGCGAGCAACGATGAGCTGGTCCATCTCTTCGACATGCACACCAACGGAGCCCTTGATGCTCGAGAACTCAACGGAGTTACACACCAAGATGGGAACCGTCACATCGTAGCCCTCGGCAGCAATTGCCTCGCGATCGAACTCAATGAGCACATCGCCCTTATGGACGATGTCACCCACTTGCGCGTGTACGGTAAAGTGCTTGCCCTCGAGCTGAACAGTGTCCAAACCAACGTGGATGAGCACGTCCAAGCCATCGACCGTGTTAAGCGCAACGGCGTGTCCCGTGGGAAAAATGGCCTCGACCTTGGCATCAGCCGGCGCGATCACGCGCGTTCCGGTGGGCTGAATCGCCACGCCCTGGCCCAAAAGGCCGGTAGCAAACGTCTGATCGTTTACCTCGGAGAGCGGAATGACGTCGCCCGAGATGGGAGCATCCAACGTAAGGACTCGACCACGCATACCAAAAGACCTTAGGACTTTAGTGAACATGCTCCCCCTCGGACATACCGATCAACCAAAATAACCTTAACAGTTTACCACTTGGCACCCGTTTTTGACCATTAGGGAAGTTCGCGCTTGACAACCTCGACGATGTCGTCAACAACGCGCTGAGTCAGCTCGTGCGTCTCGGCCTCGGCCATCACGCGGACCAGCGGCTCGGTACCGCTCGGGCGCACCAGAATGCGGCCGCGGCCGTCAAGCTCCTTCTCGGCAGCAGCGACGGCATCCCAGATGGGCTGGCAATCGTCCAGACCAGCCTTGTTGTCGGAATGCACGTTGACGAGTACCTGCGGGTACTTCTTCATGATGCCGGCAAGATCGGTGAGGGTACGACCGGTGCGCTTGAGCACGGCCAGCAGCTGCAGAGCCGTCACCAGGCCATCACCGGTGGTGTTGTGCTCCAGGAAGATGATGTGGCCGGACTGTTCGCCGCCGATGACGGCGCCGTCCGCGAGCATGCGCTCCAGAACGTAGCGGTCGCCCACGGCGGTCTGGACCATCTCGAAGCCCTGCTCCTTCATAGCGATGGAGAAGCCAAGGTTGCACATGACGGTCGAGACGATCTCGGAGTTGGCGAGCTTGCCGCGAGCGGCGAGGTCAGAACCGCAGATAGCCAGGATGTAGTCACCGTCGATCTCATTGCCCTCGCTGTCCACGAACAGTACGCGGTCGGCGTCGCCGTCGTGGGCCAGACCGATATCAGCATGGGTGCGCAGCACGAGCTCGCGCAGGGGCTCGAGGTGCGTAGAGCCGCACTCAACGTTAATGTCAGTGCCGCAGTAATCGGTGTTGATGGCATGGACCGTGGCGCCCAGGCGCTGCAGCGCGGCGGGCGTGGTCTGGCAAGAAGCACCGTGGCCGCAGTCGACGGCAACGACCAGGCCGTCGAGCCTCAGGCCATCAAGCGTATCGATGGCGTGGTCGACGTATGCCTTGCGAGCGTCCTTCATCTTGATGATGTGGCCCACGCCGGCACCGGTCGGCAGCGTGTCGGCAGCCATGGCTTCCTCGGACATGACCCAGGCGCTGATCTCTTCCTCGACAGCATCGGGAAGCTTCATGCCCTTGCGGCTAAAGAACTTGATGCCGTTGAACTCCGGCGGATTGTGCGAAGCGGAGATGACAATGCCGCCATCGAGCTCGTTCTGAACAGTGAGCAGCGCCACGGCCGGCGTAGGAATGACGCCGCAGCAGTGCGGACGGCCGCCCTCGGCCATGATGCCGGCGGTCAGAGCGCTCTCGAGCATGGTGCCCGAAAGGCGCGTATCACGGCCGATGCAGATATCCGGACCAAGAAACTTGGTCGCCGCGCGACCCAGACGAAACGCGAGGTCGCACGAAAGATCAGCGTTGGCGACGCCACGGACGCCGTCGGTACCGAAGATGTTCTGGGGCATAGGATCGCTCCTTCCCTAGCAGGCGATATGCAACCGCCCACCCTAGTCGAAAAAGAAAAGCGGGACCCGCCGAGCAATCGGCAGGCCCCGCTTGTACATTGTATCTCGAAAGGAGATAAAACCTTAGCGCTTGGAGAACTGGGGAGCGCGGCGGGCCTTCTTGAGGCCGTACTTCTTGCGCTCGACCACGCGAGCATCGCGCGTAAGGAAACCGGCCTTCTTGAGGTCAGCACGGTAGTCGCC
Source organism: Collinsella sp. (assembly GCA_036301625.1). Taxonomy (GTDB): domain Bacteria; phylum Actinomycetota; class Coriobacteriia; order Coriobacteriales; family Coriobacteriaceae; genus Collinsella. The sequence continues at coordinate 52,249 of JAXJEC010000070.1, read as the reverse complement.
AGCGTTCAGAAGAGCGCGAGCGATGCCCAGGCGCAGAGCGCCGGACTGACCGGAGATGCCGCCGCCATCGCACAGAGCGATAACGTCGAACTGACCGGCGGTGTCGGTCACCTTGAAGGGAGCAAGGGCGTTCTCAACGAGCTGATGACGGCCGAAATACTGCTCGGCGTCACGCTTGTTGATGGTCACCTTGCCGGTGCCGGGGACGAGACGGACGCGGGCGACGGCGTTCTTACGACGGCCGGTACCCTGGTAGACAACGGTGTTCTCAGCCATCTTTAAGCCTCCAGCTCAATCTTCGTGGGGTTCTGGGCAGCGTGCGGATGCTCGGCACCAGCGTAGACCTTAAGCTTGGTCATCTGGGCACGGCCGAGGGTGGTCTTGGGCAGCATGCCGCGAACGGCGCGCTCGATGACCTTCTCCGGGTGCTTCTCCATAGCCTGGCGGAAGCTCTCAGCCTTGAGGCCGCCGTTGTAGCCGCTGTGGCGATAATAGGTCTTCGTGTCGGCCTTGTTACCGGTAAGCTGGACCTTATCGGCGTTGATGACGACAACGAAGTCGCCGCAGTCGCTGTTGGGCGTGAACTGGGGCTTGTTCTTACCGCGCAGGATCATTGCGATCTGGGTGGCAAGGCGGCCCAGGACAGCACCATCGGCGTCGACGAGAACCCAGTTGCGCTGGACCTCGCCCTGCTTGGCGTAGTGAGTCGATTTCGAAATCACTTAGACTCCTCCATGTACAGTACGTGTTGTTACAGAGATTCACGGGGCTCTGCAAGTAACCCGTCCATATTACCCCGCTCGCCGTACGAGTCAACAGGTATTTTGGCTCCGACCAGAGTTTCTGCACATGTCATCCACGAGCCGTGATTTTCCAGCTCTTTAGCTTTTGTCATTTTTTGAGGGTTCGCCGTCGCTAGCGCTCAACGAACTCTTGGATTTCCGCGAGCAGGCGCTTTGCCTCCTGACGGCCCTGGATATACAGGTCCAAAAGCTTTGCCGAATCGTGCTCGACATGACCGACCTCGACCGGCTTTTGCGGAGCGACGACCAACGCACGGCCCTCGCGCTCATACTTCCACAGGTGCATGCGTTGTATGTTGTAGCGGTCGTGGCGCGTCTCGATAGCCTCGAGCAGATAGGGGTAGTCGGCATAGCGGGCGCGCGCGGCGGGCATAAACTCGTAGGGCTTTTTCTCATACGAACGGTCCTGCGTGACGATGACGACTGCACGGTCGAAGCCCGCCTCCTCCAGCACGTGCTCGATGGGAATCGAATCGGCTACGCCGCCGTCGACGTATTTGTGCCCGTCAATCTCGACTGACGGCGTCACCAGCGGCAGCGAGGTCGAGGCACGCACGGCATCGAGGTCAAGTACGGCGCTTTTGACTGGGAGGTACGCGGCAGTTCCAAAGAGCATGTCCGTCGCGACGGCGTACATCTCGATGGGGCTCGCGTCGAACGTCTCGTTGTCAAAGGGATCCAGGCGGTCCTGGACATCGTTGAAGATAAAGTCGTAACCCACAATGGAGCCCGTGGACGCAAACGATGCGGCGCCCATAAAGCGGTTATCGTTGCAGAAAGCCAGGTTGATGCGGTTGGCGCGGCCGATCTGGTGTGACTTGTAGTTCACGCCGTTAAGGGCACCGGCCGATACACCGTAGACAGCCGGAATCTCGACGCCGGCCTCCATGAGAACGTCGAGCACGCCCGCGGTAAATTGCCCGCGGAAGCTGCCGCCCTCCAAGACGAGCGCGACCTTGCCAGCGTTCTTTGCCTTATCTTCTGCAGTCATATTGACCTCCTGCGATTGCGTTTTGGCTTTCTTCTACCCAGTTTTGGGATGGAGGGCGCATGGGTTTTGGAGCAGAGTTCGATCCTCCGCGGTTTGGGGATGACGTCGATGTGGGGCATGACCGGCTGAAACCCCATCGGCATCGCATCTGTTTTGGGCTGGGGCTTTGCGCGGAGAATCCGCGTATTTGCTTCGCAAATCTACACCGGCTTCGGCCGCCTGCCGGCGTCCTCGCCCGCTCGCTACAAACGCTCCGCGTTTGTTTAACGCTCGCGCCCTGCACAGAGTTCGATTCTCCGCGGTGCGGACTAGAAATAAAAAGGCAGGTAGATACGAATATCTACCTGCCTGTTACTTCTGGTGGAGCTAATGAGAAAAACGGCGAACTCCACCAGTACCGCCAGCCGCGCAGCTATCCAACTTGATACTTGCGTTGTAAGAGTATCGAAAAACTGGTTTGTTGTCGTTGGGACGTGCCAAAAATAGCCATTTCCGGTGTTTGCAAAATACCAGATGGGCGGCTTGCTGTAAGCCCGTATAACGGCAGAAAGCGGGGCACCCCTTGTCAGGGTACCCCGCTTGAACACTAATAAGAAAGCTTCTGGCCGGGGTAGATCGTATAAGGTGCCCCAATGCCGTTCTTGCTTGCGATGGTGTGCCAGTCGATACCGAGCGAAGCGCCAATCTCGCTGAGCGTGTCGCCGCTCTTGACGGTGTAGACGCGCGCAGCGCCAACGCCCGCCCTCTGGTTGACGATTGCCTGAACCTCGCTGAAGCGGTCGCCCAGAACGTCGCTGCGCGTCGGCACAACGCCGAACATTCCGCGTTCCACATCATCTGCGAGCTGAGAAGCGGAAGCGCCGTCAATGTAGTTGATGAGGTCTTGCACCTCTTGGTAGCGGTCGCCGAGCTTTTCGCGGCGCTCATCGTCAACGCCATACTCGCCGCGCATGACCGCTGCTGCAAGGTCAAACGTCGTGCCCTCCGGCGAAGGCTCGGCGACCTCTGCGGGCGGAACGTCGGGCGCTGCCGCGCCGGACGGGTTGGCAAACTTGCCCCACGCTTCGCGCGTCATATAGGCGATATCGAGATCAAGCGGCGCATTGAAGCCATTGAGACGGCCATTCGACGTGTACTGGTGGATTGCGCAGCTACCCCAAGCGCCGAAGCCGCCATCGGGAAGCCACGGCGAAGACTGGTAGCCGGTGCGGTTGTTGTTAGCGTACTGTGCAACCCAGAGCGCGTGATTCGGCGCGATCTTCGACCAATCCTCTTCGGTGCAAACGCTACGGCTCATATAGACGATGCAGCGAACGCCGGTCTGATCGTAGACGTAATCGAGGAACTGCTTTGCCTTGTCGGTTCCGATGCGCCCGTACATCTCATAATCGAGAACGGGAATGCCGTTGCCGAAGTAGTTACGGCAGCTTGCGACGAAGTGCTTAGCCTGAGCGATGGGGTCTTCTCCGTTCATGAAGTGATAGAAGCCCCAGAGCTTGCCGAGCTTGATAGCCTGCTGAATCCACGGGTCGCAGGTGTTGTGAACGATGGTGGTTCCCTCTGTCGCCTTGCAGATAACAAAATCGCAAGGCACCTGCGCGAGGTCAAGCCCGCGCTGGTAGTTAGAAATATCAATGCCGTTGAGTGCCATAGAAGCCCCCTCTGATGCAGTAGAAGTAATGAAAATCGACATGCTCTAGCTCTTCGAGCGTGAAGGCGCGCGCTGAGTTCCCAGCGCTCGCCGGGTCGCGTATCCAGTAGCCGTCATCGTCGCCGCGCCAGATAAGCACGACGTGCCCGCCGTAGTCCCTATCGCCGAGCGTTCCGCTCATGCCAGCGAAGGCAAGCCACCCATCGGACACGTTTTGAAGGACGGGTGCGAGATCGTAAGAAATCGGCGTGCTCTCGATGCCGTATTCCGGGTAATGCTCGGCAATCCACGCGCAGAACTTGCCGGGGTCGTTCACGCCATCGGTAAGGCACGTGTCGCCCACGAACGATGCGAGCGTGAGCGGCGTAATGTCCTGAAGCGTCATGTATTTGACAGCCATAGCCGCGCATGTAAGGCCGCAACCGTGGTCGCCGATTGTTCCGCCCGCATAGGGTATGTAGTCCCATTGCGGGTCGGTCTGAAGCCATAGCGGCATGCTGTTTCCCTCGGCAATCGGCCTATCGACAACGATTGCAAGGCGGTCTTCCTCAGCCGCCGCGTATCCCTCTTCGCGCGCTTCGGCGAGCGCGCCCACGTCGCTCTCGATATGGCCGACGATGAGCCAGCCGCAGAAGAGCATTGACGCGAGCGCGCCGGAAAGCACGAGGGCGACAGCCTTTAGCCTACTCATCGCGCTTCGGCTCGGTGTAGGTGAGCGCTTGCGCGGAATCGCCAACGCCAGCCGTGGTCGGGTCGGTCACGATGCCCAGAATCGCGAGCACGGCGAAAAGCGCGTTGATGATCGCGGCCAACTGCTCGTTCAAAACGCCGAAGTCCCACTGGTAGCCGAACGGTGCGGCGACCACCTGCACGAGCAGCAGGACGGCGGGAATGAGGGTCAGCCAAAAAGTCTTGTTCTTGATTCGTGCGGTGAAGTTAATCATTTCAGTTCTCCTTTTCATAGATGAGGTCTACGCGGTCGTAGATGTGATCGACCTTGTTTGCCATGTCGTGCGAGTACTCGCGCGATTCCCTGATTTCGTCGTGCAGCGCTGCTGTGGATGCCCTGAGAGATTCCATAGCGGCTTGCAGCCCTTCCGAAATGTTGTTGCTTCGCTCCATCTGCGCAGCGATACGGCCTTCCATTTCCGAGCGCTCGCGGTCGCGCTGCGCGCGCTCGTTGAGTTCGTCGCGCTTGCGCTCTTCGCGCTTCAGCTCTAGCTCTGCCTGTCGCGCTGCGTTTCGCTCTTCAAGCTCCGCCTTGCACTCGTTGTTGCGCTGGTACTCGTTAAGCAACTGCTTTGCGAGGATTCCGAAGCCGATAGCAACGAGGAACGCGAAGAACCATTCGGCACCGAAGGCCGCTGCATGGTCTAAAACGCTTTCCGCCACGTCAGCCCTCCGTCACCTCTCGCCAGACGGTTTCGGTTCCGACAGCCCCCGGCTCCCAGACGTTGTTAGCAACGAGGGATTCCCAGACCTTGCCGTTATGGCGCACGACAGCGCCCTTCGGGTAAGGGTTCTCGTTGCTCGGCGGCACCCACTCGGGAATGCTCGACGGGTCATCACCGCCACTTGCATACTCAACGACCTTCGCCCAAAGGCTCGGAGCTGCCGTGGGCGACCAATCGGGTTGCGACGTGTGCGCCTGAAGGCATACGTAAAGAACTCCCTCGTAACTCACGCGCTCGCCCTCTGCGTAGGCGTGGCCGTCCCCGTCCCACTCCGCGAAAAGCACGGAGCACTTGGCCGCAACGTCCGACGATAGGGACGGGGCTTGCGCCTTGAAGATTGCGATGATCGCGCGAACCATGCCCTCTTCGTCTTCGGTAAGTGCCATCATTTCCCCTTTCTCTCGGTAACAAAAAAGCCCCCGCTAGTGCGAGGGCTTGGGTGCCTAATTTCGTGTTTCCTTTTAGCCGAAAAGCTCCTTATAGAGCGCGTCCATGCGTTTTACCGTCTCGTGCGCGTTCAGGCGCTTCATGCTGCCGCGCCACGACTGGTAGGATTGGTTGACCTGCTCGACGGTCATAACCCCTTTGGCGACCAACGCGGCTTGCTTCTTCAACTTGCGCCGCTGTCGCGTCACGGAGGAACGGCACGGGCGAACAACCACTTTTCCGCCCTCGCCATACGAAAACCTCTTCTTAAGGAACGTGAATCCGCGCGTGAGCTTCACAACGCGCGTCTTCTTGCGGTTGATGATGATTCCCAGATCGTCGCAGAGCGATTCGATGAGCGAAAACGCGTCCCAAAGCGTCTGCTTGTCAAGAGCGATGCAATAGCTATCGTCCATGTAGCGCCCGCTCGCCAAGATGCCCGGAAGGGACAGCATCAGATGGTCAACCGGAGACGGTAGGGCGACCGCTAGAATCTGATTCGGCTCGCTGCCAAGACCCAAGCCGCGCGCTCCGTGAGCGTCTATCTGGTCTGCCATGACGCGCTTAACCCGCTCATCGTCAATGGCGCGGTCGATAAGGCGCTTGCAAGCGTCGTGGTCGATGTTTGCGAAGTAGTCCGCGAAATCGACCTGCAAGATGTAGCCTTCCGTTCCGTGCTTTCGGTGGTGCTCGACAAGCTGGCGCTTCATCCGGCGAATCGCGTAGTCGGTTCCGCGCCCCTTGACGTTCGCGGCGCATCCTTCGGTGAGGGTAGGCCAGATCGCGGGAGCGAGGGCGTGACGGCTCAAAGACTTCTGTATCACGCGCTCCGAGAAGTGCACAGAGCAGATGTGGCGAAGCTTGCCGCGCTCGAACAAGTCGAACTCGATGAAGCCGCGCCGGAAGTCGGCGCCCGTGAGAAGGTCGCGGCGCGCCCTCATGATGTTTGGAACGACGCGCGCCATGTAGCGCTGCACGCTCGATTTCCAGCGAACGCCAGCGGCAGCGCCGTTGGCGGCATCGTATAGGTTGTCGAGGTCGGCGACGGCTTCCAGCGTGCATCCCTCGATGCGCCTAGCCCGATTCTCCGCGCGCTTGGCATCGCGCCTTGCGCGTCGCGCAGCCCTGCGCTCTTCAGAGTTCATGAGGGCACCCCGCGCGGCTCACAACCGGCATCCAGCAGCCGCTTGACGGTTGACCATGAAACGCGGTCGGAAGCCGAGAACCGCGCCATGCAAGCAGCGAACGGCAACCGTCGCGGGGTGCATATTTACGGGCTTGCGCCCGACGGTCGCCCCTTCCTTCCTCAAATGCACGGCGCGCGGCGCTTATGGCCGCACGGTCTGGCAAGGCTTGGGAATCACGGCAGGGGGCGTATCCAGTCGTTCGTCGGGGCATTGTTGTTGGCATTGCCGTTGCTGTTGACATTGCACGCGTTGGACGAAGACCCGCCCATGACGGAGCGCAGCCACCAATTGACGCGATGATTTCCAAGGGACAACGCGCGACCATCTTACCCCTTCCCAATGAGCTTCACGCCCGCGCGAGCACCCTTTATCAGCTTTATGTCGCTCTCTATGCTCTCTGATATCGCTTCGAACCGCGCGACCTTCACCGGCAGATTCATAGCCATAAGGCATTGCAGGTCTTGGTATAGCTGCTGCAAGTCCGCTATCGCAAGCGTCATGTAATGCTTGCGCTCTTCGACGTTGCGAGCCGTGTTCGGGTAGAAGGCATCAGCCTTAACCAGATTGAACACCAAGCTTCGCGCCGTCTCCGCCATGGGGACGGCGAGGATGAAGCGATAAGACTTCGGCACCGCCGACGAAGCCACAAGACGCGTCACGTCGTTTCGAATCGAAACAGCAGTGTTGAAATACTCGAACGAGCTTAGGTTGCGGTTCCGCACATATACGCCGCTCAATTTTCAACATCCCCCCCCTCCGTGATTTTTGAAAATTGCTTCGCCCGCGCTTCGCGCGGGGACGCAAAGGCGCATGCGCAAGGCATGCGCCAGACCAGTACCTAGTACGGCTGATTTTATCAGCCTAGGAGGAAGCACGGCAGGGGGCGTATCCAGTCGTTCGTCGGGGCAGTGGTGTAGGCAGTGCCGTAGCTGCCGACATTGCACGCGTAGGACGACGACCCGCCCACGACGGAGCGCAGCCACCAATTGACGCGACCGCCCGCGATGCGGCTTGCGGTGTCAGTGAAGATGGGGAACTGGCTATCGAAGCCTACAGAGTAGCCCTTGCTTCCCCAGACCGGGCACCCGTAAACCTCCATCTCTGAGGGCGACCAAATCTTGCCCAAGTCTGCCCAGCTCCAACCGCTCGCTTCTGTGAGATTTCCCGAAGACGAATATCGCTCTTCGAGAAGCACGCGCTGCGAGAGAATGGCGCTCTGAAGCGCAGTCGGCAGCGCTGGCAGGAAGTCGTTGATTTCCCAGTCGTGCAGCTTCGAAACCAAGTAAGGGTGCTTTTCCTCGGCGGTACCGTTGTTGTCGTTCGTATCTCGCCACTGAAGGTAGCTGGTGTTTGATGCCTTGTCTCCGGTGACGCTCACGGGCGCGAGCGGCACCATGACGATATGGTGCCCCTTGGCGGTGTCGCCGCAGTTGTAATACTGGTCGATTGCTCCGATTCGGTAGCGCACCGTCTGCGCGGGGACGTTAGCGCCCGCCGTGATGGGCACGTCTATATAGTCGCCGATGCGCAGACCGGCGAAGTTGGCGTTTCGCGCGCGGTTGCGAAGCCACGTGTAAATGTCGGTGCTCCCAATCTCGTTTGCGAAGACCGAAGCGAGCGAGCGCCCAGCGTAAGAGTTTGTGTTGTGCTGTCGGTCGTATTCCTCGGCAGTCGTTACGGCGTTCGCCGTGTTGCGCGCAGAAGAATCCTTCAGATTGTAGGCGGTTCCGCCGATAGAGAACTTCGACAAGTCGGCCATTGCTTTTCTCCTTCCTTAGTTGAGCGTCGCCGTCTCGCCGCTCACGGTCGCCTGAGCGACGGTTACGGTCTCGCTAGAAAGTGCGGTGCGTCTGTTGGTGGGCATGTACGCCGTTTCGCCAAGGACTATGTAGCCGTCCTGTAGCTCCACAAGCGCCGTCGCAAGCGTCGCGTTCTCTTCGCGCAGCTCTTGCACCTCGTCATCTGAGGGCGGCCCGATAGAAGCAATAGAGTTTGCGATGTTAAGCGCGTTCTGCGCAGCGGCGGTGGCATCCTCCGCCGCGCCGTTTGCCGCAGCAGCGGCGGCGTTGGCGCTTGAAGCGGCTGTGTTCGCCGCGCTCGCGGCGGCGTTGGCGTTGGATGCTGCCGCGTCGGCGTTCTGCTTCGCGGTGTTGGCGGCTGATGCCGCGTTGTTTGCAGCCGTGGTTGCAGCGTCGGCGTTCTGCTTGGCGGTGTTCGCCGCCGAAGCTGCGCTTGTCGCCGCCGCTGCGGCATCGTTTGCAGCCTTCGCGGCGTTGGTCGCGCTCGTAGCAGCCGAGTTCGCCTTGCTCGCGGCGCTGTTCGCCGCGCTGGCCGCGCTGTTTGCTGAGCTTACGGCTTGATTGCCACGGTCGATGAGGTCTTGCACGGCATCGTCCCAGTTCTGCGCGGGCTGCTGCCCGTCAAGAGCGCTGCGCAGGATTTCGATTGCGAAGCGCTCCGTCGAATAGGTCTTGCCGCTCTTCGTGATCGTGAAATAGGCTTCGTCGGTGTAGCCGGACACGCTGCAAAGCTTGGATTCGTCAACCGTGATCGTGGCGGCGTTACCGCTCACCGAGCACTGGCCGCGATAGTAGTTGCGCTTGTTCGGCAAAAGCACCACGAGCCATGCCGTAGCGCCCGAAAGCGCGAACTCAGCGCCGTTGTCGTAGATAAGCGCCTTGATCGTGGTTCCGCCATCGTCGCCCTGACCAACCTTGACGCAGGTTCCCGTTCCCTCCTTCGAGATATCGAGTTCGAGCGTCCGCGTGTTGCTCATTGCGCGCCTCCTTCCTCGCTATCGGGATAGGCAAGCTTCCTGAGCGCTTCCAGCGCTTCGCTGAAGCTCATAGCGCTTCGCGCCTTGCTCGAAACCGGCTGAACGTCGGCGTTCGATGCCACGGCTGGCACGCTTGCCGCCAGCGCGTCGAACACGTCGACTACCGCTTTAAACCTGTCATCGACATACAACGGCTGAACGAAAGTAAAGTGCTCATCTCGGTTTTCCGGCTCTCTCACGTCGGAAGCGGGGACGATTGAACGTGTTCCCTGATCGTCTACCGCTATGAACACTATTCCGCTTTCGTCAGCTCTTTTTATAAGCTCAGCGTCGTACTCAGTAAGCACGGCTTCAGAGTTCGATATCGGGTCATGAGCGAGATAATAGAGAATTGTTGCCATTAGATACCTCCTAATCGAAGCTGCACGTCGTACACAAACCGTTGATGAAGTTGATAGATCGCCGTGAATTAGTCCATCCAACTGTTCCATTGCCGTTGTCGTGAATCTCTCTGACGTAGTGAAGCATATGGTTACCCGTATGGCATATAGTCGCTGTGGTGCTCTCGTTGCTTGAAGCTGCCGTCGAAATCTGCGGCGAGCTGATGCGAACTGTCCCCTCTGCCGTCATCTGTATACCTCGATACTTGATTGACGGGTTGTCGATGTTGTACGAATGGGCTGAGAAGTCTATACATCCGATTTGGGTACCGTTCTCAAGACCTCGAATCTCGCCGTTTATGAGGCGAAGCAGGTTCGATGCCGAACCGCACTCGAACGTCCCGTTAGCGCTGATGTTGTTTGCGGTCATGTAGTTTGTTGTGAGCTTGCCGGTGCTGAGGTTCCACGTGTTGCGCCCAAGACGGTCGCTGATGATACCCGTTTCAATGTAGCTGGCGTTGATGTAGAGCAGCCCGCCGCTCAGGTAGATTCCCTGAGTTTGCCCGTTGTTCGTCAGGCGGTTGAACACCTCTCGCTGGTCTAGGTCTTCGTCTAGATCGTCGGTAGATTGATTGCCAGACGTTAGGGCGCGCGCCAGCACGGGCGTTGTGTACGTCTTCGTGCCGTCAGACCACGTTATTTCGCTCCGCGTCCAGTAGTAGCGACCGCTCACCCACGTTGGCTGGTAGTAGTACCAGTTGCCGCCGGTCTGCGCGGTGCTGCTCGTGCTCAGATAGTATTGCTCGCGCACCTGAGAAACGCCGATGCCGTCATTGTCCGCCATGCGGTGCGCCGTGGTGTATTCGGTATTGCCATCTGCGAGCGTGAGCTTTAGGCGCGTCCATAGGTACTGACCTTGCTTCCAGTTCGCGTATGTTGTCCATGTGGTCGGTACCGTCGATGAACTGGTGGAGTTGCCATATTGCACATCTACCGCCACGACAGAACTTCCAACATCGCCGCCGCCAACCGAAGCGTCGGCTGAAAGCGAGAACTCGCCGGTGGTCAAGTCCCAGAAGTTCTTACCGGCCTTGTCGGTGATGATTCCAGCCTTCAGCAGGTCAGCGTCAAGAACGCCGGTGTCCATGTAGGTAGCGTTTATGTATACCTTGCCGTCTTTGAGGTACACGCCCTGCGTCTCACCGTTGTTGGTGAGACGGTCAAAGATGCTCTTCTGCCCCAGCGCTTCATCGAGCGCGTCAACGTACTTCTTGGCTTGGTCTTTAGCGTCGGCGCCAGCCGAAGATGCCTGCTCTGCGGCGTACTTCTTAGCTTCCTCTAGCCGCTTCGCGTCCGCTTCCTCAGCGGCCTTGACAGCGTTTTGCTGCGCGCCGCTCGCCGCCGTGTCGGCGATTGTCTGCACCGTATCGCCGCCGACGGTCGCCGTTGCGGAAAGCGAGAACTCGCCGGTGGTCAAGTCCCAGAAGTTCTTACCTCCCTCGTCGGTGAGAAGACCGGCGCGCACTCGGTCTGCTCGCATCGTACCGGCGTTGATGAGGTCTGCGGTCACCATGCCGCCGGTTAAGAAAGTCTTCCAGTCCCACTGTCCGTCTGAGGTAAGGCCGGATGCAAGGCGAAGACCCATGCCGTTAAGGTTGACAGCCCACATGCCAGACGTGCTGCGCAGCGGTAGGCCGTTCAGCGCGTCTATGGGAACGTTGCTGTAGATCGTGCCAAGCTCGAACGTCTCGACCCTGTAGGTACCAACCGAATTGAACTGAGCGTTGAGCGACTGCTGAAGCTGAATGAGCCATGAAACGGATGTGCCAGCCGCCGCGTCGTAGAGCGCGTTTTGCTGGCTGTTTCCTTTCAGGGCGTTGCTCACGCTCTGCCACATGTCTGCCATCGTGTCGGTGAGCGTCCCGAACGTGACCGTAGCGTCGCCGGTGAGCAAGTCGCGCTCGATCTGAGACACGCGGCCATGGAGCCGCACGCCCTCTTCGGAGAATCCCTTGTCGATGATCGCAACGTCATCGCCAACGCCCACGCCCTCCCACGAACGCCCGAACGCGTATAGGTCGATAACCGAAGCGGTGTAGGTAACTTTAGGATCCTTCACCTGCTTCAGGTAGTCTTTCGTTTCCTGCAAGAGCTGCGCCGCGTCCTCGCACTGCTCGTTCACGTATGAGGTCACGGCGGGCAGAATGCCGTCCTCTCCGTCGGGGTGCCCCCAAATCTCGGTGGCTTCGGCATCCTCAACGTAGTCCTTGCCGCCGTTTATGTCGCCGAAGGTAAGGCGGCGACCGTAGCCGCCGCCCTCCGTCTCAACGCCCTTTCCATATCCGTAGACGCGCGTTTTCGGGTTGTCGCTCGCCATTGAGCGCTTGACCGAAACGAGGTCTTTAGTCCACGTGAAGCGCTTTGCGCTGCTCTGGTTCCCGCGAAGGGCGCGAATGTTCACGCGGCGCGCGACGATGCCAGCGCCGTTGTGAACGATGGTCGTTTCAAGCTCGCCGCCCCACGTTTCCAGCAGCTCGGCTATGCCCTCGCGCACGCTGATGTGGTAGAAGGTGCGCGAAGCGGTGCCGCCCTGATCGCACGTGCCGACCTCCCAGCGCGTGTCTGCGAGAATGGATGTGAGGGCTACCGACACGCTGCCAGAAGGCCGCTTATCGTCCAGCCAGTCATCCCACGTCTCGTTAACCGAGTTGATGCAGACGGCTTGCGTCTCTGGCGCTCCGTCATCGTCGTGTACGCGGTCGATGGTGTCAACGATGTGTTCGTGGCACACGCCCTGAAGGTCAATCCAGACTACGCGATCTCCCTTCACGAGGTCTTCGGCACACGTGATGTTGAGCTCGTCGGTGCCGTCCAGCGCGTCGGTGTGCGTCGCGGCGCTCACCGTGAGCCGCCCCAGATTGTCGCCCCAGCGGTTGAAGCGGGTGAAGCTGATACGTCTAACTAAAGCCATCGTTCCACCCACTCAAGAATCGCGGTGCCGTTGGTGATGTTCAGGTGGCATCGTCCGTTGATTTCGAAGTAATCCGAATCAATCGTTACCGGCGCGGTCTGGTTGTTAACCGTCGCGTGCTCGGTCGCCATGTCAAGCCGTATGGTGCTCGAAGACGTAAGCGCGGTGTTGATAGCCACGAACTCGCCGGTATCGACGTTCGTAATCCGCCACGTGCTTCCAGCGGCGGGCTTCGCCGTAACTTGCAGGTGAGCGGGGCGGTTGCCGCCAGCGTTAACGTAGATGTTGCCAGCCGAAACCTCCATGCGGCGGCGCTGTCCGTAATAGTCGGGGTCGCCGATATGGAAAGTCACGGTTGTAGTCGGGCAATCGTCGGTAATCTCGTCTAGGTCGGTGCTGCCGCTCACGATTGCAAGCAGGTAGCGCGTCGGGTCATCGGGAAGGTAGAGCGGCGCGGGTTCGTCCGTCCAAAGAGCCGCCGCGAGCTTGTGCCGCATTTCCGCGACCTCGCGGCGGTCTTCAGTCCTAAGCCAAATCTCAACAGGAAGGTCGTAGCCGCCACGGTAGGCACTCTTGAAGACCTCACCATGCCGCCCCGGCACGCTCTCGAACGTCGCGTTGACGGTCGCCATGATGGGGCGGCGCACCTTGCAGTAAACCAGCTTCGATAGGTCGGTGCCGTTAAAGATGATTCGGTCGTGCTGGTTCCTAGTCCGTCTAAGTTGCAACCGGAACACCCCTTTGCTTCAGCTTGCTTGCGATGCCAGCGCCGATCTGCTGGCCTGTCTCGTATGCGTCCACGCCGTCGCGAATCTGAGCGTTAAGCTCGACGTTGACGGACACAACCTGAGACGCGGGCTGCTGCCTAAAAGCGCCAATCTGGTTGAGCGCATCGGCCATGAGGTCGGAAAGGCGGTCGATTGGCAAGACCGCTTCTCGGCCTGCTTCGCCAACGCCGATGACCGAAGGCGCGTCGAAGATGCCGCCTTTCGCGTACCAGCTGATGCTTACGCTCGGCAGCTTCACGGGGCCGAAGTCGTTCCAGCTCACGTTGAAGTGCGGAAGCTTCGGCCTCGGAATGCTTATCCTGATGCCGCCAAAGGCGTTCATGATCTTGCTCGGGATGCTCGAAATCGCGTTCCACGCGCTTTCAATGGGATTCTGAATGAACCCCTTGATGCCGTCGAACACGCCTTGCACCTTAGCGCCAAGGCCGGGGAAACCCAGCTTGTCGCCGATGCGGTCTGCGATACTAACTGCCGTGCTCTCGGCAGCGTCAAGCTTCGAGCCGACGTTGTCTTTGATTGCGTTGAAGGCGTTTGCCGCTTGGCTCTTCGCCGTCTCCCAGTCGCCGTTCATCGCGGCTTGCAGAGCGCCAGCCGCAGAGCTGCCAACGGTCTTCGCGGTGTTCATGTCGTTCTGCACGGTCTGGCCGATGTTCGAGAATGCCGTTTGCGTGTTGCTCGTGAGGTTGTTCCACCCGTTAGACACGGTATCGACCGCGCCTTGCGCGAGGTTCCCGACGTTGGTTTTAAGGTCGTTCCAAGCGTTCGAAGCTCCGGTTTTGATGTTCTCCCAAGTGTCGGAAGCCCCTTGCTTCAGCTGCTCCCACTTTTCGCCAACGCCGGTGCAGAAATCCGAAACGCCGGTGCTCGCCTGCTCCCAGATTCCGCCCCAGAACTCAGGCACACCAGCGAAGAAATCCTGCACGCCCTGCCACTTCTCCGAAATCCAGCCCGTGAAGTCAGACCACATCTGCTTACCCGTCTCGGTCTGCGTGAAGAACCACGTAAGACCAGCGACAGCGGCTGACACGGCGGCAACGCCAAGGCCGATAGGATGCGCGGCTATAAGCCCCGTGAAGCTCGTCCATCCGCTAGAGAGCGTGCCGGTGAGCATTCCGCCCAGACTGCCCGCCTTGGTGACGATGTTAGAGAAGCCGGTTCCGATCTTGCTTAGAAAACCCGTGTCTCCCATGGTCTTCTTCGCGCCGCCCCAAAGCTCGCCAGCGGTCTTGAAGGCGCTCCCCACGCCCTCGGCGGCTTCCATGGTCTTGCCGACGGCGGTTGTCACGCCGCCGAAGGCGACAGCGCCAAGGGCTAGGTTGTTCACAAGCTCTTGCTGCTCGGGCGAAAGGCTCTTGTACCACCCCGTGACGGTTTCGAGCGCTGGCGCGAGCGTGTTGAGCAAGCTCGTTCCGATCTCGGTTACGGCGGTCTTCACGGGCATCGCCGCTTCGCCGAGTTCCTGCATGCTCTTGTTCATCTCGTTCTGCGCGTCGCGCGATGCAAGAAGGTCTTTGTTGGTTTCCTGATACTGCTTACCGGCTTCGCCGTACAAGCCCGTGAGCGTCTCGGTGATGAGCTGCGAGCGCTCTTGCTCGCTGCCGCACGCGGCAAGCGCCGCGTTGAACGCGTCTTCTTTCGTCGCGCCTTCGTCAATCGCCGCGTTGAAAGCCGCCTGCGCGGCGCCGTGACCAGCGAGCGCGGCGCTCCACTGCTCGGTGGATGCGGTAGACCAGTTGAGCGCGTCGGCAAGACCGCCCGTGACCGTTCCCGTGTGAGCCGTTTCCTGCGCGGCTTCAGCGAGGTTTTCGAGCGGAAGTGCGTCGCCGAACGTCGCATACGCGCCCGCCGCAATGTTCGTCCACTGGTTAAGCTCCTGCTGGTTGGTGGTAAGGCGCGCTAGGTTCTGCGCTGCTTCGGTTGACGTGTCGGATTCGCCAAGCAGACGATAGAACATGCCGTACGTGGACGAAGCCTGCTCGGCGGTGCCGCCCGCGTTCTTCCACGCGGTTTCAAGCTGCCCGCTCTGCTGTATGGCTTCCTCTTGGCTCGATGCAAGCCCCGTGAGCGCACCGGCAGCGCCGATGATGCCGCCGGAAAGCTTCGTGCCAGCGCCCGCCATCTTGGAGCCTGCGCTTGAAATCTTGTCGGCGTTGTCCTCGATGGTCTGGCCGATCTTGCCAAGAGCCGTCTTCGAGCCTTCGGCCTGACGCGCGGTGTCCGAAAGCTCGGTACCGTAGCTGTCAAGCTGCCGCTCGCACTGCATGATCGCGCGCTTCAGGCTATCGTACTGCCGTTCTTCCTGAGCCGTGAGCTGCGCCCCGCTCTGCTTCTTGCTCTCCAACTGAGCGAGCGCCTGCTTGTAAGCGTCAAGTTTCTGCTCTGTCTCGCTATATGCGGAATTGAGCGCCCTTACCTTCTGTTCTAGCAGCTCGGTGTTGCCGGGGTCGAACTTCAGCGCCTTGTTGATGTCGCGCAGGTCGCTTTGGGTGTCGCGCGATGCTTGCTGAACCTTCTTCAGGGCGCTTTGAAGCTCGGTGGTGTCGCCGCCGAACTTGATAACAAGCCCCTTGTAAGTGACCGCCACGTAATCACCCCTCTTCGGTTGTCAAAGTCCCATGAGTGCTTGAAGCAACGCGCCCTCGCGGGTGCGCTGCCGTCAAGAACTCACTTCACGTCATGACCAGAACGCGGCTTCTGCCTTGCGCGCCTTCTCGTCCTCGTCGTAGTGCGCCGCAGCGTCGGCGTAAAACGCGTTGATCTCCAACAGGTCTTGCACCTGCCGGTAACTCATCATCTGAAGGTCTGAAAGCGTCAGTCCGCATTGCTGGCAGTTGTAGATGTATCGCGCGTCGCACGCGTCGCTAAGCTCGCTTGGCAGCGGCGGCGCTTTCCTCTTCGGCGGTCGCGGTGTCCATGACCTCTTTCGCCGATGGAAAAAAGTTACCCTGAACAATTTCCATCACGTCGGAAGCCCAACCGTCCGAGCGCCCCAGATCGTATGCGTCGGCGGGGAATGCCGAAACCCACTCATCGAACGTCTCATCGAACTTCGGCGTAGCCGTCTTGATGCACGCGTAGAAGATTTCGAGAAGCGGAGCAATGGGCGGAAAACCGTACTCGTTCTGAGCGGCGAGAATAGCGCCCACGGCTTCGTTAATGTCCTTCGGTCTGCGCGTGCCGTTGGTGTTCACGACATGGAAGTATCGAGAGAACACAATCGGCGTGAACGCGTTGAAGGTCGCTTCGAACTCGTTTTCGCCAACCTTGATAACCATTCGCAACCTCCTACACGGTCTTGGTCTTGTGCGCAAGCTCGATATCGACCGCATTAAAGAAGGTGTCGTAATCGTCAAGGCCGGTGAAGCTGTCGTATCCGCTCGTGCGAATGTCGGTGCTCGGGATGGTGACGGGTCGCCACGTGAACGGGTAATCGAGCTGCGTGACCTCAGGCGTGTCCTGAATGGTGTTAAGCTCCTGCGTCGGCTTCGAGAGCTGGCACATGAGAAGGCAGCGGCGGCGACCGAGCACGTGCCCCGGCTGCTCGCACATGAAGGCAAACTTTTTAGGCGTTCGGTCTGCGCTCAGGATGGTTCGCCCGTCCTGCGCGATCTCGTAGCCCACGAGGTCTGCGATGAGGGCGCGCAGCTCCGGTGTGCTCTCGGTGTCATAGAAGCTCATGGTTCCAGAGCCGCCGTTGTCCTGCTGCTTGTCAAGCCAAACCTCGTTGTCGGCGTAGCTCGTCGCAGTCTCAACGGACGGTTCCATGCTGATTGCGACGGTGCCCGCAACGTGCAATGGCGTTTTGTAGGTAAGCGCGTCTTCGTCCTCGACGGGCGCGAAGTGCGCGTTTTTCACGCCGAAGAATCCGTTTCGTGCCATTTGTTCTCTCCTAACTCTCGGCGACGTTAACGGTGAACGCCGCTTCGGTAAGCTCTTCTGAATCAATCTCTGTGATGCCAAGCGTGTAAGGGCACTCGGCGGCTTCGAGCGCGGCGCGTATGCGCTTCTCGGTCGCGTAGTCGCGGTGCCGCGTGTAGAGCGCGATATCGTAGGGCATCCACGATAGGTAGGTGTTGTTGTCGGCGTATGCCGCTTCGCTGTATCCCGCGACAAGGCAGATGAAGGGCGGCGCGGGTTCCTCGCCGTCCGCGAAGCGCTGGTTAGCCCACGGTATGCCGAGCGAATCGAGAACGCCGCAAAGCTCGTCTAGCCCGATCATCTGCCATCGCCCCCCATGTCCGCGAACTCGCGCGCCACATGGTCTGCCACCTCGGCGATAACGCCGTCACCGGGAACGTCGCCGTAATACTCGCCGGTCTGGTTCGTGATCTTGTGGCCGTTCTCCAGAAGGTGCGTTAGCTGATAGCGCCGGTTGTGCACGGTGCATTCGGTGCCCGTCTCGTCGGTCGTTACGTCGGCCTTCCAACCCTTCTTGTAAGCGCCGGTGCGAACCTTGCTCTTCTGCTTCAGGAGCTTCACCGCGCGCTTTCCGGCTTCCGCCGAGTTCTCCGCGAGCGCGGAAACGTTATCGTCCACGCACTCTTTCATGCACCCGTCGATGAAGCGCGAAATATCCACGTCAGCCACGTTCGCCCACCACCTCTGAGAGCGTCAGGCGCACGAAGTCGGGGCTTGACCTGTCCACGCGCTCGACCTTCAGCCGCGCGCCTTCGAACTCGACTAGCCGCTCACCTTCGTATGCGCTCTTGCGAATCTGCAATACGGCTTCGGGGTGTACGCCAGCGGCAGCGGCGGCGTAATAGGCCGCGTCGCCCATTGAGAAGACGTTGCAGGGCACCTTGCGCTTGGTTTCCTCCGTCTTCTGCACGCCGTATTCGTCCTTCTTGACGGCCTTAGCTATGAGCTGGCACGTGCCAGCCCACATGCTCATGACGCGCCCCCGAACTCCGAGCTTCCGCGCATCATGGTAAGCAGCTCTTCGAAGCTCTGAGCAAGGCGGTCGGCATCGGGGTTGTCCATGCCGAAGTTCGCCTTGCAGTAGACCTTCACCGCAAGCCTTACGGTGCCGTTCGAATCGTCGGCGGCTACCTTCTCGGCAACGCCGCCCGCGCGCATCGCGGCGCGGGCGGCTTCGATGAGGTCTTCAATCTCAGCGTCAAAGTCGGTGCAATCGGCGGGAATCCTCAGCGCTTCGCGGCACGCGTCAAGCAGCTTCGGCTTCTCTGCCATGCGGAACCTCCTAAGCCTTAACGGCGGTGCCGATGGTGAGATGTCCGAAAGACTTTGGCACGGTAAGCCCGCCGTCAAAGAGCAGGTATCCGTCAAAGCAGCGCTTCTGCGTACCCGGCTCGACGTAGGGCGTAACGTCCACGCCGTCGAAGATGTTCCCACGGAACAGGTCGGGATAGCCCGCCTTGATGATACCGTCCGCCATCGAATCGTCGCGCTTGACGAGCTTGCCGAAGATATGCCCCTCAACGGCGGGGTCTTCGGTCTTCTCGTCCACGAAGTAAGAGCGCCCGTTGGCATCCTCGACCATAGCAATGTGGTTCCAGATGGTGTTGCCGTTGGCGTAGATAATGCAGCCCTTCGGCGCGGGGTTGCCGTAGGTGTAGAGCATGCCCAAAAGCTTGGTGATATCAGCCTTCTTCAGGGTGCCAGCGGTTGCGCAGTTAATCTTGTTGCCGGGATCCATGCCAAGCGTGGTGTCAACCGTCTTGGCGTGAACTCGCGCGTTGGCAGCGACGGCAAGGCGCGCGCCAGTCTCGTTGACGATGTACTGCTCAAAGCCGTTGATAGACTGAACCGCCATCTTGCGGCTCATCTTGACGGTCTTCTTGATCTCCTCACCCGTAAGGGTGATGGTGTCGAACTCGTTCTGCTCCTCATCGGTGGGCGCTGCGCCCTCATCGGTCTTCGCCGCGTCGCCAGCCGTGATGCCCTTATGGCGGATAAGCTCGAACTGATGCGGGAAGTTGTCCTTATGGATGTCGCCGTAGAGAACAGCCGTGTTGTCAATCAGCGTGAAAATCTGCGTCTGAAGCTCGACGGGGATAACCGCATCGGTGTTGCTGGTCAGATGCGCGAACGCGGTGCGGCGCTCGACAAGCGCGTTGTAAGCGTCGCGCTCAACCTGCGTGAAATCGGTACCCTCGATGAGCTGCACGCCGCTCCGGCGGGCAATGTCCTTCACCCAAGCGCGGCGGGCGGCGGCGTTGTAGTCGGTCGTGTCGCGCACCTGCGGCAGAGCGCCGCGAGCGCTCGCGGAAGTGCCCAGCGGCACGGCATCGACGCGGCGGGCGCTGCCGTTCTCGATAGCGGCGCGCGCGGCGGCGACGGTCGCGGCGTGGCTGTCGCGGCGCTGCGCTGCGGCGGCGTTTCGCTTCTCAATCTCGGCGGTAAGCGCGCTCATGCGCTCTGCGTCCTGCTCGCTCGGCTCAGCATCGGTGCCGTCATCGGCCTTGTACTTGTCAACAAACCCCTGAAGCTCGTTAAGCAGGTCATCCATAGTCAGTTCGTCCATTGTCCTAAACCTTTCTGCTCTTGGCGATTGCCAGCGTCGCCCTCGCGATTGCAAGGGCACTCTTACGGCGCGCAAGCTCCTTGCGCGACTGCTCAATCACTCCGTTGAGCAGGTTTCTTGCTGAAATCTCCGTATTGGGGTCAGCCGGAAGGCTCACCGCCGACACGTCGAAAACCTTTTTGACGCGCGTAATAGTCGTGGTGTGCGTGTCCCGGTCGTATTCGTCAGCGCCCACGCTGAAAGCCCACGACATGCGCGTAATAAGGCCGTTAGTAATCTCTTCGTAAAGGTCGCGCGCGGCCTGAGATCCGCTAAGGTCTGCCGCGATGAAAAGCCCGTGCTTGTCAGGCTCGACAATGAGCGTGTTGTTGCTCATGCGCGCAAGCACCTTGCCCGCATGGTCGTACTGCATGATAACGTCGCTCATGTCCGCGCCGTCGAAAGCGCCGGGGTCGATGATCTCGCGATACTCGTTGCCGTCCCAGTCGGTGAAAAGCACGTATGGGTCGTTGAATGTCGATGCGTAGCCCTCGACGTAGTAATCGGTGTCAAAGCGCTTGTTCGCGCTTCCGTCAGCCGTCCGCACGTTGAGCGACACGGCAAGGGAACGGTATTGCCGCTCACTCGGTTTCGCTGGCATCGTCTACCTCCTTGCTGGTTCCAACGCCGCTGCTCGCGTCGATAGCGGCTATGTTTGCGTTCGTCTCTGCGGCCTGCGCCGCCTGTTCCGCCGTGTGCTCGCTGATGAGCGCAAGGTCGATGTACTCGCCGCGTATGACGTGCCGCTCTCCGCCGTCGTAGTGCGCCGATTGGAAAACATCGGCAACCTGATTGCCGCACCAGATTCCACGGTCGAACAGCGCGACCGAGACGTTAAGCTTCGTCGTGTTGCTGGCGAACTCTAGTCGGTTCGCGCTGAACATGATTGAGTTTCCGTGCGCTATCTCGTCCGACGTGTACGTCATGGAGGTGATAACGAACCCGAGCTGGACAGCGAACGGCTCGATGCGTCCTTCGTAGTAGCTGTTGAAGGTGTCTTCGTCCGCGCAGTTTGTGACGATATCCTCATTGGAGCCGAAGAAGCGGTAAGCGCTCTTCTCGATTCGCTCCATCTGCGCCGCATCGACCGTGTAACTGTTCGGCGTTATCTGTTGCACGTCTGAAAACAGCTTGTCATATACGGCGATGCCGCCCGCGTTGTCTGCGGAAAGCTGAGCGTTGAACGCCTTGCGCGCCTTCTCTTGGTCGCCATCGTTGCGGTTCTGGCTTAGTTTGCCGATGAACCGCACCGCCGCGCCCTGATTGATAGCCGACTGCTCGGCTTCGTTCTGCGCGTGCATCATCTCCAACGTCGGCTGAAGAACGTTCGTGCCGTCGCCGAACAAATCGCTTTGGTACTGGTGGCGTGTCATAACGCCCACGCGCGACCACTCGACAAGCACGCTGTCGCCGGTCGGGAACGTGAGCATTAGCCAAAGCTCGCCGTCAACGTCGTATGCTTCGCACTGGCTCGGAAGAACGGGGTAGTAGCCCGTTATAGTGGTGCCGTCTCCCGTGTCTATCGGGATGATGAGCGCCGTGTCGTTCACCTGAAGAATCGTCCAGATGCGCTTGATAAACTGCGGGGTTGTCATCCACGGGTTAGGCTGCTGCCTGAGAGCGCGCGCCGCGACAGGCTGAGCAGAGCCCGAAACCTCGGGCTTCAGCTTGCTAGCGTGGTCTGCGCCGCTCTCGATGATGCTTCGCGTCAGCTCGGCTTCGTAAAGCCCACCCTGCCATGTTGTGAAGCTCGGCGCATAGGCCGTGAACGTGCTGAAGTAGCCGTTGACAGCTTGCATCTGCGGACGGTGGAACACCGCATCGAAGAGCGAGCGCACGAACGGTTGTGATCTGCTCAACTCTAACCTCCTATCATCGCGCGGTAATCGTCCGCAATGTTCTTCATCGCGATGAACGCGTCGC
Source organism: Collinsella sp. (assembly GCA_036301625.1). GTDB lineage: Bacteria > Actinomycetota > Coriobacteriia > Coriobacteriales > Coriobacteriaceae > Collinsella. Next base: position 30,376 of record JAXJEC010000070.1, on the reverse strand, counting down.
ACTCAGCAGCCCACGCGTCTATGCGGTTGCGCGGGTCTTGGTTCTTCTTGTCCGGCTGAATGTTTCCGTTCACGTCGGTTCGAATGGCGACGTTCGAGCGGCACCATTCGGCAATCGGGTTGGCGTTGTCCACGATGCGCCCTTCCTTGTAGAGCGCTCGAAGCTCCTTCATCGGCATTGACAGCGTTTGCGCGCCCTGAATGACCTTTTGCAGGTTGTCAGCGCCGAAATAGTCTTCGTATGCTTCCACGGTTGGAACGTCTCGCATGTGCCACGGGTCGTAGCCGCACGCTACGGCATAGATGCCGTACTTGTCCTGCACCTCGGCCACCCAATCCAGAACGTCGCGCTTGTCCATGATGGGCGTTTCGCACGTCCGCATAAGCCCGCGCGCAATCCACGCGTCGTAAGGCACGCCGTCGCGCCCTCCGCGCCGCCCCTCGCGCTCGGCTTGCTCCAAGGCGCGAAGTGGTATCCACGCCATGTGAAGCGCGTAGATGTTCGGGTCGTTAGGCCGCTGCATGAGAAGGCACGCGGCGGTAAGGTCGGTTGTGTCCGCCGCATCAACTCCAAGAACGGCATAGGTGAAAGAGCCGTCGCCGGGGTCGAAGGTCGCTTCGTTATGGATTTCAGCCCACGTGAGCCAAGCTTGCGACTGGTTCTCTATCAGGTTGAAATCTTTAACTAGCAGCGTCGGAAGGTAAGTTGCATCGTCCTTCGCCTTCGAAACGTTCTGGCGAAGAGCCGAAAGCGATTTGATGGTGCCGAGACCGGGGTTCGCCTTTACCCAAGCGCCTTCGTCTTCCCATTCCTCGCGTTCGTCAAGCTCGAATATGAAGGCGATGAACCTCTCAGCCTTCTCGCCGGTGGCCTTGCCGTCAAGCCATTTGGTCGCATACTCGTACTGAGCATCGAAGATGCTATTGCGCACGAATCCGTTAGTCGTTATCTCCAACACGAGCGGCTGACGGCGTGCAGACGTGCCCTGCATCGTCAGGTCGTACAAATCGCGGTTCTTCATCGCGGCCAGCTCGTCAACGATAGCGCCGGAAATGTCCAATCCGTCAAGATGGTTCGTGTTGGCGCTCAGCGCGCGGATGCTCCCCATGTTCAGATCGCAGTAGAGGTCTGCAACGCGCTTGCGGATGTGCTTTGCGAGCGCGGGGCTTGTCTGAACCATGCGCCACGCGTTGTTGAATCCCTTTGCCGCCTGATCGTGGGCGGTGGCGACGTTGTATACCTCCGGCGCGCCCTCATCGTCGTTCACGAGCAGGTCAAGCTCTATCGCAGACGCAAGCGCGGTCTTTCCGTTCTTGCGCCCCATAATCCAGAGCACTTCGCGATATTGCCGCACGCCCTCAGCGTCAACGAACCCGAAAACGACCGACAGAATGGCGCGTTGGAAAAGCTCTAGCTTGAAATCGTGCCCTAAGCGCCCGGACGGTAGGCGGCAGAAGCTTTCGATGAACCGAACGTGCTTCTGCGCGAACTCTTCGCGGTAGTGGTACGGATAGAGCGGGTCGGTGTTGTCCATGTCGCGCAGGACATGGGCGGCAACCTGCTTCATCTTCTCGCACGCTATGATCTCGCCGCTCAGTATGCCGCCGAAGTATTCGCGTATCGCGCGCTCGCACGAGCCGCCCTTAGACTTCGCCCTAGCCGTACCGCGTTTCATTGATGAAGTCAATGAGCGCGTCGGCAGCGGCGGTGCCGTTCGGCATCATGTCGGTAAGCTGCTTCACGCCGCGCGAGAACGTGGTGAACAGCTTGTTGTATGCGCTGAAGCCGGGGTGCTCGCGCAGCCCGGTTTGCCCGCCGCCGTTGTCGTACTCGGTGAAGATATCTTCGTAGAGCAGATCGGCGCGGGCATCGTCAAGCTTGACCTTCAGAAACGCGAGGTTCGCTAGAAGCGGCATGACGGCTTTTCGCTTCTCGTCGGGAATAGCGCCCTTGGTGATCTCGCGAAGCTTCTTCAGCTCGCTCTCTACGCGCTTCTGCTTCGAAACCGGGCGCTTCGGCGGGCTGCTGCCCGCAACTCGCGGCGAAACCTTCGAAGTATTGCTTACTTTCGCCGTCATCGCAAGACCACCCCCTTTCGAAAATCCGGCGCGCGCATGAAATTACCTCCCGGCGTTGGTGCCCTAGGCACCGTCTGCGTTTTTCAGACCGGGGGGATTGTCACGCGGGTCTACCTGCGGTTTTGCGTTCGATTTCCCGCGCTTGCGCCGCGTTGTGTCGTGTTTGTGTGTCAGTCTGAAAGCGATATCAAGTTCCCGTCGCTGTCGAAAGCCAACCCTTGACGCGTTGAGCCTTGCCTTATCCAACCATGCACCTTCTTATGGCATCGGTCGCAAAGGCTAACGAGGTTGTCTAGGTTGGTCGCAACGTTCGGGTCGTTGACGTTCGCTGGTGTCAGCTCCGTGATGTGATGCACCATGACGGCGGGCGTGATCTCTCCTTGCTGCAAGCAGTGCTGGCAAAGGTGAGCGTCACGCGTCAGCGCCGCGTCTCTGGCGTGTTCCCAGTCGGCGGATGAGTAGAAGGCGCGCGAGAAGTCCTTAGCCATCGCGCACCCCCTAAGCTGTCACGGCATGAAAAAGGCCACGAGCGCGATTGCCCGTGGCCTTGACCTAATCCACCGTACCGAACTTTAGCATAAGTAGGAAAGTGAACACAAGTGGCGTTTATCAGGCGTTCTTCACGTGCGCCCATCCTACCTTGTCTATATACACAAAACCTGCATTGCAAAGCTCATGGCACCACTGCTGAGAGCACTGCATGATATCGGCGATTTCAGGCCACGGTTGAGCTTGCAGGTATCCCATGCAGATTGCGTCTGCGTACCGCGTGCCCTTCAGCTTCGCAAGCCCTCCGCGCCCGTCCTTGCCGTAGAGCACTTCGCAGGCTTCGTCTAGCGCTTCCTCTGCGGCGGCTATGCGCTTCTCTAGCCGCCCCTCGAAGTCGATGCGCCTCGCGATGGAATCCATCGGGTCTGCCGCGTACCCGCTGCCGCCACCAGCATGATAGCTCTGCGCCTTGGCTCCCTCACGCGCCCTCATGCGTTCGAGCATTTCCCGCGCCCTGTCGGTCTTCACCACCTCGGCACGGATACCCTCGAAATACTCCTTGGCCTTCAACGTTGCTTCACCTACTCAACGCCCGTTGAACCGAAGCCGCCAGCGCCGCGCTCGGTGTCGCTCAGCTCATCGACCGGCACGAGATCGCACGGCACATAGGGCATAACGACAAGCTGGCAGACGCGCGTACCCGCTTCGAGCGTCACCGTCTCATAGCTCTGATTGATGAGCGCCGCGCACACCTCGCCGCGATAGCCGCTGTCGATAACGCCAACGCTATTCGAAAGCGTGATGCCCTGCTTCGCCGCAAGGCCGCTGCGCGGGAACACCAGCCCCACACAACCGCTCGGAATCTCGACGGCAAGGCCACAACCGACAACGCACTTCTGCATCGGTTCGAGCTTGACAGTCTCGGTAATGCGAAGGTCAAGCCCAGCATCGCCCTCATGCGCATATCGCGGCATCTCGATTCCCTCATTGACCTTCTTAGCGCGAAGCTTCCTGCCAATCATTAGCGCACCCCCAGAACATGACGCGTGACGCGCACGCTTCCAGCCTTAACCCACTTGCCGCCGTAAGTCTGACCCTTCGGACGGATAACAACCTTGTTTCGGTGGCTCATCGCGACGACCTGATATTCGCTGCCCTCATGCTCCACCGTGTCGTTGAGAAAAACGAGCTTACCCGCCGAATCTACCGGGAACGAAGCGGCACTGGCGTATGCCGCGACCTCCGGCACGAGCACGACATAAACGGGCTGCTTGATCTCTGCGCCCTTCTTCTTGATTCCGAACATCCTTCTCCCCCTAAAACGGTACGTCATCGTCGTAAAGGTCTGGCGCTGCCGGTTGCACTGGCGCAACAGGCGATGGGTCGCCGGTAGCCATTGCAAGACCGGGCGCGGCTGCGTTTGCTGGTGCTGGTGATTGCGCGTCGCGCTTGTACTGCATGAGTTCCACGTCATCAACGCGAACTTCCCATCGCTTGATGCTCTGACCGTCCTTCTGGTAGCTTCGCGTGTGGATGCGCCCGATAAGCGAAATCTTGGTTCCCTTGCGAAGCCACGGCGCGAGCGCTTCAGCGCGCTTACCAAACATGACGCAATCAGGCCAGTTCGTGTATTCGCCCCATGTGCCGTCGCCGTTCGGCGTTCGCTCGTTGACAGCCAGCGAGAACGAAACGACAGGGTTTCCGCTCTTCGTATAGCGCAACTCGGCATCTGCGCCGAGATTGCCCGAAAGCGTGATCTTGTTAAGACTCATCGTTATCCTTGCCCTTCCTCTTTATGAACACGTCGATGTTTCTTGGGATAACCGAAAAGCTATGCAAGTCCCTTATCGCGTCGAGGATTTCGGTAAGCCGACAAGCAATGCGCGTCAAACACGCAAGCAGGGCAACAGTAAAAATGAAACTGATGATGTACTCGACACTATCAGCGTTCATGCGAACACCTCCACAAGCGCGGCGCGCTGATTTGCACCAAGCCCCTTGATGCGCCGAGATTCGGATATGTGCAGCCGCTTCATGGTCTGCTGCGTGCGGGCGAATCCGTAGCCCGGTGCGGCCTTTATGAGCGTGAAAACCTTCATCCGCGAAACGGTCTCGTCTTCGAGCGCCATGTTGAGAACGTCAACGACGCTGTAAGAGCCATCGGCAACGCCCTTCAAGATCGCGGCTCGGCGGCGGCGTGCGGCCTTCGCCTTTTCGAGGTTTTCGCGGCGTTGCTCAGTGGTCAGATTCGGAATCATCGTTGCCCCTTTCGAAAGTCACGTACTCGCATCCGTGCACGATGCGAACCGGTTCCGTGTAGTCGCTCAGTGCATCCTCGACGGTGGAGGTCATAAGCTTGTGCTTGATCCGCATCCACTCGTCATCGTTAACCTCGATTTCCTTCACTTACTCCACCTTTCATAACTCGATAAGTTCCGGTGAGCTTCAGGCTCTTCAGCATGTCCAGAGCGTGCCGCGCCTGAAGCTCTCCGCAGATCCGAATCGATTGCGCGGGAATGTCAATCTGGTACGCGGTCGCTGCCGCATCTCGGTCTTTCTCCCATCGATCCTGCAACGCGTCGAAAGTCCGCATCATTTGCGCCTTCAACTTGTCGCTCACATCGAGATTCGCAACCAGTTCCCGAGCCTCGTCTTGGTTCATGGCACCCCCCTTCTTCGTGATTGCCTGATAATTACTTCTTATCTGGCACAGGCGCTTTCAACCCGTACCGAAAGCGGCGGTTTATCTCGCGTTTCGTCCTCGGTCGCCGCGATGCCCGAAAACGGCGTTTTGGTTCACCTTTGGCACACCTCCTAACCCGCCGCGCGGCGCTTCGCTTCGCTGAAGAGCTGAGCCGCCGCCGCGTCGCGTCCGGGCATCAGGTGGCCGTAGATTCGAAGCGTCGTTGCTTCGTCCGCGTGCCCCATGCGCTCAGATAGCGTCTTCAGGTCGCAGCCGTTGGCGATGAGCCATGAAGCGTGCGTGTGACGCAAGCTGTGAAACGTGATCTCTCGCGGTAGTCCGCACGCGTCGCGTATGCGGCTGAAAGCCCGTGAAATCGTCGTTGGGCGCATATATGAGCCGTCTAGCGTCACCAGTGGGCAATCTGCGCCCAAACGTCCCAGAACGGCGCTCTGAAGCTTCGTGAAGGCATCAATGACCGCGATATCGTCTTGCGTAAGCGCGACGTTGCGGCACTTGCGGCCTTTGGTGACGTTTCGGCGATAGGGCTTCTTGCCCTTGCCCTCAATGACGTTTCCGCCGACGTGGACGTAAGACAAGACGCGCTTAACGTCGATGCGCTGCACCGCGCACACCTCGCCAACGCGCATGCCGGTAACGAGCGACAGCCACGAAGCGAAGGCGTAGACGGCGGCGCGGTAATCGGCCTTCGTCTTGATCTCCTTGCTAAGCGCACCCTCTAGCTTCTCGTTGAAGCCCTCGAAATCCCATTCGGTGAGCGCTGAAGCTTCGTGCCGTACCGGCGACGGTTTGGCGACGTACACCAGCGGGTTAGCGTCGCAAATACCAGCGTCTACGAAGTGGTTATAGGCTCCGCGCAGGAAGTTGTGAACATTGATAACGCTATTGCGGCAAAGCCCCTGCCCACCCTCGGCCTTAGCCATAAGCAAACGCTGCTCAAAGCGGTTGAAGTCCATAACGCCCAGATCGCGAGCGTTGGCGGTCTTCAGGAAACGGGCAACGTACTTGATGAACAGTCTGTAGCTCTTGATGCTGTTAGGGCTTGCGCCGTTGCGCTCCCTAAGTTGCACGTAATCTTCGAGCAAATCGGTCAAGCGGGCGCTTCTAACCGTTCCGTCAGCCGTCACGTAAGCCGCCCACGTCTCAGCGAGGGCTTGCGCTTCCTCTTCGGTAGCCGCATTCGGAAACCGCTTGTAAGGGCGAATCGCCTTGCCGTCGATGCTGCGCCCAAGGTACAAACGGCATTCGAAAACGCCGTCTGCGCCGCGCCTGACCTTAACCGCCATCATGACCACTCGCGCTTGCCGCGAATCCTAGACGGGCACTCTTCGTCCACGCACTCGGCGCAATCCAGCGGCTCTTTCCTGATGTGGAACTCAACGATGCGGTACTTCATGGAGAACCGCACAAGCAGCCAAAGAGCGTGGGCAAGTGAGTTAGTGAATTGCCCCTCCCAGAACGGGCAAAGCCCGCTCATAGCGCCGCGAACCTCGTACTTGCCGCCCATGTTACTTGCCCGCCTTCACGAACGCTTTGAGCGTGCAGACGATAGCGAACCCAATGAATAGCGCAAAGGCGAGAAGCCCGAACCCAGCGCCGAAAAACACGCCAACGGCGATGCTCACAACGATTGAGAATACGAAGAACAGGACGATTACCAAGCATCCAAAGTATCCGATAGCCTCTTTATCGGTCATGTTGTCCATGTCTAAACCTCCTGATTGTCGAAATTGGGCAAAACGATGTGTTCTCTGCTGACCGTCACGGTCGGCGCGCCGTCAAAGTTGACCGTCACGGTCGGCACGCTGTCAAAGTAGAAGTCGGCTGTGATGCTCATATGCGAGATTGCGACACCCGGATACTCGCCAAGAAGACCATCTGCGTGGTCGATGATGTACTGACCGCAATCCCTGATAGCGCCGATGAAGCCTTCGCGCGTGCCAAGGTCGCGAAACTCCGTTTTGCGGGGCTTCGAACCAGCGTTTTTGTCCATGTGAAACCTCCTAGATAGTCAGTGCCGCGAGGGCAAGGAACAAGAGAAAACGCGCAACGCCTAGCAGTTGCTCGTAGACAATCCGATAGGCGCACCAGAATGCGGCTACGGTGGTAGCAAACGCGGCGATGCAGAGAACGATTTGATACCGCTTCACTGCCCACCCTCGATCTCGGCAATGAGGTAGTCGATGCACTGGCGGCACTTGCGCAGGTCCTGAACACCGCCCTTGCGCCGCCAGCGCCAGATGTACTTGAAGGCTGCCGCCCACCAGTGGGCGGCGATGGGCGGCAAGGCGTACTGGTCGCCGCTCATCATCGAGCGCATCGCGTCCATGCACTCGATCTTGCCGTCTCCGGCGTAATGGTCCGGATGCTCGACGGTGTTTCCCGCGAGGCATCCCGAAAGCTCCGAGAGCGTCTTTGCCTGTTTAACCTCGATCATGTCATTTAGCCTTTCCAAACTTTGTGATGCCAACGCAGCACTTGACGTTTAAACCGCTCGCGAGGTCGCAGATGTCTAGGCTGAGATCGCAAGCGGCGTCCCAATCGACATCCGGCTTGGACAACAGCTCTAAAGCGTCCGCGAGCCGACTCCTGATTGACGCGATGACGGCTCGCGTCGAACTCACAAGCTCACGCTCGATTTCATCCGATGAGGTCATCGCGCGCCTCCTTTTCTGCCTTGCTGCCGTCCCTGCCCGTCTCACGGCAGAGCCAGCACGATTCGTGTTCCCGATGGTTTCGAACGAACCAGTCGATGGGTCGCTCCTTGCCGCAGATTGGGCATCGTCGTATCTCTACGCGCCCGTGATACGTCCCGTATGGCACCGCTAATCACCTCCAAACACGCAATGTGGAAAACTCTGTGGAAAACATGTTGAAAACAGAGGTCTGAAATCGCCGATCCGTGCGTTTCGGAAGTGCTTGCAAAGAGAAGAAGCAAGAGAAACAACCTTGCTTGTTAGGTTGACTGACAAGCAAGTGAGTGGGTTTGGTTTGGTTTTAAGAACCAAACCCACTCCTTCTTGTTTTGTTTTGTTTTATGGTTAGGCACCCATTTGCGAGTGGGTTTAGCCAACCTAAAACCAGCGGTTTTGCATTGGGTTTACAAGTCATGTCTTTACACCTCCTGACCTGCTGAATCGTTGTTCTTTGCGTTTTTGTGCGGCCTTCCGCCCTTGCGCCCGTTTGCGCGTTGGCGACCGAAATAAAGCGCGTTTTTGAGCATCCGAAAGTTCGTCAAGAAGCCGTCAGGATCGCGTTCGAGAAGCCCGATATCCAACAGCTCAGAGACGAAGGATTTGCAATCCTCAATCGCCATGAACTCATCGAACGCGCCGGATTGCCCGAAGCCGAGAACGCCCGCGAGAATAAGCGCGTCTTCCTCCGTCTCGAATGCGATGCGGTGCCCTTTGGTCGCCGCCAGATACTCGCAGAGCCGCCACCAGCGCCCGTATCCGTCATATCCCCGGCGATGTATGAGCCTTTGGCACTTAACGTCCTGAGAAGCGTTTGAATCGTGCGAGAAGAAGGCCATAGGCTCTTGCGCGGCGGTCGTTTCCTCCCTTGTAGGCACGTTGTCACCCCCTAACCGTCTTCCTCGTCGCCGAACTCGCACGCCTTGCCGCTTTGGTGCCATCCGCTCCATACGCAGCGCCCTATCTCCCGGCAGTTCGTCCAAATGTCGCGCCCGCGAAACGTGCAGCAGGTCTTGCCCTTCCAGCGCAGCGTTTCGAACTCACATGCTTCGGGGTCTGGCATCGGCGGTTCGCCGAAATCGAGCGGCAACGCTTCCTGCGCGCTATTCCGTCTCATCGCTCGAAATGTCATAGGCGATAGAGCCGCCAACGTAGGTGAGCAGCTTTTGCATGTTCTTAACGGCGCTAGGCTCAGGCTTCGCGTCCTCTTCAAGCAGCGTGTCAACCCATGCAAGGGTTCCGCGAATGATCGCGAGCGTTGAGGGCATGTCGATATCGAGCGCTTCGCCGGTCTTCTGGTTAAGGAGCGTCATGCTCCCGTTCAGCGCGAACGTCGATGCGCCGACCTTGGCGATGGTGCCGGTGATTTCCTTACGCTTCATCTTTCTTCTCCTTGTCGAACATGGACGTTCTAAGCTCGATGCGCATTTCCGGGTGCCGCTCTAGCAGCCATCGCGCGAGCAAAGAACTGTCGCTGTTGTTGATTCCGTAGGTGTGTTCGTTGCCCTGATCGTCAACGAATGGAACGCCAACGAGCTTCACGGTGCCTTCGTAGCGCTGCTTCTCGATGAGATACTTAGTTGAGACGCGAAGCCCGCGAGCGTCGATTGCGAGCGCCGTAAGCTCGATTTCGCGCAGCGCCTTCGGGTTCTTCTCGCACCACTCCTTGAACAGGTAGCGCCTATCGGCGACCTTTAGCGGCATCGAGTAGACGCGCTGGCGCTCATCGCGCATGACGGCTTCGAGCGGTCGCGTGTAGTTATCGGTGTCCATGCGGGCACCTCGCTTCGCGGCTCATGACGCGTCGCAATGCTGCTTCCGCTTCCGCCCTGCTCGCCGAGGGCGCTACCGGTAGCATCTGGCGGCGATACACGGTGCCGATGCCCCGGTTTTCGGGCGTGCTCGCGTCTTCCTCTATGCGCGCCATCCAGAAGCCCGCATTGTCGCGGTAGACTTCGGCCTTCATGACCACATCACGCGCCAGAGAGCGCGCCCAACCACGACGTAGAGCGGAACGAGAAGCCACCAGCCCACGCTTTCGCATAGCCAGAGCAGCGCGTTGCATGCAAGCGCCGGGATGATTCCCGACATGGTGAGAGCCGCAAGCGCATACAATCCCCAGCGCTGCCAGCGCGGCATGCGCGCTATACTGTCTTCTGTCAATTGCGGCCTGCAATTTGACGCGCCCGTTCGAAGTTGCCGCTTCGGGCGGGCATCTTTCTTCGCAGCCATTCGCGCGTTTTCGCAACGGCGCATCTGCACCACTGGCGCTGCGCAGCGCTTAGGCCGCACGGTTTGGGCATTCGTAATACCACCTCCAAAACCAAAGGTTTTCTTATCGGTTTTCACGTTTCGAAACCTCCGCTTTAGTTGCTCGAAAGAGCGACGATGCCCAAAAGCTCATCGGCGGTACACTCATAGAGTTTGCAAAGCTCTATGAGCATGGGCGCTGTCGGCGAAGTCTTGCCCGTCTCCCAATTGCTAAGCGTCGTGATGGAAACGCCAAGAAGAGTCGCGGCCTTCTGAGCCGTAAGACCTTTCCGCTCGCGCGCTGCCTTATAGTTCTCGCTCATTGTTCACCTCCAATCATCCGAAAGAGAGATGAAATAAACCATACGGCTTATTTCGGGGCAAGCAAAAGAGTAAGCCGTTTGGTCTAGCGTGTCAACAATAATTTGTATACAATTATCCGAGACGGTTACGCTTGATAGGGGTTGCTATGGATAGCACCGAAACAAAGAAGCTCATTGGCGCTCGAATTGCCATCGCACGCAAGGCTAATGGCTTCAACCAAGATCAGCTTGCAGAAGCGGTCGGCGTTCATAAGCAGACGATTTCTAGATGGGAAAGCGGGAAGCGCGCACCCAACGGCGAAGAAGTCAGGCTAATTGTTGAGACCCTGAATTGCTCTGCTGACTTCATCCTTGGCTTGACGGATACGCTAAAGATTGGTGGCGGAAATGACTAGAAAAGAGAAATTACAAGCGATTGACCCAAAGAAGGTAATCGTTTTTGATACCGAGACAACCGGCTTGAACATCGGCGGTTCTCGCCGCGATGAAATACTGTCCCTTGCTGTCATGAATCTTGAGGGTGACGTTCTGTTTTGCGACCTATTGAAGCCATCAGATCGCAAAAGGTGGCCTAAAGCAGAAAGCATAAACGGAATAACCCCGTCTATGGTGAAGGACAAGCAGACGATTATAGAAAGGCGTTCGGAAATTGAACCGATTTTCAAGAGCGCTAAGCTATACGTCGCATACAATGCCGATTTCGACCTAGGATTTCTTCGAGCTTCAGGCTTGGATATACCAGATCGACAGACGTTTGACGTGATGAAGGAGTTTGCGAAGATACACGGGGCATGGGACGGCACGCATGATGAATGGTCATGGTGCAAGTTGGAAGATTGCGCGGCTTTCTACGGATATCGTGACTTCGGAGCGCATGACGCGTTGAACGACGTAAGAGCAACAGCGCATTGCTTCAATTCGATTCTCGATGATTTTCTTTTTGGTGAGCCGCGCCGCCGCCCGAAGCGCGTAAAGGATGAGTTCGGCGATTCCTATTTCGAGTATGGCGACGAAGAGTTTAGAAGCATCGTTTGCAGCGGCTATGCTGCTTCATTGGCTGATGCTGGCAATGCAAACAACGCACCGTTAGTTAACGAAAACCAGCAGCAAACAGAGCATGAGAAAGACAGTGCGAGCAATCAAACAACAAGCAATCATGCCGTGTCAGGTCGGCGGAACACGAATAAAGCGTTGGTGCTAATCGGCTCCGCTTGCGCATTAGTTGGGCTTGCAATCGCTGTTTTAGGCGCTGCAATTGTCGGCGTTCCAATTGCGATATTGGGCGCATTGCTTGCCTTTGGGTCAAAGGGAAGGAAATAGAAAACCCTGCGCGGCTTCTTGGCGGTCGGCGCGCAGGGCAAGTGCAAAGAACGAAGCGCAATAGCGCACTCGTTCTAAGGGGTGATTTTAGCATGGTGAAGAACCGAGCTGCCATATACGCGCGGTTCAGCTCGCACAACCAACGCTCAGAAAGCATTGAAATACAAGTTGAGAACTCGCGCGAATACTGCGAGCGCGAAGGCTTGCAGGTCGTGCGCGAATACTGCGACTATGCGCAGACAGGGCGCAACGTAGATCGAGCAGAGTTCCAACGGATGATGAGCGATGCGAAGCTTGGTCTATTTGATTTTGTGGTGATTTACAAGGTAACTCGCATAATGCGCAACCGCGATGAAATGGCATTGGCGCGAATCATGTTGCGCAAGGCCGGTGTAGAAATACTTTATGCGGGCGAAGAGATAGCGAGCGGTTCGAGCGGAGTTCTTCAGCTTGGAATGCTCGAAGTTCTCGCAGAATGGGAAAGCGCAATAGACAGTGAGCGCATTAGAGACGGAATCCAGAAGAACGCCGAACGGTGCATGGCTAATGGTCGCACTCTCTATGGATGGGATATCGTAGAAGGACGATACGCCATCAACGAACGAGAAGCAGCAGTGCTTAGGCGCATGAAGAACCTTTTGTTTAGCGGTAACTCAGTCGCAGAGATCGTGCGCGCCGTTGACGGTGAGCGCAGCAAGCGCGGCGCTAAGTTCAATCAGGATACCGTCACGAAGCTTCTAAAGCGCGTGCAGAACGCAGGTGTCTACAAGTACGCAGGGCATGAGGTAGAAGACGGCATGCCCGCCATATGGTCACAAGCAGAACAGGACATGATAAACAGCATCCTTGGCGACCGTCACCGCCCACGAAGGAAGATTGACAGCGCATTAGAGTTCCCGCTTAGTGGAAAGCTCTATTGCGCTCGATGCGGTATGCCAATGGCAGGAACAAGCGGAACCTCTAAAAATGGCTCTGCATATCACTATTACAAGTGCCGAAAATGCCGCAGGACGGTTCGCCGAGACTTGATAGAAGATGCAGTGGTCGATATGACCTATGAAGCCGTAAAGCAAGCAGACGTGAGAAAGAGAATTGCAAAGACGCTTGCTGGCTACGAAGCTGAGCGGGCGACCGAAGAAAAGCCTGAAAGCTACTTCATCAAGAAAGAGATTCGGCGTATAGATACGGCATTTGAACGCATCTGGCAAGCGATAGAAGACGGAATAGCGCCGCCCGGTGGAAGAGAGCGCACAACCGAGCTGAAGCGCCAGAGAGCGGAATTAGAAGCCCGCTTGCGCGTTGCCGAGCAATCGGAAGCACTAGAACCATCGGTTGACGATGTGCTTTTGTGGCTTGATGATCTCGCTAACGACACAACACCTTTGGAAATTCTCAATGAGTTTGTCCGATTCGTTGAGATAGACGGAAAAGATGTAACCGTCTACTTCATGTTTGACGAACTGCCGGATGATTTCACTCCAAAACAGAAAAAGGCCGAACACCCTTGCTACCAAAGGTGTTCGACCAATTCTCTTATGGTGGAGGCGCGGAGAATCGAACTCCGGTCCACGAAAGCCCCCTGATTGGCATCTCCAAGCTCAGTCGCTGGTTTAGTCTCGGACGCTTTGCGCGCAGCGACACGCTCGCGGCGTCCTAACCGGTTCGGTCTTAGCCTGCGCCATACCGATTACGTGCGCAGGAGCATTCCCCTAACATGACGTCGCGCCGGTGTCGGGGAAATCACCGGGTTGACGCGCCGCTATAAATTAAGCAGCGAGAGCCATAGGCTCAAAAGAAGAGTTGTTGTCAATTCAATTTGACGGTACCCCTGTTTAACGAGGCGAGGAGACCTCGGCTTGCTTCCTCTCTCAGAGCTATCGTGTCGAAACCAGTCGCCCCCGAATGTTGGGAAAGTCTGGATGGTATCGGGTCTGCAAACACCCGATAACCGTCGACTTTTCAAGGAACACGCGGGGTGAACCCCGCTCGTGGATAGCTATCTTACCACGTTCTAAAGGCAGGCAGCTGTTCTATGCACGAGCTGTGAAGACCCCAATGTGCGCCGCACTTCGCACTTTTGCTACCGATCGCGTCACGTATATTTTCGCCAAGCAAAATTGACCCGTCGAAAGGACCGCCATGGATACCAAGCAGCAACTCGTCAATGCCCTCGCAGGCCTGGGCTCAACCATTACCGAAGCTATGGATGTCATCGAAGGCTTTGTCCCCTGCGGACATCCCGCCCTCACGGTTTCGAACGCCCTTGTTGCGCTGGACGCTGACGATGATGCAGCTCTCGCCCAGCAGCTTGAGACCGTCGAGGGCTTTATCGACCACGTGAGTGAGAACCGCGGCGTGGCCGCCTACCACGGCATCGAGGTCGAGCTCGCGGGTCCCAAAGCCGATCTGTTCGCAGCAATCCGCGAGGTAGGCGCCCTTATGCAGACCGCAGGCGTCAAGAACACCCAGGTCAATGAGTGGGTCTACCGCAGTCTGGCAGCACTCGACAGCTCCGACGAAAAGGCCGCCGAAAAGCTCGCAGAAAGTCCCGCCATCAAGGCCGAGCTTTTGTAAATAGCAGACGCGGGCCCCTTGGCGCATCGTCGTCCAAGAGGCCCGCAAACAGTTCGCGTCAACCGATAGCCGCGCCGCCGCGTTCGACCAAAGCCAGAATCGGCATCATTTGACGAGGTGTCTTTGCTGCAAGATCGGCATGTTCGAGCAGCTTGCGATCGTTAGCTACCAAGTAATCAACCTGGGCGCGTTTGCATGCGGCGAGTACCAAGTTGTCCTCGTAATCGCGATGGAGCGCTAAGTATTTGTCGGCCAGCCAAAGGTCCGACGCATCCGCACCCACGGCCGTGGCGTTTTCGGTCATGTTCCGAACAAATGCCAGTGCCGCATCGCCAATCGCGCGGGCAGAAGCCTCGTCGAGCGCTCCCCCGCTGGCAAGAACGCTACGCTTCAGCTCGTGTTGGACAACATACAGCACGTCCTTGACAATATGCACCGGGAAGAACAGCAACGCCCCCGTCTCTGTCGCCTGTCCAATAAACGCACGCGCGGCAAGCGACTCGGCATGGTCGACGCAAAACGAATCAACCCATACGTTGGCATCCACCATTATTTTGAGGGGAGCCCCGCTCACAGGATCATCCCCTTTTGGCGATAGCGCTCGTCCATGGCTTCGGAATAGATTGTGTCCCAATCGCGATCGTCGGATACAGGCGACGCAGCGATGCCCATATCTGCATAAAGCCGGTCTGCCGCTGCCCACGACGCGGCGAACGGAGTATCGGGCGCGACGGCCTGCTGCCGGTTGTCGACGGCCGCAAGCACTTCCTCGCACTGCCCGCCACCCTGCGCGACCTTGGCCACCACCTTTTTGATGAGCTCGGGCAGCGACCCGCCCGAAAGCCGCAGCGCCTCCTCGGCACGGTTCTTGACCTGGCGATCCACGCGAACGTTCACCTGCGCCATGCCGCTAACAGCACCCATCTCAACCTCACCTTCGACTTTTGCTATCTAAGCTAGCACAACTATATATTTCTGCTAGCACATGGTCAAACGCAAAAGGCCTGCATTCTGGCGGCTGCAACACCGCCCAAATGCAGGCCAAAAACTTAAGTAAAAGCGCTAGCGCAGATATGCCTTTGCGTTGCTCAGGCTGTAGGCGATCGTCGAGCCGTTGTGCAGCAGTGACGACGTCTGCGGAGTAATCATGCCGGTAATACCCAATGCCAACAGCGCCGAGTTGGTGAGCATCACCTTGGAATATGAACTCGTCAGACGGTCGATAAGCCCCTGACTCATACGGCGCAGACGCACGATTGCGGCCAGATCCGTATCGGTCAGGATGATGTCGGCGACCTCCTTGGCGATGTCGCTTCCGCCACCCATGGCCAGGCCCACGTCGGCCAAACCGAGCGCCGGCGAATCGTTGACGCCGTCGCCCACCATGGCAACGTGGCGCCCCTCGCGCTTAATCCGCTCCACATAGGCGTACTTGTCCTCGGGCAGCAGCTCGGCCTTAAACTCATCGACACCAGCCGCGCGAGCAATACGCTCGGCCGTGCGCTCGGAATCGCCCGTGAGCATAACGACATGCTTGACACCCAGCGCATGCAGATCGGCGATGGCCTCGCGCACTCCGGGCTTAAGCGGGTCCTCGATACCGAGCACGCCGACGACCTTACCGTCGACCGCCAGATACAGCGGCGACAGGCCCTGCATCTGGAGCTCGATTTGCTCCTTAATGTCGGACTCGAGCTGCGCGCCCTCATCCTCGAATACAAAGTGCGCGGAACCGATGATGGCGCGACGCCCCTCGATGGACGAAGCGATGCCGTGCGCCACAATATACTCGACAGCAGCGTGACGCTCGCGGTGCTCGAGCCCACGCTCGCGGGCGGCGTTGACCACAGCACGCGCCACCGGATGCGGAAAATGCTCCTCCAAGCAAGCGGAAAGGCGCAGGACCTCATCCTCGCTCCAACCATCGGTCGTCAGCACGCAAGCTAGACGCGGCTGGGCCTCGGTCAGCGTACCGGTCTTGTCAAAGACAATGGTGTCGGCCTTGGCAAACGACTCAAAGTACTTGGCGCCCTTGACCATGACGCCCATCTTGGCAGCATCGCTCATAGCGGTCATGACGGCAACGGAACCCGTGAGCTTGAGTGCGCACGAGTAGTCGACCATCAGTGCCGCCGAGGTCTTGATGAGGCTGCGGGTAGTAAGCGCAACCAGGCCCGCGAGCAGGAAGTTCCACGGGACGATCTTGTTGGCAAGGTCCTCCATATGCGACTGGCCCTCGGACTTGAGCGAGTCGGCCGTCTGCACGAGCGAGACGATTGAGCGCAGTTTGGTTTGCGCCGTATTGGCGCGCACGCGCACCAAGATGCCGCCGTCTTCCACGACGGTACCGGCGAACACGTCGTCGCCCACGCTGCGCTCGACGGCCAGCGGCTCGCCGGTCAGGGTCGCCTGGTTGACCATAGCGCTCCCCTGCTCGACAACACCGTCGATGCAGATGGACATGCCGGTGCGCACGGCGACCAAGTCGCCGGGCTCGAGCTCGGTGGCGGCAACGCTTACCTCGGTGTCGCCGACGACCTTTTGCGCCTTGTCGGGCACGTCGAGCAGCGAGTTGATGAGCTCGTTTTCGCTCATGGCGCGGGTGTAGTCCTCGAGCAGCTCGCCCACGTTGAGCAGGAACATCGTCTGGCCCGCGGTGTCGACATCACGTTTGACAAACGAGATACCGATGGCCGAAGCGTCGAGCACGGGAACGGTCAGGCGCGGCCGCGCGAGCTCATGAAGGGCAGCGCGCAAAAATGCCATGTAACCGGCCACGACAAACACCGCACGCAGAGGCGTCGGCAAGAACCAGCGGCGCGCGTAGTGGGCACCGATAAGTGTGGCAAGGTCCATGACGAGCTTGTGCTTGCGTGGCTCAAGCTGCATCACGTAGCCTGTCTTTGCGTCGGCAATGGCCTGAGCGTCGAGCGCACCGACGGCGGCCAGCACGGCCGCGCGACGCTGCTCGTCGTATTCGAGCGCCATCTGGCCAATACGGCCATATACGCGCACCTTGTGCACGCCGTCGATGTCGCCGCCAAGCTTAAGAAGTGCATCGAGATCGCTCTCTGGCACAGGACCCGCCAATTGAAGACGGGTCCTGCCGGGGATCTCGCTAATAATCGAGAATCTCATAGTTTGTGCCTGGGAGCGTTACTCGGCTGCCTCGTCAGCAGCGGCCTCGCTCTGGGTGATGTAAGCAGCCTCGGCAACCATGTCGTCGACATTAGCCTTGGCCTGCTCGACCATGTCCTGGTAGCCGTTCTTGATGCGCATACCGCACGCAATACCCTGCACGCAGGCATTCTTGACCGGAGCGCTGGTAAGCAGCTTGATGCCGGCCGTGCCAAGCAGAAAACCGCCACCGACAAGCAGGGTATTGAACGTCGACTTCTTCATGTTGCTTCTCCCTTTTGCCGCATTGGACGCGGCATGGTGCTTCAGCACCCGAGTAAACAAGTTTGCTCGAGCACGCTTTTGAAATATCTCAATTTTATCTAACTATCTAGGTCAGCCATGGCTAACCTTTTGAAAATTAACGATGCGGAGTAACCGATTGTCAATGTGAGAAAGGGACTGTCCCTTTGCCCCTTCTTACAACTGCCAGGTAGCTGCTTCCTTTTGCAGCGCCACCATGCGGGCGAATTCTCCACCTGCCGCCTTGAGCTGCGCCGGAGTGCCCTGCTCGGCAACCACACCATCCTTGAGTACAACGATTTTGTCGGCATTTTCCACCGTACGCATACGGTGGGCAATAACGATAACCGTCTTACCTGCAAGCAGACGGGAGAGCGCCTGCTGAACCACGGTCTCGTTCTCCACATCCAAGCTCGCCGTCGCCTCGTCCAACAGCACGATAGGCGCGTCTTTGAGCAGCGCACGGGCGATAGAGATGCGCTGGCGCTCACCGCCGGACAGCTTGGAGCCGTTCTCGCCGATCATGGTGTCATAGCCCTGCGGCATGCGGCTCACAAACTCGTCGCAGTTGGCGGCACGCGCGGCAGCAAGCACTTCCTCATCGGTGGCATCGCGACGACCAAGACGGATGTTTCCCATCACCGTGTCGTCAAAGAGCAGCACGTCTTGGAACACAATGGCGTAGTCGCGCAGCAACACCTCGGGATCCACGCTCGCAACATCCACGCCGCCCACGGTGACCGTGCCTTCGGTGGCGTCCCAAAAGCGCGCGGCCAGGCGGCTCACCGTGGACTTACCGGAGCCCGAAGGACCGACCAGTGCCGTAACTTCGCCTTCCTTGGCGGTAAAGCTCACATCGGTAAGAACTTTCTCGCCGGCGCGGCCGTCCTCGCCCGCACCATAGCCAAATGCCACATGATCGAACACCACATCGTGGCCCACGGGCTCAAACTGCTCGCTGCCCCGCGCCACGGGCTCTTCCATGATGGAACGCATGCGCTTGGCCGACGACTCGGCGGCAAACAGCTCGGACATCAGCATCAGCGCCTGATCAAAGGGCGCATAGATGCGGCTCACCATAAGCAGGAAGGCAAACATCATCAAAAAGTCGACCTGGCCGGAGGCGACCATCGCAGCGCCCGTGACCAACGTGGTGGCAATCCCCAGGCGCAGGATGGCAAAGGCGGAGTTGACCAAAAGCCCATTGGCGAGCTCGCCTCTGGTGGTCTCGCGCTCCTCGGCATCGATCACGGCGTTGAGCCCCTCAAGATAATGAGCCTCCTGGTTGGTGGCGCGGATCTCGCGCACGCAGTCGAGCGTCTCCTGGATCGCCTCGGTAACCTTGACCTTCTCGGCACGCACATGGTCGAACACCGGGATCATGGGGCCGCGCGTCAGATACAGCACGGCAAAGGCCACGGGAACGCTCCAAAACGCCGCAATCGCCAGCTGCCAGCAAAAGAACAGCGACGCCACGAACACAATGACGCTTGCGATGATGGCACCCCAAAGCTCTCCCAGCACGTGGCTGTAGGCGTGCTCCATGGCCTGGACGTCACCCATGATGGTCTCGGTTAAATCGGCCAGATCACGACGACCAAAAAACGACAGCGGCAGTTTGCGCAAGCGCTCGGCAATCTCCATACGCTGCTTGCCGCACTCCTCGTAAAAGATGCAGTAGGTGTAGTAATACTGCTGCCAGTTAGAGGCAAAGAGCAACACGAAAAAGACCAGGAGGCCGCCCACAATCGGCAGGACATCCGGCAGGTCGGCACCGGTGGCGAGATGTTCGACAAAACCGGCCATGACCAGGAACAATAAGCCCATGCCGGCCATGGTAATGAGATTGGTGAGCGCGGTCCAGAAAATGCCGCGTTTTACGCCGGCGACGCCTTTATCGGATAGGAAGTACTTCTTTTGGAATGAGGCGAACATTTAGGCCTCGCCTCCCTTCGTGACGGCGGCATCCGCGGCAGCAGTGATCTTCCAGCTCGCGGCCTGTTCGTATTCGGCCCACATCTTGGCGTATAGACCGTTTTGGGACAGCAGCTCGGCATGGGTGCCAGTCTCCTGCACGCTACCTTGGTTGAGCACCACGATCTTGTCGGCCCCCACCACGGTCGAAAGCCGGTGCGCGATCATAATGACTGTGCGACCCGCCGCCAGCTTGCTAAAGGCACGCTGGATGAGCGCCTCGTTCTCGGGGTCGGCAAACGCCGTGGCCTCATCGAGCACCACGATAGGCGCGTCTTTAAGGATCGCGCGGGCGAGTGCTACGCGCTGCACCTCGCCGCCCGAAAGATATGCCCCTCCAGCACCGAGCATGGTGTTAATACCCTGCGGGAGCTTGGCCACAATGTCGTCGCACTGAGCTGCGGAGAGGGCCGCACGCACTTCGTCGTCAGTGGCCGTGGGCTTGGAGGCACGCACGTTATCGGCAAGTGTTTGCCGGAACAGCTGGTTGGTCTGGAACACGAAGGCAACCTGGTCCATAAGCTCGTGCGGGTCCATGTCGCGAACGTCCACACCGCCTACGAGCACTCGACCCGAAGAAACATCCCAAAAACGCGGGATCAGGCTGGCGCAGGTTGACTTACCGCCGCCCGAGGGACCCACCAGGGCGAGGGTGCTACCCGCGGAAACGCTAAAGCTCACATGATCGACGGCAGGCGCTTCGGCACCCTCGTAGGTAAAGCTCACGTCCTCAAAGCGCACATCGCTGCCAGCGGGGTGCTTGGGCTGGGCAGGCACGGAGAGCTGCTTGGAATCCATAACGCTTCGGATGCGAGCCAGCGAATCAGCACTCATCTGAGAGGCCTCGCCCACAAACATGAGCTTGGTCATGGCCGTCGGCACCACGGCCGAAAAGATCGCGTAAAACGTAAAATTGACCATAAAGTGCGCGAAGTCCGTCTCGCCCGGCGCCAGCAGCAGCGCCACAGGCAAAAGAAATGCCACAAGGCCGTTGAGCGCAGTAAGGTTGAGCACCTGCGGACCCCGGCAAAACGTACCCGCATAGTTTTGTGCCATATCGGCGTATTCGGCGATAGCATCGTGGAACGCCTTAAAGGAGTAGACCGTCTGCTGGAATACCTTGACCACGGGGATGCCGCGTACGTATTCGGTGCCGGTCTTGTTCATCTTGACCAGCGCGCCCATGTAGGCCTTCATAAACTCGCCGCCCTTGCCGCTCATCATGGTGGCCATGGCGCAAAACGAAACGACGACCGAGATTAAGCATGCCGCGCCCAAACGCCAATCGAGGGCAAATAGCAGCACAAGCAGGCCCACGACCATGGCGGTGGCACCGGCGATATCGGGCAGCATGTGCGCGAGCAGCGTCTCGGTGGAGGCGGCACAGCCGTCTACGATACGGCGCAGCTCACCGGTGGCGTGCGTGTCAAAGTAGCCGAGCGGCAGCTTAAGCAGATGCTCGCTCGTAGCCTTGCGGATATTGGATGCGCAGCGAAACGCGGACAGGTGCGTGCACATGAGTCCCACGAAATAGACCACGATGCTTGCCAGGGCAAAACCAACAGCCCACCAACCATACATCGCGATGTCGGCGGCCTCGCTCCAGTTGGGCGCCACGGCAATCAGGTCTCGCGCAACAAGCCAGATGCACACGTACGGGCCAAAGCTCAACAGCTGCGAGAACGCCGAGAGGGCCATGCCCAAATACGTTAGGAATTTACGGTCACCGGCATATGCAAGTAGCTCGCCGATGCCGCCGCCTTCCTTTTTTGATCCCTTTGCCATGAGATTCCTTTCTAACGGCTTGAGAGTTAACCGTAAGAAACTTATCATGGGCGTGTTAGCCAGGGCACACAATTGGGCCAGGCGTGGACGTTTTCGCAAATGAAGGGGACGCTTTTGAAAATGCGGCGGGCAGCAACCGATATGACCGAGCTCTACGCACCGCAGTTTGAGCAGTTTGGTCTGCAGCTTTCCGGCAAGGGCGCCGTCTTTACCGGCGAGGTGGCAAACGATCGGGCACACGGACGCGCATGGATCATGCCCCTTTCCCCCACCTGCATCGTCATGGAACATTTCATTACCCCGACGCACAACATGCAGCTAGCCGAATACACGCCCGAACCGTACGCGTGCGTGAGCGAGGTCAGCGCGCCCACGCTCATGTGCATGCCCGAAGCCGGCATAACGCCTGCGAACCTCAAGCCGCTGCATGGACCGTGGCCGAACAGCGCGATCTGCAGCTTTGTCCAAGATAGCTGCGGTGAGGAGCTAAGCCCGCTGTTTGCAGGGCAGCTCTACCACTCGCGCTCGGTCCTCTTTTTGCCTGGATATTTTGACGAACTGGAGCACCGCTATCCCACCGAGTTCGCGGGGGTCTTTGAGGCGTTTGCCGAGTCATGGCACGAGGAGGCAGCGTCTGCCATCTACCACACGCTGCGCCGGGTTAACGAGGAACGCGCCCGCACCGTAGGCGGACACGTCTATATGCAAGGCATCGTAGAGACCATGGTCGCGGAGCTCGCCTGTTCGTGCGCGGCCCACAAGCAGGCGCGGCAGGCGGCAGACACGCGCGTCAGCGTAACCATTGCCGAAGAAGCAACGGCAATGATTGAGTGCGCGCTCGATAAAGGCAAACGTGTGGGTGTCAACGAGGTGGCCGAGAGGCTCTACACAAGCCGCTCCAAACTATGCGCCACCTTTAAGGCCCAAACTGGCGAGTCCCTGGGCGCCTACATTCGCAGACGCCGTATGGAGCGGGCGCAGGACCTTTTGGCCGATAGCGCGCTCACGATAGCGCAGGTAGCAGAGCGTCTAGGCTACCCTCAGCAGGCCGCCTTCGCCCAAGCCTTCAAACAATACACCGGCATGACACCCACGGCTTGGCGAAGCAAGCATCGCTAAGGCCCAAGCTCCCTGGCCGTAACGGAGCGATTAATTAGCCGCCGCCCGTCAGCTCACCCAGGATCTAAACGTCAAGATGCGCACAATCAAGCGCCTTTTTGATAAGAGGGGCAGATCGATCAGCCAAATACAACGGAATGTTGAGCACCCCGTCGTCGAGCTTTAGGTTCTTAAGTGAGTAGCGGACCCTCAGTGGAGTCGTCTCCGCATGCTTGTCGGCATAGTACTTAAGACTCTTGGAATGAACCACCTCTCCCGATTTGACCTCGACGGGCACGATTTCGTTCCCGACTTGAATCAAAAAATCGACTTCGTGCTTCGGCTTCTCGTTTGTCCAATAACGCGGAGCAGCATCTAACTGTGAAAGTAATGCCTGAAGCACATAATTCTCGGCGAACGAACCTTTGAACTCCGAAAATAGCGCATCCGAGATGGCAAAAGCGGACGCATCCAGTCTTGCCATGCGGCGCAGCAAACCGACATCAAGACAGTAGACTTTAAATGCCTTGAGGTCATCGTATGCAGAGAGTGGCACGCCACCGGCAGCATTAAGGCGAACCGCCGTGATGAGCCCAGCATCGGCAAGCCATTCCAGAGCATCCTCGTATTCTCGAGCACGAGCCCCCTCGCGCACCGCACCCCAAACGAACTTTTTATTCTCGCGCGCCAACTGAGTTGGAATCGAGTTCCATATTTGCGAAAGCTTGGCGAACTGCGCACGGCCACCATGCTTGGCAAAATCGCGCTCGTAGGAATCCAAGAGATCGGACAACACCTTATCGACCTGAACGATATCGCCCGTCTCCACCCACCGACCAAGGGCCTCTGGCATGCCGCCACATGCAAAATAACGACGAAGATGCTCGACGAGACGGATATGGAAGAAATCGGGCACTTTCTCGATCTGATCCAGGCCGCCAAGGTATTCGTCGTAGTTTGCAGCGCCCTCGGCTTTCAGAAACTCGGAAAAGCTCATAGGGTGCATCTCCATGAACTCGACCTTTCCCACCGGAAAAGCGCTGGTCTCACGGGACAAGCGAACGCCCAACAAAGACCCTGCGCATGCGACGTGATACTCGGGGGCCTCGTCACAGAAGTATTTAAGGGCGCCGACTGCAGAAGGACAATCCTGGATCTCATCAATAATAAGCAGCGTCTCGCCGGGATCGATAGGCTGTCCAAGTGCCAGGGAAAGGTTTGAGATGATCCGCCGAGGATCGCGCGTACCTTCGAAAAACTGAGCGTACTCGCTCCGTACCCCAGGTGACGGTTCCTCGAGCGTCAGATACACAAAATTGCGGTACGAGGTTCGACCGAACTCCTTAAGCGCCCACGTCTTTCCAACCTGGCGCGCCCCCTTAAGGATAAGCGGCTTACGATATTCCGACGCTTTCCAAGCGTTAAGCTTGGCAATGATATCTCGCTGCATGACCGAACCTCCCGCAAAGAAACTTCCGTAAACGTGATATTTCCCACATTTTACCCTAGGTAAAACGTGACATTTATCACATTTACAGAAGTTTTAAGCTCATTTCGCCACACTTTCATCACATTAAAAAGGCGGAGGCGCATTTTGCGCCTCCGTCACCATCTTTCCTATCAGCCCGCCTGACCCGAACGGCCGAGTCGTCACGGAACCAGGGAGCCCCGGCAGGGCGGGTGCTTCCTCAAAATGAGTTTCGCACGCAAAGAAGGCCACTTAATGTGGCCTTCGTCTTGCGCAGGACTGTTCGAAATTTTGAGGAAGCACCCGCCCTGCCGGGGCTCCCGGGTTCCCGTTTACGAGAGCGACGTTCTCAGCAACTCGTTGAAGAGCTTCGGGTTGCCCTTGCCGCGGCTCGCCTTCATGCACTGGCCCACCAAAAAGCCGATGACCTTCTGGTTGCCGTCACGATACTGCTGCGCCTGATCGGCACAGTTAGCCAGCACCTCGTCCACGATCGGCTGCAGCGCGCCGGCATCGCTCACCTGACGCATACCGCGCTCGTCGACGATCTTGTTGGGATCGTCGCCGGTCTGAGCCATGGCCTCAAAGACCTCGTGCGCCTGGTTGGAACTGATGGCATCGGTCGCCAGCAGCTTGGCAAGAGCCGCCACCTGAGCCGGCGCGATGCCGGACTCGGTGAGCGACACGCCCGCACCCTTAAGGTAGGCGATCATCTCGTTCACCAGCAGGTTTGCGACCGTCTGGGCCTCCTTGCCGGCCATACCGGCAGCAGCAGCCTCAAAGAAGTCAGCAAACTCCGGATCGCCGGCAATCTGCTCGGCGTCGGCCGTCTTAATGCCAAAGTCGGCCTCAAAACGGACGCGCTTGGCATCGGGCAGCTCGGGGATCTCGCCACGGCAGCGGTCGATAAACTCGTCGTCCAGGTCGAACGGCGCCAGATCGGGATCGGGGAACAGGCGATAGTCGTCGGCCGTCTCCTTGACGCGCATGACCACGGTGCGCTTGCGGCTGGGCTCCCAGTGGCGGGTCTCCTGATAGATGATGCCGCCCTCCTCGAGCACCTCGGCCTGGCGGCAGATCTCGTAGGCAAGGCCATCGTGCAGGCTCTTAAACGAGTTGAGGTTCTTGAGCTCGGTCTTGGTGCCCAGCTTGGTCTCGCCGCGGCGGCGCAGCGACACGTTGCCGTCGCAGCGCATGGAACCCTTCTCCATGGAGCAATCGGAAATGCCCAGCGTCACAAAGATGCGACGGAGCTTCTCCATAAACAGGCGAGCCTCCTCGGGCGTGCGCAGGTCGGGCTCGGTGACGAGCTCAATCAAAGGAGTGCCGCAGCGGTTGTAGTCGACGAGCGACTCGGCCGCGGCGGTAATGCGGCCCTCGGCGCCACCCACGTGGACCATCTTGGCGGCGTCCTCCTCCATATGGATGCGCAGGATGCGGATGGGCACCGTGTAGGAACCGTCCTCGCGACGCTCGGGCATCTGCAGGTTGGATGCATCGTAGCTGGCCAGGTGGCCGGCACGCTGGTTGCCCTCGCGCATGGTCGACGTCATGGACGTGGACAGGCCCTCGGCGTTGGCCGAAGCACTCGCCAGGCTCTGGGCCTCGGCCTCACCAAACGCGCAGTCGGGGCGCTCGGCGGCACCGCGACCGGTCACGTCCAGGTCCAGGTGACCGTACATGGCAAAGGCGACCGGACCCTGCGTGGTCTGGAAGTTCTTGGCCATGTCGGGATAGAAGTAGTGCTTGCGGTAGAACATCGAGTGGCGTTGGATCTCGCAGTTAGTGGCGAGACCGGCCTTGACGATGCTCTCGATGGCGCGCTTGTTGGGCACCGGCAGGGCGCCGGGCAGGCCCAGGCACACCGGGCACACGTTGGCGTTGGGCTCATCATCGTGGCTGAGCTTGCAGTTGCAGAACATCTTGGTGTCGAGTGCGGTGAGCTCGGTATGGATCTCCAGGCCAATCACAGCCTCCCAATCCTGCAAGACCTCGGAAAGCTCCTTCATTACAGCTCGCCTCCCTTCCCGGCAAAATCGGGCGCGACGGAAAGCGCGGGCGCACCCGTGGCGGCATCGGCAAAGCCGCGCTCCAGGGCGCGGGCAAACGTGAGCAGCTGACGGTCCTTAAAGGCAGGTCCCACCAGCTGGGCAGAAACGGGCAGCTTGCTGTCCTCGCCCAGACCCAGCGGCACCGAGATGCCACCGTTACCGCAAATGTTAAGCGAAATGGTGTACAGGTCGGACAGGTACATCTGCGTGGGGTCGCTGATCTCGCCAAACTTAAAAGCCGTGCGCGGCGAGGCGGGCATCAGGATCGTGTCCACCTTGGCATACGCGGCGTCGTAGTCCTGCGTGATGAGCGTACGGGCCTTCTGCGCGGCGTAGTAGTACTTGTCGTACACGCCCGAGCTCAGCAGGTAGGCGCCGAGCATCTGACGGCGCTTGGCCTCGGCGCCAAAGCCGTGAGCGCGCGAGAGCGAGCTCTGGTCGGACAGGTTGGCGCAGCCCTCCTCCTGGTACCCGTAGCGAATGCCGTCGAAGCGGGCCAGGTTGGAGAACGCCTCGGCCGGGCCGATGACGTAGTAGGCGGCGATGGCGGCGTCCAAGTGCGGCAGGTCGACCTCGACCAGCTCGGCACCCTGGTTCTGCAGCTCCTGGGCGGCGCGCTGGACGGCGGCCTTGACCTCGGGCGTCAGACCCTCGGCCTCCATAAACGCGGGGATGATGCCCACGCGCTTGCCCTCGATGCTGTCATTGAGGTGCTCGGTAAAGTCGACGGCACAGTCCTGGCTGGTGCAGTCGTACGGATCGTGGCCCGCACCGGTGAGCGCGTTCATGGCCAGCGCGACGTCCTCGACCGTGCGGCCGAAGGGGCCAACCTGGTCGAGCGACGAGCCAAAGGCCACCACGCCGTAGCGGCTCACGGCGCCGTACGTGGGCTTAAAGCCCACCACGCCGCACAGCGACGCCGGCTGGCGGATGGAGCCGCCGGTGTCCGATCCCAGCGAGAGCGCGACCTCGCCCGCAGCGACGGCGGCAGCAGAGCCGCCCGAGGAGCCGCCGGGCACGTGCTCGGTATCCCAGGGGTTGTTGGTGCGGTGGAAGGCCGAGCTCTCGGTAGAGCTACCGAAGGCGAACTCGTCCATGTTGACCTTGCCCATAGGCAGGCAGCCGGCGTCGAGCATGCGCTGAACGCAGGTGGCAGTGTAGACGCTCTGGTAGTTCTCGAGCATGCGGGAAGCGCAGGTGGTGCGCGTGCCCACAAGGTTCATGTTGTCCTTGATGGCCAGCGGCACGCCCGCGAGCGGGGGCAGCGGCTTTCCGGCGGCACGGTCGGCATCCACGCGCGCGGCGGCCTCGAGCGCAAGCTCGGGCGCCACCTGCAGGAATGCCTGGACCCCGCCCTCGCGCGCCTCGATGGCGGCAAGGGAGGCATGGGCCACCTCGGTAGCGGTAAAGTCGCCGGCGGCAACGCCCGCGGCGATCTGGGCGGCGGTAAGGGAATCGAAGCTCTGAGCCATTACTCGCTCTCCCCCTCTCCCAAAATGGACGGCACGCGGAAGTAGCGGTCACGCGCGCTGCCGGCGTTCTCCAGCGCAACGTCGAGCGGCAGATCGCGCTCGGGTTCGCGCAGGTCGTCGCCCATCACGTTGGACAGGCTTCCGATGGGATGGAACGTGGGCTCCACGTCGGGCAAGTCATATTGCAAGACGGGCTCGAGCATCTGGACGGCGTCGTTCATGTAGGACGTCATCTGGGTGAGCTCGTCATCGGTCAGTGCGATCTTTGCGTACTCGGCGATGCCGCGCACGTCTTTCTCGCTGAGTGCCATAGGCGCTCCCTTCCGCATAACAGTTAAACCGCTCTAGTATACAAGGCAACGCCGCTTGGAGCAGGTGCTTTACCTAAATGCAGCGAAAACGTAACGAGGACGGCGACTGGAAGGGCGCGACCCGGCGGACCTGCGGCGAAAACCGTCCCACCCACAACAAAAACCGTCCCAACATTCGACGTTTTTCGGCAAAATCGCGATTTTCATCGAATGTTGGGACGGCTTGGAAGCCCTCGTTGCCCGCTAGTCTTATGCCGAGGCCTTGGCCTTGCGGCGCTTGCGGATCGCGTGGACCACGATGTCCAGCAGCAACAGCACAATGGCCACGACCACGATGAGCACGGCGAACTCACGCTTGCCCCAGTGGCGACCGGCCAGCGACTTTTGCTTGTCGACGTCCTTCTTGTTGTACTTGGTGCGCGCGCAATGTACCAGCAGGCGGTGGTCGTTTACGCCGTAGGGCGTGCAGGTAACGAGCGTCACCTTGTCGGCACCGGGCTCGATGGTCAGCGACTCCATCTCCTCGGGCAGCACGACCTCGGAGTCCACCATCTTGTAGGCGAGCGTCTTGTTCATGGTGTGCAGCAGCACCAGGTCGCCGGGCTCCAGCGAGTGGATGTCGTCGAACATGCTCAGGTTGCGCATGCCCGAGTGCGCGGTGAGCACGCAATGCGTCGAGGTGCCGCCTACCGGCAGGCTCGTGCCCTCCAGGTGGCCGACGCCCGCCATAAGGACTTCCTCGCTCGTGCCATGGTAGATGGGCATGCTCACGTCGATGGAGGGGATCTCGACCCAGCTCATCATGGGGTCGCGATCAAAGATAAGCTGCTGAGCGTAGGGCTCGATCTGGTCGGCGGGAAGCTCGGTGGCCTCGCCGGCAAGTTGCTCGTTAAAGGAGCGTGCCTGCAGCAGGATGCGCTCGCGTTCCTCTTCGGAGAGCGCGTCCACGGTGCTGGATACGGTGCTGATCTGGTTGAACACGCCCGAGGCCTCGAGCCGGTCCAAAATCCACGGCCAGGTCATAAGGCCCACGCCGATAAGGATGATGACGATAGTGATGAGCCGGTCAGCCCAGCGCGGTAGTCGCTTGCGACGACGCTTACCACCCTTGGGCTTGGGTTGTGGGCTTGAGCCGCCGTTGGTCGCGGCGTCATCGCTCTTCATATGTTTGGCGCCCTGCACCATCGCCGGTCACTCCTCTACAGCTCAGGTTGTCTAAACAAATAATAGCCGATTCGCGAGCCCATACCCCGGACAACGCAGCCAGGACCGAAACACCGCCTACGGTCCGAATTCTTAGAGACCTTCTACAGCGCTTCCCGCCATGGATATTCCTTTCCAAACATGTGATCGAGTTCAAGCTGAATTCGCTCATCGTCGATTGCCGCCAAAGATAGCGCAAGTGAAATGTCGTCGATACGGGAGGACTCGGCAAACACAGGCGCATAGCGCCACACTTGGATCATCGCCGTTTCGTTGTCTGGCAGCTCCCCGTCTGCGACTTCAAGGTCACGCAGGTCACGCCATGCACTTCTTAAGACGGCCTTTTGCTCTATGCCCGGCGCAGCGAGCATCGAACGCGTAGCGAGCGCCGTCTCCCCAGCGTCAGCGAGACAGTCGACCTGTGGTGCCTTCCTTGCAAAAATAACCTTTGAGACAGGCGAGGAAAGCTCTGCCATGTGCTCACTGAGCAGAAGATCCACGGCAACGGGAAACACAATGACACGTCGTTCGCGCCGCTCGCGCCTTGCGAGCCCCCTGTCTACAAGCTCGGTTATGGCCTCACTCGCGCGGCTTGCCGAAATCCCAAGCGCACGACAAAGGTCATCGGAATGATATGACTCCTGCCCTGCCCCCCAGATTGCGGCAGCCTGCGCGTTGGGTGACATCTTGGTCGCGCGATTATGAAATCTAGTGCCGCCCCTCTCCGTGCAGGCCGCGCCCATAAATGGAAGAAAGGCCTGTCTACCAGAGCAAACAAAGGGGATTCCTTGTGCGACCAATGCCTTGCGTTGGCGCGCATCGGCATCAGGAAACGAAACGACGACAGGAGCCTCCGCACGCAAGGCTAACTGGCTATAGACTCTCTTACACTCGGGAAGTCCTACGCCAGCAGGCAAACTTGCAAGCAAAAAAGAAAAACCATTTGCGTCAACGGCGCGGACCTCAATCGACCGTAGATGCAGTGGCAAGTGTGCGGATCCAGGCCAAGTTTTAGCCTTGGCGGAGAGGCCTAGTGCTTCTTGTAAGTAGGTAAGCGCTTCGTTCATTTCCATCTTTTCGCTTAGTTCCAGTTAATATTGGAATTATACATAATTTTCGGAAATAACGAAATTTCTATCAGGTATGGACCCGCATTTGAGTTT
>JAXJEC010000069.1:0-19216 GCA_036301625.1 Collinsella sp. | reverse complement strand
GATTGTGACCAAGTATCTTGATTGATTTTGCGACAGCATGGCAACTGCCTTTCAGAACATGCAAGTGAAAAGTCGGTACGATGTCATTGCGGTTGCAAACAAGCCGCCGCCAGGACCGGTTGTCACGAGACCGGCGATAACTTCAGCGGTGCCAACAAGCTAGAGATCGCGCAGGCAAGCCTCCTCCTTCGCGTTCAGCTTGACCTTGTGAGGGACGGTGCGGTTATTTGCAGATCCGTGAGAATCGCACCACGCCTTGGAATATGAATCCGTGCAGCGCCCGCGCTCAAAAAAGGTATATATCGTAATTATCGTCGTAATTGTCTCCGACGTAGATCTCGCTGCTCTCGGCGGGAGATCCCTCGTCGGCATAGGCTGCCGCAACGGGCACAAATGGTGTCATGACAAGGGAGTGGCAAAGCGCTGCTGAGACGATGGAGGGCAGGCATTTCTTCATGGCTGGCTCCTTAAACTGGCCTTTGATAGTTACTCGATGTCGCCTCCTTCCGCTTTATATCCGTTGTATTCGGCGTATTTCTTTAATAAGGCAAGAGGTTCTTCCTCTCCTTCGGATGAGCCGATGATGTTTCCTTGGTCATCCAGTATGAATACGGACGGAATATGCTCAAGTTCATATTGGTCATTCACGACCCTATCTTAATCTATGTAAATGGGAAAGTCTCCTTCATGGACCGAGGCTTCTTCAATCGTGCTGTCCTCAGAAACATTGAAAAGGTTCTTCCTTATGGCTGCGAAATTATCAAGTTGTGGCATATCCTCTATGAGAGATTCGCAGTGCGGACACCACGATGCCCGGATACCGCATCATCGGTATCAACCATGACGACCTCGCCGACGGTAGCGGCAAGGCGGGGCTGACGTTTGAGACGACCAACGATGTCCTATACAAACACATCTGGAACGACACAAAGACCAATGTCGGCGGTTGGAGGTCCTCTAAGCTCCGCGCCCGCCTGAACTCCGGTGACCTCTGGGCGCTCCTGCCGGCCGAGCTCCAGTCCAAGGCGAAGGCCGTCACGAAGATGACGGACAACGAGGGCGGCGGTAGCGCCGGCACTCCGACGGCAACGAATGACAAGGTCTTCATCCTCTCGACGACCGAGATTTACGGAGACCTCCAGTCTGACGGCGCCCAGTACGAGTACTATGCGACGTCGAGGTATTCTGGACCTGAGATTGTGTGCTATTTCAGCACTCGTTCCGTGTCTCCGAGTGACTCAACGGACTTTATCTATGTTGACCCTTTCGGTCGCTGGAGCAGCGGTAGTGCCAACAGTGCCGGCAACGTGTTTCCCGCTTGGTGCTTCTAGATTTTCTAGTGCAAGGCCCGCGCGACTCCGCGCGGGCCTATCTTTTGGCAAGTGTACGAACGGTTTAGGTTCGCGGCACAGGTATTCGGGTTGAGGAGAAATGGGGTCATATGGCGGCTCTCAGAGCGCCTGCTGCACTCCCCCGCCATTACCCCTGCGGCGTCCTCGTATGGAGCCCATCCTGGTTGGCATATCGTTGCAATCGCTCACTTGTCCACCGGTCAAGTGAGCTACTGGAATAAATACAGCGACACGCTTGTTCGTTACAGTCGCTATATCTGTGTAAATCGCCGCGATAAATACAGTCTGTACTCGACTGTATACCAGCTACGCGTATGTAGATTCATATCGCGTTAATAAATCGGCCCAAGCGTGTGCAAAACGCGCAAGTAGCCGCAAAAGGCGATTATCGCGCAGGGTGATTTTTGGCACCCTGTTGATTAATCAAAATTAAGCAATTGCTTAAAACAAAAAAGGTCAGGCACTAAGTACCTGACCTGCAAACTCCTGGTCGGGACGACTGGATTCGAACCAGCGACCCCTTGACCCCCAGTCAAGTGCGCTACCAAGCTGCGCCACGTCCCGAAGCTTTTGTTTGTTGCTCTGCTCTCGCTCGCAACAGGGAGTATATTAACCCGAAACTTTGGCCTTGCGCAAGAACTTTTTTAAATATTTTTGAGCAAGTCCAAAATTGTATCCGCGAGCTGGGGTTTTGTTAGTACGGGAAGTTCCTGTGTACCCGCTGTGCTCACAATCCAGGCCTTGTTGGTATCGGTTCCAAAGCCCGAATCGGCGCGCGAGACATCGTTGGCGATGATTGCATCGCAGCCCTTGCGGGCAAGTTTGCGCTCAGCGTACTCCACGACGTTATCGGTCTCGGCTGCAAATCCGATCACACGGCGCTCGCCCTTCTGGCGCGAGAGCTCAGCCAAAATATCGACCGTCTCGACTAGTTCGATGCGATCCAGGCGTTCGTTGGCCTTTTTGAGCTTATGGTCGGCAGGGGATGCGGGGGTGTAGTCGGCGACGGCCGCCGCGCAAATGGCCGCATCGGCCGTCTGAAAGGCGCCCAGTGCCGCCTGCAACATCTCTGCGGCGGTCTGTACGCGCAAACACTCCACACCGCGAGGAACATCGAGCGATGTCGGCCCCAGCACAAGCGTGACCGCAGCACCGCGGCGAGCGGCCTCCCCCGCCAGAGCGATGCCCATCTTGCCCGACGACCGGTTGCCAATAAAGCGCACGGGGTCGATCGGCTCGTGCGTGGGGCCGGCGGTGATCACGATGCGCTTGCCCGCAAGATCCTGAGGTGCGGAGTTGAGCACCTGGCAGACGGCCTCGACGATGTCCTCGGGCTCGCTCATGCGTCCCGTGTCCACGTCGCCGCAGGCAAGGTAGCCGCTGCCGGGCCCCACCACATGGACGCGACGGTCGCGCAGCGTGGCCATGTTGGCCTGCGTCGCCGGCGCTTTCCACATGCCATTGTTCATGGCCGGCGCGATCACAATGGGTCGTGGCGTTGCCAGCAGCGTGGTGGAGATGAGGTCGTCGGCGATGCCGTTGGCCATCTTGGCGATGATATTGGCCGTCGCGGGCGCCACGACCACCAGATCGGGCTCCTGCGCCAGCGAAATGTGGTGGATGGGGTCGGAGGGGTCGTCGAATAGGCCCACGGCAACGGGCTCGTTGGTGAGCGCACGAAAGGTGAGCGGGCCCACAAACTCGGTGGCATGCTCGCTCATAGCGACCTTGACGCGCGCGCCACGCTTTTGCAACAGGCGCACGATGTTGCACGACTTATAGGCGGCGATCCCGCCGGTAATGCCCAGCAGGATCGTTTTTCCCTCAAGTTGCATTGAATTGTTGGATGCCGTCATCGTTTAAGCTTCCTTGCTCGGGAGTACCAGGAGGCGGTGGCAGTACGGGCAGTGCGTAATTGACCTACCGTCGTGGTTGAGGTCGCTCATGGACGATGCCTGCAGCGCGGTGTGGCAGACTGTGGGGATGTTGCCCTGGATGGTCTCGACGGCCAGGCCGCGGAACTGCTTGAGCAGACGCTCGTAGTCGGTGAGCACGTCGGCCGGCAGCGTGGCGGCAAGCGCGGTGCGTTCCTTAGTGGCGGCGTCAATCTGAGCCTGCAGGTCGGCAGCCTTAGCGCGGGCGGCCTTGGTATCGGCCTTCACGCCCTCCTCGAACTTGGCGATAATTGCCTGTGCGCGGGCCTCGCGGTCGAGCGCCTCCTTATGGGCGACAACGACGTCCTTGCGGGTGTGCTCAATCTTGTCCAGACGCTTGGCCAGGGTTGCGAGTTCATTCTCCAGGTCCTGAACCTCACGGTAGTCGGAACCGTCGACGTGGCGCTTCTTGGCAGCCTCAATGGCGTTGTTGGTCTGAATCTCGGTGGTGTTGAGATCGTCGAGCTCAATGTCCAGGTCCTTGCGCTGGGCGTAGAGCTTGGTCATCTCGGCTTTAAGCTTAACGTAGGTCTTACGCTTGGAAGCGAGCTCCTTGAGCTCCGGCATATTGGCAAGTTCGCTCTTGTTGCGGGCGAGCTCCAAATCGATCTGTTGCAGCTTGAGTAGCGTAGCGCCGGCGCTCATAAGTTCTCTCCTTTTGTCACAGTCCACCATTGGCAAGGGTTCAGTATTTTAATCGCATGACGGGGGTCGACCCCGGCGTCAACTGCAGAGTTCATCAATATATCAACGAACGGCTCCTCGGAGCGGTCGTGGCCGAGCAAGATGACGCCCAGACCGCGCAAGGCAAGGTCTTGCGCCACGTGGTAGCCCGCCTCGCCCGTCACGACGACATCCGCACCCGCGGCGATGGCGAGCTCGCCAAAGTCGCCCAGGGAGCCGCCCAAAATGGCGATGGTGTTGCAAGTGTGCTTGGCATTGCCCCACACGCGCGGGTCGCTGCCAAATGCCTTTGCGGCGCGGGCGGCGAGCTCGCGCAGGCTACAGGGGTCGTTGAGCGTTGTAAGCGCGCCCAGGCCGGTGGTCTCGGGGTCGTCCACGTGCTCCAGTGAGCTCACGGGTGCGGCACCCAGCAGCTCGCTCAGGCAGATGCGGGCTTCGTGCGAGCGGTCCAGGTTGGTGTGGAGCGAGATAATGCTCACGCCGCAACGCGCTGCCTCGTAGAGCGCCGCACTGCATTGGGGGCGTGCGGCATCCGCCGGACAAAACGCCTCGGGTGCCTTGATATAGATGGGGTGATGCGTCAGCAGCACGTTGGCGCCGGCCTCCTGGGCGCGGTGCACATTGGCTTCGGTCGCATCGAGTGCGCAGGCAACACCGGTAATCTCCGCGGCAGGGTCGCCGACGGAGAGTCCTACATGGTCCCAACTCTCGGCATCGCTCTTGGGATAGCGTGCCAGCAGAGCGCGCTCGAACTCGGCGACGATCATGCGGCGCCTACGATCGAGAGCAGCGTCTGGGCAAACTCGTCCAGATCGCCCGGATTCACGCGGTCATCGAAGGAGATGCGCAGTGCACCCAGGGCCTGTTCGCGGCCAATACCCATGGCGCTGAGAACATGGCTCGGGTCCATGCTGCCGCTCGAGCAGGCGGAACCGGCCGATACCTCAAAGCCGGCGGCGTCGAGCTTGACGATGAGCTCCTCGGAGTCCATGCCATCAATGTAGATCGATACCATGCCGGGCAGACGGTCGGCATGCGCATAGTCGCCCATGGTGGCGTGAATGCGAGGGTGGGCCGTAAGCGTGGCGTAGAGCTTGTCGGAAAGGGTTTGCAGCGTCGCACGCTCCTGGGCTACATGGGGCGCCAGCGTTCGGGCGGCAGCGGCAAAAGCCAGCTGCGTGCGCAGGTCCTGCGTGCCCGCGCGACGTCCGGCTTCCTGTCCGCCGCCAAAAATGCGCGGGCGCAGCGGCGTGCGGCTCTTAAGGTAGAGCGCGCCAGATGCCACGGGGCCACCGATCTTGTGCGCGGCAACGGTCATGGTGTCAACTCCCAGCTCGGTGACATCGAGCGGAATATGCAGATAGCCCTGGATGGCATCGGTGTGGAACAGGGCGCCGGCAGCATGTGCGGCGGCGGCAAGCTCGCGGATGGGCTGCACCACACCGGTCTCGTTATTGGCGACCATGATGCTTACGAGCGCCACGTCGTCGCCAAGCAGCTCGACAAGCGCGGCAGGCTCAATGTAGCCCGCGCGGCATGGCTGCACCAGGTCGACGGTAAAGCCGGCGGCACGCAGCAGCGGCAGGTTGTCCAGAATCGAATCGTGCTCGATGGCCGAAACGATTACGCGATCGCGTTTGCGATCGCGCTGACGGGCGCCCTCGGCAAGACCGAGCAGCGCCAGCTGGTTGGCTTCGGTGCCGCCGTTGGTCAGAACAATCTCGGACGGGCGGACGCGCGCGCCAAAGCTACGGGCGATCTCGCGACGGGCGACTTCCAGGCGCGCGGCGGCCTTGCGGCCGAGCGAATGCAGCGAGTTGGGGTTGACGCCGGCAAGCTCGCTGTCGTCGTACTCGCGCTGCGCAAGGAGCGCCTCGGCGCGCATGGGCGTCGAGGCGGCATAGTCAAGATTCACGGGTATGCGGTTTTGACCTGCGGTCATAAGGGTTTATGCCTCCTGTGCGGCTTCGTTGCCCAGCTTCTGCAGTAGCGCAACCTCGGCAGCGGGATCTTCGGACTTAAATACGGCAGAACCGGCCACGAGCACGTTGGCGCCGGCCTTGACGACCTCGGCAATGTTCTTGGAAGAAATGCCGCCGTCGACCTCGATCATGGGCGACACGCCGTGGCGCTCGCACATGGCTTTGAGCTCGTGGAGCTTTGCGATGGTGCCCGGGATAAAGCTCTGACCGCCAAAGCCCGGGTTCACGCTCATGAGCAGCACCATATCGACGACATCGATGATGCTCTCGAGCACGCACACGGGGGTGGCGGGGTTGAGCACCACGCCGGCCTTGACGCCGCGCTGCTGCAGATGCGTGAGCGTGCGGTGCAGGTGCGTGGAAGCCTCGTAGTGCACGGTGATCATATCGGCACCGGCGTCGGCGTACCAATCAACGGTCTCGTCGGGGTTCGACACCATCAGGTGCGCGTCGACCGGCACGCCGGTGGAGCGCTTGACGGCCTTGAGGATGTCAACGCCAAAGGTGAGGTTGCCGGTAAAGTGACCGTCCATAACGTCAAAGTGAACGTAGTCGGCGCCGGCGATCTTGTCGAGGTCGCCCTTGAGGTTGGCCATATCGGCCGAAAGAATCGAAGGAGCGATTTTAATGGAACCCATGGTAGAAGCCTTTCTGCGCTAGTCGGTGATTCCGTAGAACTCTTGAGAGGGGACGCGGTCGGTAAGGATCTCGAGCGCCCTATCCAAAGTAACACCGTTGTAGAGCGTTTGCTCCACGGCAAAGGTGAGCGGAATGTCTACGCCCAGTGAACGGGCAAGCTCGCTCACGCTGCGGGCCGCGACGGCGCCCTCGACTACCATGTGCGTGCGTGTCTGGTACTCGTCGAGCGAGACGCCGTGGGCAAACTCGTAGCCAAAGGTGCGGTTGCGCGAATGCTCCGAGGTGCAGGTGGCAATGAGGTCACCCATGCCGGCAAGTCCCATGCAGGTCATAGCTTGACCGCCGCGGGCGTGCACCAGACGGCTGATCTCGGCCAGGCCGCGTGTCATGATGAGAGCGAGCGTGTTGTCGCCCGCACCGGTGCCGGCGGAGATGCCGCACACGATGGCGATAACGTTCTTCATGGCGCCGCAGACCTCGACACCGGTCATGTCTTGCGACAGATAGATGCGAAAGGCCGTGGACAGGAGCAGGTCCTTAAAGGTCTCCCCTATCTGCGGGTCTTCGCTGGCGATGACGGCGGCAGAAAGTCCGCCGCGGCAGATTTCCTCAGCATGGTTGGGGCCCGAGAGCGCCGCGACACGCGACTCGTTGCCGATCTCGCTGGCGATGACCTCGCTCATGAGCAGGCCGGATTCGGGCTCAATGCCCTTGGTGAGGCAGAGCACCGGGGTATCGGCGGCGATAAAGGGCGCGGCCTGGTGGCACACGCTGCGAAGGTGCGTCGAAGGAACGGCAAAGATGATGGCCTCGGCGCCGTCGAGTGCCTGGGTCAGATCCGTCGTGGCGAAGACGTTGCCGGGCAGCTCGTAGCCCACAAGGTAGCGGGGGTTGCGGTGCTCGCCATTGATGCCGGCGGCCGTCTGATCGCTGTGGGCCCACATAGTCACGCGCTCGGCTCGCGCGGCAGCAAGGCCGGCGACGGCGGTTCCCCAGGAGCCAGAGCCAATCAGCGCAACATTCATGACTCTCTCCTACTTATCGTCGGGCTCGGTGACGCGCTTGGTAAACGAGAGCTTGGACTCCTTACCCGTCATGAGCTTTTTGATGTTCGCACGATGGGCCCACACCACGGTGATGCCGATCAGCGCCATGCAAAACTTGAGTCCCAGGCTGCTGTACGGAAAGACCGTGCAGGCGGCGATGGGAAGGCCGATGGCGGCGGCAAGCGAGCCCACCGACACAAACTTGGTGATGGCGACGGCCACGATAAACATGCCCAGCAGCGAAAGCCCGATGGGCCAGTACCAGGCAAGAATCACGCCCAGGCCCACGGCGATACCCTTACCGCCGTGGAAGTTAAGGTAGGGCGAGAAGATGTGTCCCCACACGGCAGCCAGGCAAATGACGCCGAGCATCCAGTCGCCTGCGGCACCGGGTGCCATGATGCTCACAGGGAAGCCATAGCCAACGCTCGCGATAAGCGGACGGGCGATAAGGACGCAGATGGCGCCCTTCAGGCAGTCGAGTAGCAGCGTGAGCGCGGCCACCTTGGGGCCGGCTACGCGCAGGGCGTTGGTGGTGCCGATGTTGCCGGAGCCCGCCTTGCGAATGTCCGTGTGATTGAACACGCGGCCCAGGATCAGGCCAAACGGAATCGCTCCGATAAAGAACGAAACAACGGCGCAGATGGCGGTCAGCAGAATCGGATTAAGCATCCTTTTGCTCCTTCTTCCTAAAGAAGAGTCGAATGGGCGTGCCGGCAAAGTCGAAGGTCGAGCGCATGCGGTTCTCTATGTAGCGCTGGTAGGTGTCGTTGACCAGGTCGCTGTGGTTGACGAAGAACGTGAACGTCGGCGGGTTGACGCCCGTCTGGGTCACGTAGTGCATACGCAGGCGGCGCTTGCCGTCCACCACGGTATGACCGAACTCGCGCAGGTCGGTGAGGAACGTGTTGAGGCGCGAGGTGCTGATCTTTTGCGAGCGCGTCTTTTCGGCGGCATCGACCATCGCCCAGATCTTCTCGACGCTGCGGCCGGTCAGGGCAGAGATGCGCAGGTACTGGGCCCAGGGAGCCATGACGCCCAGACGGCGGTCGATGGTCTCCATGCAGGCCTCGCGCTTACGGTCGTCGTCGAGCAGATCCCACTTGTTGAGCAGCACCACGATGGCGCAGCCGCGCTCGATGGCCAAGCCCATGACCTTCTGGTCCTGCTCGGTGACGCCTACGGAGGCGTCGACGACGAGCAGCGCCACGTCGGCGCGGTCGATGGCACGCAGGCCGCGGACCATGGAGTAGTACTCGATGTTCTCGTACACGGTGCTCTTCTTGCGAATGCCCGCGGTGTCGACCATGCGGTAGTGCTTGCCGTTGCGCTCGACCACGGTGTCGATGGCATCGCGCGTGGTGCCGGCAATGTTCGACACGATGGAGCGGTCGGCTCCCAGGATGCGGTTGAACAGCGACGACTTACCGGCGTTGGGGCGGCCGATGATAGCGACGTTCAGCGCGTCGGGGAATTCATCGGCGACCTCGTCCTCTTCCTCGGGGAGCAGGGCCACGATATCGTCGAGCAGGTCGCCCGTGCCATGTCCGTGCAGGGCCGACAGCGGCGTGGGCTCACCGATGCCAAGTGAATAGAACTCCCAGATGTTGTCATTCTCGCGATCGGGGTTATCGAGCTTGTTCACCAACAGAAAGACCGGCTTGTCGCAGCGCTTGAGCATGCGAGCGACCGACTCGTCCTCCTCGGTGACGCCGGTGCGGCCGTCGACCACAAACAGGATGACGGCAGCTTCCTCGGCGGCGGCGAGTGCCTGGTCGCGGATGGACGTGGCAAACACGTCATCGCTCTTGAGCGGCTCGATGCCGCCCGTGTCGACGATAGTGAACTCGCGGCCGTTCCAGTCGGCCGTGTGATACGAACGGTCGCGCGTGACGCCGCGGGACTCGTGGACGATGGCGTCCGAGGTCTGGGCTAGGCGGTTAACGAGCGTGGACTTGCCCACGTTGGGGCGTCCGACGACGGCGACGATAGGTTTCATCTGCACTCCTTTAATGGGTAGGGTCAGTGGAAGTGTTAGAGTCGGCAGGCATAATGCCAAGGATGTGCTCCAGGGTATCGAGCAGCTCATGCGGCATGGTCGACACCACATGAACCTCGGCGCCGCGACTGGTAAGGCTTGCGAGTAAATCGTCACGATGATACTCGTCAAGCGTCATGCCGTCAGCGTTGAACATGAGCTTAGGCACAAAGAGCATAACCCCCGAGAGGTCCTGCGGCAGCTGTTCCAGAATGTCGCAGGCGACGATGAGGCCGGTCACGTCCACGTTGCCGCCAAAGTAGCGATTCTTGATGGCCGTGACGGTGCCGGCGAGCCCCTGCGGCGATTCCACGAAACGTGCCACGGTGTCGCGTGCGCTGGCGCCCGAGAGGCACAGCAGGTGCTGGCTGCGAGCGGCGATGGCCTCGCGGACGCGGGCCAGTCGCTCGGCATCGGCGGCAAGCACATCGTCCGTCTCGTCTAGGTATGAGCGGATCATGCCGATACCGTCGTAGTACTGCGGATAGCCGTCGTAAAAGTCCGCCTCGGGCGGATCGATGCCGGCGTCCAGGTAGAACTCGTCGCTCATCTGGAAGGTGTGGCGGCCAAAACGCTCGAAGGCGCGGTCCTGGTAGGGACGGATCATGGCAATGGTCTCGCGCGCCAGTTCGGGCTTGTCGCTGTATGACCAGCTAAAGCGGTTCTGATGCTTGGTAAAACCGAGCGGCACAATGCCCAGGCTTGTGATTTGCTCGTGCTCCTCGCAAAAGCGCAGGGTCTTTTCCAGCTCCTCGCCGTCGTTCATGCCGGGGCACAACACGATCTGCGCGTGAATCTCGATGCCGGCGGCCATGATGGCCTCGAGTACGTCCATGCCGCGCTGGGCGTTGCGGCCCATCATACGACGGCGGACGTCGGGGCTCACGGCATGGACCGATACGTTCATGGGGCTCATGTTGCGTTGGATGACGTTTTGCACGTCCTCGTCGGTGAGGTTCGTGAGCGTGACGAAGTTGCCCTGTAAAAAGCTCAGGCGGTAGTCGTCGTCGCGAATATAGAGCGTGGAGCGGCCGCCCTTGGGCAACATGGTCATAAAGCAGAACACGCAGGCGTTTACGCAGGTACGCATGCCGTCGAAGATGGGGCCATCGAACTCCAAACCCCAGTCCTCGCCCGGGAAGCGGTCGAGCTCGACGGGGGTGACGGTGCCGTCGCGCGGGTCGAATACCTCGAGGTCGACGGTGTCGTCGTCGGCCTCCCAGAGCCACACAATCATGTCGGTAAGTTGCTCGCCGTTGACCGTGAGCACGCGCATTCCCGGCTCGATACCCACATCCCACGCGGGCGATTCGGGACGCACGTTCTTAACGAGCGCGCCCTCACCCGGCTCGGGGTCGCGGCTGCGCCCGTAATCGGCCACCTCGGCGGCGTATGCGGGTACGGTCTGGTCCATGACTAGCGGCAAAGCTCCTTGATGCGCTCAACGGCGCGCTCGATGTGTTCTTGCGGGGTGGAGGCTCCGGCAGTGATGCCGATGTGGCGTACGTTGGCAAACCATGCGGCCTGTAGCTCGGAAGCCTCCTCGATGTGATGGGTGTGCTCGCAGACGTCGGCGCAGATCTGTGCCAAGCGGCGGGTGTTACCCGAGTTCTTGCCGCCCACCACGACCATGCAGTCGCAGCGGTTGGCAAGTGTGGCTGCTGCCTGTTGACGCTCACTCGTGGCGGCGCAGATGGTGTTGATCACACGCAGCTCCTGCACGCGCGGGGTTATGGCGGCCACGACCTCGGCGAGGTTCTGTGCGGTCTGGGTGGTCTGCACGACGAGGCCTACCTTGCCCTTGAGCGACAAGGCGTTGGCGTCCGCGGCACAGCTCACGACCTGCGCATCATTGCCGGCGTGGCCCAGGATGCCCTCCACCTCGGGGTGACCTGGCTCGCCTACGACCACCACGCGGTAGCCCTCGCGCACCAGGCGCTCGGCTGCAACATGGACTTTCTTTACGTAGGGGCAGGTGGCGTCTATGACGTTAAGGCCACGCTCGCGAGCGGCATCGATCACCTGCGGCACCACGCCGTGGGCGCGGATGATCACGGTGCCGGTTGTGGCATTATCCAAGTTCTCGGCCAGGCCAACGCCTGCCTCATCAAGCTCGCGCACCACGATGGGGTTATGGATGAGCGGACCCAAGGTATGGACCTGAGTGCACTCCCCTGCCTGCGGCGCGGCGGCCAGCGCCATATCGAGCGCACGCTGTACGCCGTAGCAAGTGCCGGCGTGGGCGGCGATCTCGATGGTGGGCGCGTTTGCCTGGTCAGACGCAGCCGCGGCGGTGTTCGTCACGTTCTCGCTCATGGCTAGAACCTGCCCGGATGCTCGGCGCACAGGTCGTCTCGCATGGCGTAGACGCGGCTCATGGCCTCGGACTCAAACCATTCCAGGCGCTCCGTGCGCTTAAGCCCAGCCGGTGCGTCGGAAAGCGAGACGGCCTTGCCGGCGCGGATCCAGCACTTCTTGGGACGCATGATCTTTTTGCCCGCGGGCGTGATGTCGGACCAGCCGCAGATGGCGAGCGGGTTCACAGGTGCCTTGCCCATCTGGGCGATGAGCGCAAAACCGCCGTGGACCTCGGGTTTGATCTCGCGCGAGCGGATGCGCGTGCCCTCGGGGAAGATCAGAACGTCCTCGCCGCGCTGCAGCGCATGCTGGGCGGCGCGCAGGCACTTCATATCGGCAGTACCACGCTCCACGGGGATGCCGCCAACGCGGCTAAAGGCCCAGCGCACAATCTTGCTCTTGGCGAACTCGGACTTAAAGATGGGACGAATGCGGCGTCCCCCAAAGAACAGCGCCGTCTCCACGGCCAAGAGCTCGGCCATCGAGGTGTGGTTGCAGATGACCACGCTGCCGCGGCCGTCCTGGCGCTCAAACAGCAGATCGGCATCCTCGACCTTCCAACGCCACATGAGCTTGGAGAAGGCCCAAAGGATTGCCATGACCACGAAAACGGTGCCGCGGATGAGCGCCGGGAACTCGGCGTAGGGGGCGTTGTAATAGTCCTCGGGCGTCTGCTTAAACAGGCGCATGGGCTACCTCCTTTGGTTGATGAGGTCCTCGATGATACGAACGACCTCGTCGATGGTGTGAGCGGTGGAGTCGACGTGCACGGCGTCCTCGGCGGGCACGAGCGGGGCGACCTCGCGGCTGCTGTCGAGCTTGTCGCGCTGCTTAAGGGCGTCGAGGGTCTCGTCGACCTCGGCC
The DNA here is from genome assembly GCA_036301625.1 of Collinsella sp. Classification (GTDB taxonomy): domain Bacteria; phylum Actinomycetota; class Coriobacteriia; order Coriobacteriales; family Coriobacteriaceae; genus Collinsella. The sequence continues at coordinate 6,319 of JAXJEC010000069.1, read as the reverse complement.
TCGAGCTGCTCGGACGTGAGCGGCTGGGCATCGTTTTGGTGACGCTGCAGCACACGGCGACGGGCGCGCTCGCGCGGGTCGGCGGTCAGGAAGACCTTGACCTGCGCGTTAGGGAACACGACGGTTCCGATGTCGCGACCCTCGGCCACGATATCGCGGTCCTCGGCTGCGCGGCGCTGGTGGATGAGCATGGCGGCGCGCACGCCCGGATAGGCCGAGACCTTGGACACGTTGGCGTCGACCTGCGGGGTGCGGATGGCGGCCGAAGCGTCCTGGCCGTCAATGGTCAGGCGCGTGTCCTCGCCGGTACCGTTGGTAAAGCGAATCTCGATCTGCTCGGCGAGGGCGTCGATGGCCGCCTCGTTATCCAAGTCGATGCCGCGGTCGAGCGCGGCGAAGGTGACGGCGCGATACATGGCGCCCGTGTCGAGCTTGTTAAAGCCCAGCTGGCGGGCGATCTCCTTGGCGATGGTGGATTTGCCGGAACCGGCGGGTCCGTCGATGGCGACGATCATGCAATGCTTCCTTTCGGTGGTTGACGTGCTGGTATGATGCGCGGGCGTTGGGGCGCGGCAGTTTGCCTAGCCCGTGTAGCGCTCGCGGTAGGTGTTGCGCTTGGGCGCGGAGCCGTGGCTGCCATGGTGACGCGTGCGGCTGGCGGGCGTGTCTTGGGGCCTGCCGCCGTTGCGCTTGGCGCTCGCCTGCTTGGGCGGGATGCCGCCGGCCTTGAGGATCTGCACCTCGCGGTCGGTGAGCTCGCGCCACGAGCCCTTGGCCACGCCCTCGAGCTCAAGGCCCGCAAAGTTGCAGCGATGCAGACGGATTACCGGATGGTGAATCTTGCTCAGCATGCGCTTGACCTGGTTTTTACGACCTTCGCGGATGATGATCTCCACGGCGGTGGTACCTGGCTTGACGCCCTGGGGAGCCACGGCCTCGGCCTCGCGTGCGGTGATGACGCGGCAGATTGCCGGCTGGCATAGGCCGTCGTCGAGCTCGATGCCACGGCGAAGCGGCGTGAGGTCGCGGTCGGACAGTTCGCCGTCAACGAGTGCCTGGTAGGTCTTGTAGACGTGCTTGCTCGGGTGCAGCAGGTCCTGAGACAGGTCGCCGTCGGTGGTAAAGAGCAAGAGGCCCGTTGTATCGCGGTCCAGGCGACCCACCGGGAACAGGCCCGGAAAGCAGTCTCGGGGAACCAGGTCGGCCACGCAAGGGCGCTCCTGCGGGTCGCTCATGGTGGTGAGGTAGCCGGTCGGCTTGTAGAGCATCAGGTACACAGCGCCCTGGTTGAGCTTGACGGACATGCCATCGACCTCGATGTGGTCGCGGTCGACATCGACCTTGGTGCCCAGCTCGGTCGCAACCTCGCCGTTAACCGTCACGCGGCCGGCGGTCATCAGGTCCTCCGACCCGCGGCGGCTCGCTACGCCCGCGCGCGCCAAAAAGCGCTGCAGGCGCATGGTGTGAGGGTAGACGGGCTGGGCGTCGCCTGCGGGCGTCGTGGCGCCCGTGGCACTTGCGGTGCACGTCTCCCCTACTTCGTTAGTCCTCATCATGCGTGTCCTCCGCAGTGTCGTCGGTGGCCAGGAATTCCTCGCCACCGACCGCCTCGACATCATCAATATCGGTATCGAGCAGCTCGCGCTCTTCGTCCAGGTCCTCGGCTTGCTCCTCGAGCGTGGACTGAATACTGCGGCCGCTCAGGCGCTCGCGGATAAACTGGCGCGACTGCTCGTCGGGGGCAAACTGCTCCAGATCGGGTAGGTCGCGGGTGGAGCGCAGGCCGAACTTTTCCAAGAAGGCGTTGGTCGTGCCGTAAATGATGGCCTGACCGCGCTCGGGGTCACGGCCGAGCTCGCGCACCAGACCCTTGTCCACGAGCGACGCGATGACGCCGTCTGAGTTGACGCCGCGGATGCCCTTGACCACCTCGCGCGTTACGGGCTGGTGGTATGCGATCACGGCCAGGGTTTCGAGCGCCGCCTGCGACAGCTTTTGCGTGTCCCAGCTCAACACATAGGCCTCGACCACGTCGTGGTAGGCGGGATGCGTAAACAGGCGCCAACCGCCGGCGACCTCGCGCAGCTGAAAGCCGCGGTTGGCCTCCTCGTACTCAACCTTGAGCTCGGCGAGCAGCGATGCGCACTCGCCGGGGGCGATATCCAGCGCACCAGCCAGCGCGGGCGCACTCACCGGGTCGCTCGACACCAGCAGCAGCGCCTCGAGGGCACCTTTGAGGCTGTTTGCCTCTAGCGTGGAAAGGGTTGACATGGTTGCGGCTCCTATTCGGTGAGCTCGGGGCCCTCGCCGGGCACATAGGCCTCGGCGCCCTCGACGCGGTTGATTTGAATGGTTCCAAAGATCTCGTCCTGGCTCAGCGTGAGCGAGCCGCGCTTGGCGAGCTCAAGCATGGCAAGGAAGGTGACGACGAGCTGCTCGGTGGTGGCATCGCCGTCCAGCAGCTCGCGGAAAGTGCAGGTTTGGTGCGCCATGGTAAAGCGGTCGACTGAGGCCACGGTCAGGTCGAGCGGCACGCGATGCGGAGCTACGTGCTCGGCCTCCAGCAGGAAGGTCTGTCGCTTGCCGTCCAGGTCGGCGCAGATGACGGCGAGGCCGCGCAGGGTAATGCCGGCCAGATAGTCGGGCATGAGCCCCAGGAACTCGGGATCGGGGCCGGCCACACGCGGGTGCATGCGGCTTTCGGCCTGTATGCGGGCACCGAGGGCCGCAGCCGCACCTTTAAACTGCTTGTAGGCAATCAGGCGCTGGATCAGGACCTCGCGCAGGGCGTCGCCGTCGAGCGCGCTGAGCTCCTCGAGGTCTTCGTCGAACTCGTCATCGTCATCGACTTTGCGCGGGGCCTCCTGCGGCACCAGAGAGGCGGCCTTGATGTCCAAAAGGGTTGCCGCGACCAGCAAAAAGTCGCTCGCCACGTCCAGGTCCAGCGCCTCGATGCGCTCGGCCTCGGCAAGGTACTGCTCGGCCACCTCGCTGATGGAGATGGCGCCGATATCTACTTTTTGGCGGGTTACCAGCTGCAGCAGCAGGTCGAACGGTCCGCTGTAGACCTGCGTCGACACGCGATACGACATCTTCGACCTCCTTTGACGGCGCCTTCGCGGCGCGGTTTGGGTGCATGTTGCGACCGTTTTGCACGGTCGACCTGTAAGTTTACCTTAGATGCTGGCGATTGCGAAGTTGAGCAGCTGCTCAGCAAGCGGATACACGGTAACGTCGAAATAGCGGCCGATCACGTCGATGCCGGTCCACATGGGCAGCAGGTACAGCACTAGGATGAGGATGGGCATAGCGTATTGCTGCAGACGATAATAGTTGTTGAGAGCCTTGCCTTTAAGGAACGGCACAATGATCGACGAGCCATCGAGCGGCGGAATCGGGATGAGGTTAAAGAACGCGAGCGACAGATTGACCACGATAAACGTGGCGCCGAAGTTCATGATTTGGGACGCCACGGCAAAGGACATGCTGGTGTAGAGGTTGCCGTACGTTGCGTGCATGAGGGCGGCCGCGAGGCATGCGAGTGCAATGTTCGATGCGGGGCCGGCCACGCTCACCAGGACCTCGTCGCGCTTTGGGTGCTTGAGGTTGTTGAGGTAGACGGGCACGGGCTTGGCGAAGGCGAACACCGGGCCTCCGGCGGCGAGCATGAGCAGCGGCAGGAGAATGGTGCCAAACGGGTCGATGTGGTTGAGCGGGTTGAGCGAGACACGACCGCGCGATCGGGCCGTCTTATCGCCGAGTGCCCAGGCCGCGGCGGCGTGCGCACTCTCGTGGATGACGATGCCCACAATGACGGCGACGGCGCTCGCGAGCAGGTTCATGATGTAGCTGCTGGACATGGCGCTCCCCTAGCGGACGCGGCGCGAGGCGCGCGTGAGCAGGTAGTCAGCCACAAACAGGATGACGGCCACGATGGCGTAATCCAAGCGGAACACGCCGCCAAAGGGCGAGGTGATGACGCCGTAGCCGGCGATGGCGCTCGGCAGCGCGCGAGAAAGCTCAACGACAAAGCCGACAATCTGCAGCTTGGCGGTCAGGCCGCTAAAGCACAGCAGCACGGTCATCGCGCTCATAAAGATGCCGCAGATGCGACAGGCGATGGCGATGACGCTCATCGCCACGGCAGCGGCCTTACGAGAATTCACGCGCGGTCTCCTCTTCGATCTGGGTGGAAAGCTCCAGCCATTCGTCCTCGAGCTTGGGCAGTTCTTGCTTAAGGCCGTTATATTCCCCCAGCGCGGCATTGAACTTGTCCTGATCGGCATAAAGCTCTTCGCTCGCCATCAATTCCATAAGCTCGTCATAGCGGGCGCGCTTTTTGTCGAGCTCGGCCTCGATCTTCTTGAGCTGGTTGCGCACGCCCTTGAGCTTTTTGTTGAGCGCGGCGCGGGCCTGGGCCTCGGCGCGCTTTTGCTCCTTGGTCTTTTTGCCCTCGGCGGGCTTGGAGGCGGTGGCGGGGGTGTCGGGCTGGGCCGCGGTGACCTTAGCGGACTTGGTCGCGGCCGGTGCGCTCTCCCCTGCCGCATCGGCCGCGGCGCGGGCTGCGAGGTCCTCGCGCTTGTAGAGGTAGTAGTCGTAGTCGCCGTCGTAGACCGTGACCTTGCCATCGCGGATGTCAATGATGCGGTTGGCCACAGCGCGTACCAGGTGCTCGTCGTGGCTGATCAGCACGATGGTGCCGGGGAAGTTTTGCAGGGCGTTCTCGAGCATGTCTACCGAGTCGATGTCCAGGTGGTTGGTGGGCTCGTCCAGGCACAGGAGCGCCTCGGGGGCCACGAGCATCTTGGCAAGCGCCAGACGCGCCTTTTCGCCGCCGGAGAGGACACGGACCTGCTTCTCGATGGAGTCGTTGTCGCTAAATAGGAAGGCGCCCAGCAGGCTGCGCTGCTGCGGCACGGTCCACTTGGGCGTGACGGTGTCGATCTCTTGCAGGACGGTGTTGGACTCGGTCATGCCCTCGAGCGCGTGCTGGGCGTAGTAGGCCACACCCACGTTGGTGCCCAGGTCGCGGGTGCCGGTGGTGGGCGGTTCCAGGCCGGCGAGGATCTTCATGAGGGTGGACTTGCCGGCGCCGTTGGGGCCGACGAGCGCCACATGCTCGCCGCGGTAGAGCTTGAGGTCGATGTCACTGTAGATGTGCTTGTCGCCGTATGACTTGGAGACGCCCTCGAGGCCCACGACCATATCGCCCGAGCGCGGCGGGTCGGGGAACTTAAAGTCGATATGCTTGTGGCCCTCGGGCAGGATGACGAGCTCCTTCTTGATCTGCTCGATCTTGCGGATGCGCTCCTGGGCCTGGGCGGCCTTGGTGGGCTTGTAGCGGAACTTATCGACGAAGACCTGCATGTGGGCGATGTCGCGCTCCTGGGCGGCACGCTTGGCGCGCATCTGCTCAAGGTTGTCCTCGCGCTGCTTGAGGTAGCTGCTGTAGTTGCCGGTGTAGGTGGTTACGCGGCGGTTCTCGAGCGCGGCGACGTGGTCGACGCAGGCGTCCATGAAGGCGCGGTCGTGGCTGACGATGAGGACGGCGCCGTCGTAGCTGGCGATAAAGCCGCGCAGCCACTGGACACTCTCGAGATCCAGGTGGTTGGTGGGCTCGTCCAGGAGCAGCAGGTCGGGGTGGCGCAGGAAAAGCTTGGCGAGCGCGATGCGCATCTGCCAGCCGCCGGAAAACTCGGAGCAGGGACGCTCAAAGTCGGTGACCTTAAAGCCCAGACCGGACAGGATTTTGCGGGCGTTGCTTTCGAGCTCGTAGCCGCCTAGGTGCTCAAAGCGGTCCTGGACCTGGCCGTATTCGTTCAGGAGTGCGTCGACGTCCTTGCCCTGCTCGGAGAGCTCGGTGATTTGTGCCTGAAGCTCGTTGGCGCGCTCGCCCATGCGGCGGATTTCCTTAGCGGCCGCCATGACCTCGGCGAGGATGGTGGTGTCCTTGTGCTCCAGGTTGGTTTCCTGCTCTAGGTAGCCCACCTGGCAGTCCTTGGCGTACTGGACCTGGCCGGCGTCGGGGCTGTCGATGCCCATGATGATCTTGAGCATGGTGGTTTTACCGGCGCCGTTGGGACCCACGAGGGCGAAACGCTCGCCGGGGTTGATCTGGAAGGACGCGCCGCTAAAGAGGACGCGTGCGCCGAAGCTTTTTTCGATCTTGTCGACCAGAAGGATCATGGTGCCGCCTTTGACCTTGTGTGCCTATATGAAAAAAGGCCCCAACTTGCGTTGGAGCCTCATTCAATGCTCGGGTGGAGACGAGGGGGATCGAACCCCTGACCTCTTGACTGCCAGTCAAGCGCTCTCCCAG
>JAXJEC010000068.1:0-33430 GCA_036301625.1 Collinsella sp. | reverse complement strand
GGAGAGGCCTAGTGCTTCTTGTAAGTAGGTAAGCGCTTCGTTCATTTCCATCTTTTCGCTTAGTTCCAGTTAATATTGGAATTATACATAATTTTCGGAAATAACGAAATTTCTATCAGGTATGGACCCGCATTTGAGTTTTCAAAATATCTCGAATCAACTGAGCGATTCGGGATACAATGTTTATAGAAAACGACGCATCCCGCGTAAGTGTTAAGGAGCGCGGGCAGCCTAGTTTTCTAACGTGTTAAACGGCCGGGCTGCAACCCCGGCCGTTTTTATTTGCGCTTGCGGCGCAAACGCCGAGAACCGTCCGCACCGCGCGTGCGCCTACGGACCTTAAACCGAACCTCATACGAGTCAAAAAACGCGATGACGAACGAGCCCACCGCCGCGAGGGCGGCAAGCACGTTAAGGAATTTCAGCATTTGGGGACCTCCGATCGAGTCGTCGGCCGCCCGCGCACGGGATGCGTCGCAAGGGTATTTTACTGCGAGCGCACGCGTTTGCGCCTGGTGAACGCGATTTTGACAAACATTTGTTCGATAGTTACACACACGACCCCTCGGACGGCGGAGCCTGGCCGCGTCGTCCGGGTCTGCCCGACGTGTTTGAGTTTTCAAAATGTCCCGAATCGGCGGGGCGATTCGGGATACGATGTCTATAGGAAACGACGCACCCCGCGTAAGTGTTTAGGAGCGCGGGCGACCAGTTTCCGGTGTTGTTAAATGCCCGGACTCCGAACCACGGGCATTCTAATCTTGCACGCGCGGCGCAAATGCCTTCTACCGTCCGCACCGCGCGTGCGCCTACGGACCTTAAACCGAACCTCATACGAGTCAAGAAACGCGATGACGGATGAGTCCGCATCGGACGGTGGAGGCTGCCTGTGTTGTCCAAAAAGAACGGGGCAAACTCCAGCGTGGAGTCTGCCCCGAAAAGAGAACGGCAAAGCAAGAACGTCGATGGACGAGAAAGGTGTCAGCAAGTCTCATGGCCATCACATCCCACCTGCCAAAGGGATGGGTGAGCGAGCGCTACTCCTGCTCGGACTCCTCAGCCTGCTTACGGCTGCGGATGAGGTGCGCCACGCCGATGCACAGCACCGCGCCACCAGCGATCCAAGTGAAGGTCACGCCGTTAAGACCGGTGAGGGGAAGGCCGGAGCCCTTCTTGTTCTGGATGGTGACGGAAATGGTCGCGTCGTTTGTAGGACTGGAAGTAACCATTTCGGTATTGCTGGACGTTACGTTGAGATTCTTCAGGCTGCCGTCATCTTTGTACTCCGGAGCCACTGTGATGGTAAACGGAGCAAGAGTGTTGTAGCCGGCAGGTGTATCGCACTCGGTGATCTCATACGTTCCTGCAACAAGGCCTGGGATATAAATCTCACTATCCTTGTCGGTCTTGAATTTTCCTGCGTTTGCCCCTTCTTCGGTAAGACCGCCATCTTGGGTCAACCATTTCTCCTGCGTAAGCTTTTTATTTCCCTCAAAGGTCATCTTGACTTGGAAGGTAGCCTCGAGCTTATGGCTCTGATCATCCTTATCGACCTTGGTCACATCCAGGCGGAAGACATGGTCGGTGACTTTCGTCGGCACCGATGTGCCAGTGCCGGTAGACATGGGATCGTTGGAATAGACAAGCTTGACCTCATTGGTGGCGCCGTCGGCCTTGTATTCGACTTCGCCATTGAGCTTGGCCTTGTAGGTTACGACCACCTTGGAGTCCGCATTTACGCTGATCGGTTTCCCATTAGCATCCTGAACTGCCTTAAGGTTATCAAAAGAAACCTTAAGGAGCTCAGTTCCGGCGGTTGTACCGGGAGTCGCAGTCACCTGGTAACCATGGGTAGCGTCGAGTACAACCTCCTTCTCAGCATTGGTCTTGCTATCGACAATACAGACGCGTAGGTCCTTCGGCGTGCCGCTTGAGTTCTTCACGACCTCAAGGCCCTTGCTCAATGTGTCCTGAAATACATACTCATACTTATTGAACGTAGCGATGTTACTAGCAACGTGGCCAGTCAGTTTATATTCGACCTCCTCGCCAATATACGAGTCGCTTACCTTTCCCCATTTCCCGCCCTCGAGGACATCCTTCTCAACGGTAGGAATGCTGGTTTTCTCGGTAACCACCACATCGCCGGCGCCCACAACGGCATAAATCGGAGAAGTGGCAGTATTCTTGCTGCTGGCAGCCCCATCCGGAGCCAAAGTGTTCGCATCAGTCAGAAACAGGTAATAACCGGATTTGGCGAAAGAAACCTTGGTGCCTGCTGCAAACGAAGCATCCGTAGCGTCCTTCGGAGTGGTCGGATCGACCTTCTTCGCAACCAGTCCAGCAAGCGTATTGAGCAAGTCGGTGTCTTTGAGAACCGTTGTACTTGTGTTCCCGGAAATGTTGGCAGCCAGCCAATCGGCAACATCCTGTGCACTGGCACCAGTCTTCAGCGCACCGGGCGTATTGGTATTGATAGCTTTGATGATGGCATCCTGGGTATCAGTGTCATTAAATGCCCAATTAACATTCGAAACGACCTTATCCGTCTTTCCGTCCTCATCCACGACATCGGCCTCAAAGATCTGATAAGCCTTGTACTTCACATCGCCATTCGTATTGTTCTTATTGATGGTGATGCTGTTGGTCGTGGTAGCCGCATCCTCAGCAAACGCCATGGTCACCGGGGCCATGACTCCGCCGAAGCTCAGGGCTGCCGTGAGCCCTGCCGTTACTGCCAGGCGTGCGATGTTCTTGCTCATGCTCATCTTCTTTTCCTCTGCTTTCTGCTCGAATTCCATTTGATCTAAAACTGTCTGTCCGTGTCTTAGCATCTACTTCGCTACGTCTCGCCCCGCTCTCTGTGGGACTGCCAGCTACACTTTATGGCTGCCACCTCCCCGCTTGACCAGGAGCGCGACCACGATGAGCGCGGCTCCGGCGACCGCTGCGGCGGCCGCGGCGTACATTGCCATATCGCCAGTCGAGGGCATAAAGCCTCCGGTGGTAATGCTAGGGGGTGTGCCGGTGGGCGTGTTGATGAGCGACGCCTCCAGGCTGCCCGTCGACCCGTCCGCGCTGTCGGCGCGCAGGGGCGACTCAGCCGTGATGGTGAGCTTGGGCTTGGCAGCGGCCACCTGGTCGACGTCCAGGCCCTCGGCCTTGACCGTCACGGAGCGCGTGCCCTCAAAGACCGTGTAGCCCTTGGGCGCCTTGAGCTCGCGGACCTCCAGCTTGCCCGAGTCCACGCCCGAGACGGTCACGCGGCCGTCCTCGCCCGTGGTGACGGTGGCCTTGCCCTCTGCATCCCACGTGCCGTCGGCCGCCAGCGTACGACCGCGGTCGTCGGCGATGCTCAGGACCGCCCCGGCAAGCGGCTTGTCGCCGTCGCTGCCGCGCTTGGTGAGCGCGAGATCCCAGGTGTAGGCGCACGCATCGTCGCTCGGCGTGCGGGTGAAGCCGGCGTCGCCGGACTGGTCGGCAAAGGGAGAGCGCGGGTAGCGCAGGTAGACCTCGTTGGGGTTGCCCTTCGCGATGCCGTGGTTGCACGCGCTGTTGAGCGGCGCATTGTACACGGCGACCACGCGGGCGCCCGCGGCGAAGGCGTCGGCCCCGCCGAGCGCGGCGATGAGGTCGCCGGTGCGCACGGTGAAGGTTGCGTCCGCCGCTACCTTGGTGGCGCACTGGGACGTGATATCGGTCCAGCCCTTCGCGGGCTCGGTGCCGGCGAGGCCGTCCCTGCCGGTCTGGACGGCGTCGAAGCCGCCGTCCGCGCCCGCCGCCACGTACACGCGCATGCTCGCGGCCACCTTGGAGGGGTCGAGCCCCGCGCTCATGGTGTCGACGAACTGCACCGTGTAGGTGTCGTAGGCCGTGAGCCCCGCCGGGACCGTGGCGGAGAGGCGCCAGTACAGGTCGTCGGCGACCGTGGCGTCGGCGGCCTTCTGCCAGGCGGCGGTGCTGTCCTCCAGCACGTGCTTTTGGACCTTGGGGGTCGCCGCCTTGGGCTTGACGGTGACGGCGCCGCCGCCCACCAGGGCCATGACCGGCGCGGTGCCGGCCTCGCCCTGGGCGATGGCGTCGTCGTCGGCGACGATGAGCCAGTAGCCGCAGGGCAACTCGGCCGTCGTGCCCGCGTTAAGGGCCACGGGCACGGCGCCAGAGCTCTGGAGGGAACGAGCGAGCTGTGCGCTCAGCGCGCTCGTAAGGTGGGAATCGGTGTTGAGCCACTCGGCAGCTTCCTGCGCGGTGGTCTGGGAATTGGGCATGCCGGCGCTGTGCAGCACAGGCAGCGCGGCGTCGCGCGCGGCGTCGCTTGCCCAGGCGAGGTCGGTGGCGATCTTAGCGTCGCTGTCGCCGTCGACGACGTCGGCGCTAAAGATCTGGTAGGCGTCGTAGCTGCTCGCCACGGTGCCGCTCACCGTGATGGAACCGGTCGAGGTCGGCGCGGCCTGCGCGGAAGCGGGGAACACAACCGCGCAGGTGCCGATCAGGAGGGCAAGCAGCGCAAACAAGATCGGGAAGGAGCAAACTTTCTTATTCACGACGCTCACCTCCCTTCGCAGTCGCCTTGCGACGAATGTGCATCCAGGCCGCAGCAGCGCAAAGCACCGCCGCGCCGGCAAGGTACGTCAGAGTGACGCCCGACATACCAGAAAGGGGCAAAGAGGTGGAGTAGGTGTTGGTGAAGGTGGGGTTATCGGTCGGTGTCTCCCTCACATGATTGTTGGCGTCGACCTCGTAGTAGGCCGGCGTGCAGGTCAGATGTCCTTTGCCGTCATCCTCTGCCGTCACAACAACCTTAAAGGTCTTGGTGTCGTTCTTGTAGCCTTCGTGTTTGGTGCCATCGGGCTTGCTGGCGTCGCATTCACAGATGTAGTAGGTGACTGTTGCTTTGCCACCAGTGAGATCTTTGATACCAAGCGGGCCAATCGTCTGATTCGCAAACGTCACCATTGCCTCATTGCCCGCCCCCTTACTAGTGCATTTGGTATCGAGCACCTGCTTGTTGCCACTGGCATCCTTGGTGTACAGCTCGAACTTGAACTTCTTCATCTCGCCGCCATCGACCTTCTTGGTCACCTGAGGTGTCCAAGTGCCTGAGGTCTGGTAGGGCGCAAGTTCGTTCGTAAACGCAGGTTTGGAGTCGTTACCGATTTTTACGGTCGAGAGGGTCTTATCGTTCGCATCTTCGATCCAACCATAGAAGTCAGATTCGCACGCGGTGAAGTCCGCTGCGCCTTCCTTTTTTACGGATACTGTGGAAGCGCTCTTATCAACTCCATAACGATTAATATCGATCCCCAAGAGGCTGGTCGTATCAACTAGTTTCGTACCAACCTTTATATGTATTTTGTAAATAGCCTTATCAAACTTTGTTCCCTTTTCATCGATAGGAACTTCAACAAGGTAGAGGTCGTAATCGCCCGATTGATAGTTAGCAGCCGTATCAATGACAATCTCTCCCTTGTCATTAACGGTAACCTCGGACGTCGCCTCGCATCCGTTTGCGTTAAGTGAGCCGTCCGTATTCCAATACGGCTCCCCAGCTGAATCGGCGGCTTTACCCAACAGCTTGAACTTATAGCCGTGGCCCGTGAGGCCTTGCGGTTCGCCGTCCTTCATGAGGACCTTGTTAGCCTTGACTTTGATTGCAGGATACACGTCCAGGGAAGTAACCTCACCGACGACAAGATCGCCGTTGGTCATGATGCCGCCACCATGGGTATAGGAGTAGTTGCCACTGATGATGGTCGTAGCCGCGCCTTGCGCCTTATTTATGGCATCATCAGTCGGCTGAGCCTCCAAACCGAACATGTACTTAGCCTCGGCACCGCCATTTGGGTCGATGGTAACCGGATTTCCGTCGCAGGTGCCGTGCCAGCCAGCTGAGCCGCCGCCGAGCATCTTGCCGAGAACAACGGCAATTGTCGACGTTGCATTATCTTTATTACGTACCAAGAAGAAATCCTTATGGCCGGAATCTTGGAAGTCAGGAGTAACGTAATTTGTTTCATCGTGGTCTTCATTTTTGTTGTTGCCGCCAGCGGAATAATGATACGTTCCCAGCGGATTGCCATCTTGATCAACGTTATCTTTGTTGCCATAGATAGCAGCGCCATATGAGTGCGAAACGATTGTCTCGCCCGTAGGGCATGCGCCAATTCCGCCACTCCAGCCACCAGCTTTGTTGCCGGTGATAAGCGATCTGAGGATGTTAAGCCTACCGTGCTCCTGGATAAAGATGCCACCGCCGCCCCAGTCGCCACCACGGTCTTTAGTGCTGCCCGTCATGGTCTTGTTGTTGGTGATGTAAATCTTGCTGTTCTCACCAGCATTGATTGTTGCCATCGTACCGCTGTTGTTACCGCCAGCAATACGCAAGCCGCCGCCTTCGCCGTTAACAGATTTGTTGCCCGCAATCGTGCCACCTGTCATGGTAAACGTAATCGCTTTGCCCCAGAAGCCAGCGTAGATTCCGCCACCAGCCTCGTTGGAGTAGTTGGCCGTAACAGAACCGCCCGTCATGTTCAGTGTGCCACCATCGACAGAAGCAATACCGCCGCCGCCGAGCAGACCAAGGTTGAACTTTTCAGTGATATAGGAGTCGACGCGGTTGTTGGTAATATTTGCCGAGCCACCGATTGCAACATCAGCATTTTTGGTAAAGACGCCGCCGCCATAGCCATTATTGGGATTGTCGACGTTGTTATAGCAATCCTTATACGTAGCGTTGCCAGAGATAACACCACCTAATAATTTCAGCTTGGCGCGCTGGTCAGCATAGATGCCGCCACCAGAGGCTGCCTTGTTTGCCGCGATTACGCCGTTGGTCATTTCGAGCTTGGCATTTGCGCCCGTCACGCACAGGCCACCGCCCCAGCCGCCGCCGTTACCGTTGGTGACATACCCGCCAGAAATATTGACAGTGCCCCGAGAGAAAATAACGTGACCGTCGTAGCCCAGGGTACGAGGCGTTGTGATCATGCCACCCTTAAGGTTGAGCGTACCGCCTTCCTGAACGGAAATGACTTGATTTACAAAGCCCGCTTTGCATGCAACGATAGCGCCGAAATTGGTAACAGTGTGCTGATAGGTCTTTTCGCTTGTACCAAGACTGTTAGGCGTGCTTTCAGTTACGTAGTATGTGAGTGATTGTGGAACACTTTCATCATCGAACTGCATCGTTGCTGGCCGGCCAGGATCACCACTGGCAACTTCAGTCGGCGAGTCCACCGCCGTACCTTCTACATTTAGCGTAAAGCCTCTTTTAATTGTGATAAATGTACAAACAGAATTTCTGTCGTCCTTGTTAATGTTACCGTTGCTGTAATAAAGCTTGTGACCCGCAAGGTCGATCGTAGTGTCTTGTTCGATGGTGATCGGCGAGCTCGAACTAATATCAACCTTAAGACGTAGTTTATCGGGTTTAGTCGGGGCGTTAAGGTACTTTGTCAGGTCTCCGTCACTCGTCAGCAGCGTGTACCCATCCTTATCTTTTTGAAGTCCCGGAACCTCACCTTCATTTGCAACAGTAGCGACCTTATAGACAGACTGTCCATCATCCGCGGGCTGCGCAGCGCTCTCGGCTTCCGTGTCATCAGACAACGGGGCCGTCTCGAGAGCGTCGTCGCCAGTCTCGTCGCCCTCGGTCTCGTCACTATTCTGGTTTTCGGTATCCCCGTTGTTGATGTTTTCTACATCAGTAGACTCACTTGAGGAACCCCCCCCCATCACAGTTTCCTCGGTAGAATCTGTCTGGGCATCGTTTGCAATTGCCTGCGAGATCGGGGGCATGACGAGCGACAGTACCAGGCTCAAAACGGAGGCTCCGCACAAAACGCCTGCCAGTACACGGCGCGTCGCTTTTTTACTCTGCTTAGTTTTTTCTGAATTCGCTTTCATCGATGTCTCCTCCCCAAGAGACCGCGATCTTGCTCTTTCACTATCAAACGTATCTGCGCAATCTGTAATTGCGCACGCTTAGTAATACTATTGTAACTATTGTTTAATCATCCGAGCAACAAAACCGACATTTTTGTAGCCAGCTCTCAATTCTCTTGACATTTACTCAGATTTGCTTTCGTTTATTCGCTATAAAATAACTGTTTCTACTGGTAATTAAGTTAGTTATCAGTTTTTTAATAGCATTTTATTTATTTGCACAACATTTTGCTCAAGAGCAAACATCCTGTGAACGGTCGAAAATCGACCGTGAGCGATAGGTCATTAACCGGGATGAATATCCTACCAAATTGATGAGAATATCTTAAACCCATCGGTGGTTGGAAGCATGATGTTCAGACAACAATATTTGAATTTTCCCACAGATTTTAGGCATCAATTCGCCCAAATCGCCTGAGGCACCGCAAAGGAGCCTGTCCCCTTTTGCAGTGGTTCTCCCCCAGCGCTACAGCAGATGTTCCTCGATAAAGATCGCGATGCCGTCTTTGTCGTTGCTGGCGGTTACAAAATCGGCGGCGGCACGGGTGGCGTCGCTGCCGTTTGCCATGGCCACGCCCACGCCGACGTCAGCCACCATGCAGGTGTCGTTGTCCGCATCGCCAAACACGCAGATGTTCTGGAGCTCCATGTCGTTGAGCTCTGCCACGCGCACAAGGCCGCGCGTCTTGGACACGCGCGGATCCATGAACTCGTAGAGCCGCTGCGTGGTTTGTAGAGCCGCCGCCTTAACAGTGTCATCGGCAAACGTCGACGCCCGCTCAATCACCCGCGGCATTACCTCGGGCGCCATGGTAAACATCACCTTGGGCTGCGGCTCGCGTAAAAACTCGGCAAAATCGACCACCTGGTAGGGCACGCCGTCGACGCGCGACAGGTGCTCGACGCACGTGTTGCTCTCGGGCACGTAGAACACGCCGTCTCGGGGGCAGACGGGCGTTGCCGGAAGGTCCGCCATGTGCTTGCAGATGCGCGCGATGGTCTCGCCCGGCAGCGGATAGCTCAGCTCGTTGATGTCGTGCGCGCGGTCGATGACCTCGGCACCACCGCAGCCCACGAGCACGTCCACCAGACCTTCGATGCCCCAGAGCTCGTACATGGCCTCGGTCGCGTGGGCGTCGCGCCCGGTGCACAGGCCAAAGAGCACACCACGCTCGCGCAGGGCGCGGATCGCCGCCACGGTGCGCGAGGACACCGTGTGCTGGCTCGTGAGCAGCGTGCCGTCGATATCGCAGAACACGGCTTTGATGTGGCTGAAGGAGGTGTCCATGGGGGCCTTTCTGGGTTGCGCGGCGGTGTGGGGTGTATTCGTGAACGGCGTACATGGTATACCAAGGCGCAGGCGCGGCCCGTCAAAGCAAAAACCACCACAAAGGTGCCCGGCCCCTTTGTGGTGGCCGGACCCGAAGGGTGGCCTGGCCAGGGGCGCAAACCATCACAACATTCGACGTTTTTCGGCAAAATCGCGATTTTCATCGAATGTTATGATGGTCTTTACTGCCTTGCGGCACGATCAAAATGCCGGCGCCCAAACAGCAGCAACGCCGCGGGGACTGCCGTCACGACCATGCCTGCTCCGATGAGCGTCTGCTGCACGCCAAACGTCGCCGCCAGCCACGGGGCAATCGCCAGCGGCGCCACGCCGGCGAACATATTGCCAAAGCCCATGACCGAGTTCACGCGATCAAGCTGCTCGAGCGGAGCCGTCGTTTGCACAATGGTGTTGTGGAGCGGGTTGACGACACCCCAAGCTATGCCCAGGGCGATCTGGCCGATGAGGGCCACGCCCACGTACGGTGTCCCCACATAGAGCAGACTTCCCAGGCCCACGGACATGAGCGCCACGAGCAGTGTTTTAAGGTTGACCAGGTGCGGCGGCAAGCGGAGCGCGAGCACGGCACCCAGCACCGCGCCCACGCCCGAGGCCGACGAGAGCCAGCCCATCCACTCAACGCCGACATGCAGGACATCGCGATAGAAGAACGACTCGAGCGGGTCGAAGGCTCCATAGCCAAAGTTCGAAAGAAAAATGATGCAGAAAAGTAGCGCGAGGACGCTGTTGGTGAAGACTGTCTTGATACTAGCTGCGAAGGTGGCGCGGGCGGACGTGCTGGGGCTGGAGCTTTGTCCCGCACGCTCCCCTTCCTCTGCCGAATCGGCATCCGCATGCCCGGCGACATGGCTGGTCTGCGGCCTAAAGCCCCAACCGGCGACGAGCGCCAGCACGGTAAAGAGCATCATGAGCACAAACACCGCGCGCGACGACGCAGCAGCCGCGACAAAGCCGCCCAGCGTGGGGCCAACGATGATACTCACGTTTGAGAACATGGCAATGGCGGAGTTGATGCCTTTAAGCTCAACAGGGTCGTTGGTGAGGTAGGCCGGATAGGACGTGGCGATGGGCTGGGCGAATCCCATCGTAAAGCCCAGAAACACCGCGCCGAGCAGGACGACGCCGGTCGCGCTACCAAAGGCGATGATTGCCGTGCCAGTTGCGAGAGCGCCGATGATGCTCAGCAAGAAATGGCGGCGCGGACCCCAGGCGTCGAGCGCCGCGCCACCCACAAAGGATCCCAGGATCACGAAAACGTTCATAAACAGGACCGCCAGCGATGTCGCGACGACCGAAGCGCCGTCCGCATAGGTGAGCGTTCCGATAACGCCGATAAAGTAGCTGGTCTGAAAGCCGGTGTAGATGAGAAAACGCATTGCCACCAGGCGCTTTGCCTGCGCGGACAGCGATGGTTGGGATTTTGAGATTCGAGATAGGGACATGGGCGCTCCTTGTTGCATACGAATACGGGCCGTGGGCATTGACCGCCGACCATCGACTCAATCTTCCCGTATGCAACGTTAAGGACGCATCGGGACTCTTCTCTCCGTTTTTGCCAGCACGAACTACTTGGTAGATTATAAGGCATGTCCCAAAGATCTACCAAAGCAAAAACCACCACAAAGGTGTCTGGCCCCTTTGTGGTGGAATTGATGTTTGCCCAGATAAAACCTGCCAAAATAAACCTGTCCCTTTTTGGCAGGTCTATGTTATGGCGGCGCAGCGAGCCGGTTCCAAGTGCCCCAGGTCGCCCCGAAAGAGGAGCGACGCGTACTTTGGTACGCGAGCGACGGCTTGAGGGGCGAGATGGGGTGCTTGGGGCCGGCGCAGCGTCAAGCCTGAAGGTGGTCTTGGATCAGGTCGCAGATGGCTCGGGCGTCGTTGATGTTGATAGCTCGGGTCGCAAAGCCGGCGTCGAAGGCCTGGCGCGCCAGGGCCTCGTTGCAGGCAAGCGCCAGCGTACGGCCGTCGACCAGATCGAGCGAGCTCTTACCGCGCAGGCGATCCACGCCGGAGCGCGCGACCACGATGTTGTCGAAGCCCTCAGTCTTGTAGCCCTCGATGATCACCACGTCGACATCGTTGTAGCGCGACAGCAGCTCGCGCGCGGGCATCTCGTCCTCCTCGCGCGTGTCGGCGTACTCCGCCCAGCGCGTGGCGCAGATAAGGCCCACGTGCTTGGATCCGGCCTGGTGATGGCGCCACGTATCCTTAGCGGGCACATCGATATCAAAGCCGTGATGCCCATGATGCTTGAGCGAACCCACGCGCAGGCCGCGGCGGGTGAGCTCGGCGATAACCTTCTCAACGAGCGTGGTCTTGCCCGAGTTTTGGTAGCCGATAAACGCGATCGCGGGGACGGCCGGGGCCGGAACGGCGGGCGCGACGGCGACGGGTGCGCCCGCGGGCGCGTTGCCCGCGGCCCCCACGGCCTCAACAGCAGCAACCTGACGCTCGGCACGATTCCACACGCCCGAGCGGCCGCCCTCCTTGTGCAACAGGCGCACGTCGACAATCTCCATGCCGCGATCGACGGCTTTGCACATGTCGTAGATCGTTAGGCACGCGGCACTCGCGCCGGTCAGGGCCTCCATCTCGATACCCGTCTTGCCCGTCACGCCGGCCGTAACCAGTACGTGAAAGCCAACCTGCCCGTCCGTGCGCGCCGGTGCCCAGCCCTCGGGCACGTCCTCGGCCGGCGTCCCCGCCGGAGCGATGGGCGCAATGTCGCACTTGCTCTTGGTAATGAGCAACGGATGGCACATGGGAATAATATCGCTCGTGCGCTTGATGGCCATGATGCCCGCGACGCGCGCGCAGGCGAGCACGTCGCCCTTTTTGGCGCGGTCCTGCAGCACCATGGCCTGCGTCTCGGGGTGCATGAGGATGGTACCCTCGGCGATGGCGATGCGATGGGTCTCGGCCTTGTCGGACACGTCGACCATGCGTACCTCGCCCTTGGCGTCCACGTGCGTCAACTCGTCGCGACGGGCGTCACGGGCGGGCTCGGTGGCAGCGCTGGCAGTCGGCTGTGCGGACGCGTCGGCGTTGCCAGCATTCGCCGCAGCCGTGGCTTTATGGGCAGACATCGCGGCCCTGCGAGCGGCCTTGGTGGCATCGGCGTACCTGCTCTTGGCCATATGATCATCCTCCGATTTGGGACATAAATCGTTGCGTGCCCTCAATTATCGCGTGTTCCTGCGGTTTGTGGGCCACGGCATCGCGCCAAATCGAAAGTACCTGCATATCATCACCACGGCGCAGGGCGTCGCGCACCGAATACTCGGCATCGCTAAACAGGCACGGACGCACGTTGCCATCGGCCGTCAGGCGCAGACGGTTGCAATTCGCACAAAAATGGTTGGACATGGCGCTGATGAAGCCAACCGTTCCCGCCGCGCCCGGAAAGTGCCAATAGCGCGCAGGGCCCGCGCCGGCAGGAGCGTCGTTGATGTCGAGCGGCTCGAGCTCGCCCAGTCCCGCCGCGGCGGCCCCGGCATTGATGCGCGCCCGCAGCTCGTCACTCGGCACGGTATCGCTCGCGTCCCACAGCTCGGGATTGAGCGCGGGCGCATGCGGATCCACAGCGCAATGCGAGCTCGTGTGTTCGTCGCCGATGGGCATGTATTCGATAAAGCGCAGGTGGATGGGGCGGTCGAGCGTGAGCCGCGCGAGGGCCGCCACATCCTGGTTGAGCCGGCGCACCACAACGCAGTTGACCTTAACGGGCTCAAAGCCCCAAGCCAGCGCCGCGTCGATGCCGGCCATGGTCTGCTCGAGTCGGCCCAGGCGCGTGATCTTTCCAAAGAGCGTAGGGTCGAGCGTGTCGAGCGAAATGTTGACGCGGTTAAGCCCGGCATCTTTGAGCTGCGGTGCCAGCTTGGGCAGCAGGGCGCCATTGGTGGTAAGCGAGATGTCCTCGATCAGCGGAATCGCGCGGATGTCGCGAATGAGCGGGATGATGCGGCGGCTGACCAGCGGCTCGCCACCCGTCAGGCGCACGCGGCGAATGCCCTCCCCCGCCACCAGGCGCACAAAGCGGGCAATTTCCTCGGCACTGAGCAGCTCGTCGTGCGCACGAGGGGCCACGCCGTCGGCGGGCATGCAGTAAATGCAACGGAAATTGCACTTGTCAGTTACGGCAATGCGCAGGTAGTTGATGTCGCGGCCAAAGCCGTCATGTTGCACGTGCCCGTCCACGCGGCCCTCCCCTCACGCGGCGTTTTATTCTTCGGAAAACATAATACCCCACGAGAGAATTATGCCGACACCCGTACGACAGGACAGGTCGCTTCGAGCAAGACCGGCTTCCCAAGCCCATCCTCAGCATACAAACCATCACAACATTCGATGCTTTTCCCGTTTTTGGCGATAAACGTCGAATGTTGTGATGGCTTGCCTGCCCACGGCACCCCGTAGAAGGACCAAAACGCCCCTAAAGGCCGCCGTCCCAGTGTCGAATCACGAATTCTCGCAGGTCGTTCTGCCGTTTTTGGAACGCTTCGCTTCGGTCGCACTTAAGGCCCATAGCGAGTGCGATGGCGTTCATCGCCCGGTGCAATTGCAGCTGGTGGGCAAACTGAGTCCCGGTGAGGACGATCATCCTAAAGCCCAGCGCGCTCAGCACGGTCATACGCTTCGCATCCGACGCGCTACGCTGTTTATCAAGATGGTCCGAGCCGTTGTATTCAATCCCCGTACCGCTCGCAGGCGCATATACGTCAATCTCGAAATACCCGGCCTTTGCGAGATACTTGAACTCGTTGGGAACATCGACCCGATGGTTGAGCTCGATCTTGGCGTATCCCAGCCCTCCCTGGGAACGTTTTGCTACGACCATGATTGCGGTGGCCGTCTCCATGGGCGACCGCGCGCCATCGTGCACGCGCTTGAGCACGGCGGCCGCGCGTATAGCCCCCTGACGAGATCGGTTCTCATTGCAATTAGCGATCAAGTCGGCAACGGTATACCTCTGCCCCATCTCGATATAATCGCCTGTCGACAGATGATTCAAATGGTATCGGGCGCAGATTTCGTAGCCATATTCCAGCTGCTCGGGCTCGCTCATCCACGAACCCGCTTGGACAAAGCACATGGCCTCATCAACCACCAGAAGGCCCTCCGCCACCTCGATAAGATGGCCTGGAGGTACCGGCGCCCCAAACACGTGGCACCTAAATCCAGCCGGCGTCGAGCGCTCAAAATCAAAGTTGACGAGCGTGTCGATATGATCGAGCTCTTCTCGTGGAATACCGAGCGAAACCAGATAGTCGGTAACGATTCCAACTGCCGTTGAAGCCCTCAGCCCCTTGGCATCGAGTCCCAATTTGGGCAAGCTCGCGGTCGGCTCCGCCTCGTTAGCAAGCGAGTCCTCATCGTATAGGCTGCTTGCTCGCGAGAGCGGCTCGGACGGGCGCACCACGTTGTGGTACAGCCAGGCAATCTTATGGGACAGGACGATCGGCAGGTCCATGAGCCCTCCAATGGAGTCGGATAACCAACCTTATTCCCCTGCCCGCGGGTCCGCACACCTTCGCGCGCAAGAAAGCGATTCCACCCGGTCGAGTGGCAGAAAAACCATCACAACATTCGATGCTTTTCCCGATTTTGGCAAAAAACGTCGAATGTTGTGATGGTTTGAGGCAAGGTGAGGGGCACGGAGGGGTCAAAGCATCGTGCTCGAACGGGTTAATCCAACTCTTTTAAGCCATGCGCCAGCTGCCAGTACTCGCCGTGCTGGGCGAGCAACTCTTCGTGCGTGCCGCGCTCGATGATGCGGCCGTGTTCGAGGACCATGATGGCGTCGGCGTCGCGGACAGTGGACAGGCGGTGCGCGATCATAAACGTGGTGCGACCGCGCATGATGCGGTCCATACCGCGCTCGATGAGCTTTTCGGTACGCGTGTCAATGGAGCTCGTGGCCTCGTCCAGGATGAGCACCGGCGGATCGGCGACGGCCACGCGCGCGATGGCGAGCAGCTGACGCTGACCCTGCGACAGGTTGGCGCCGTCGGCCGTGACCGGTGTGTCGTAGCCCCGCGGCAGGCGGCGGATAAACGAGTCGGCGCAGGCGGCCTCGGCAGCGGCGCGCACCTCCTCGTCGGTCGCGTCGAGCTTGCCAAAGCGGATGTTCTGCGCAATGGTGCCGCTAAACAGGTGCGTGTCCTGCAGCACAATGCCGAGCGACCCGCGCAGGCTGGCCTTGGCAATGTGCTTGACGTCGATGCCGTCGTACGTGATCTCGCCGTCATCGACCTCGTAGAAGCGGTTGATGAGGTTGGTAATGGTCGTCTTGCCGGCGCCCGTGGAGCCCACAAACGCAATCTTTTGCCCCGGCTTGGCAAACAGGTTGAGGTCCGTGAGCACGCGGGCGCCCGGCACGTAGGAAAAGTCCACGGCATGGAAGCGCACGTCGCCGGCAAGCGGGACCAAGCCGCACGTGAGCTCGGTGCCGTCGGCGGCCACCGCGCGGCCCGACTCATCAACGGCTGCCACGTCATGCAGGTGCCCGTAGACGCCCACGCCCTGGTCCTCGGGAATTTTCCACGCCCACGCGGCATCGCCCGTCTGCACCAGCTCCACGCAGCCCTCGTCCACCTCGGGCTCAAGGTCCATGGCGGCAAACAGGCGCTCGGCACCGGTCAACGCGTTGAGCAAGAAGTTGCCGAGCTGCGTAAACTGGTTGATGGGCATGGCGGCCTGGCGCACAAAGACCAGGTAGCTCGCGAGCGCACCTACGTCGGCGAGCCCCTTGATGCAGAGCATGCCGCCCGCCACGGCGACGATGGCATAGTTGACGTAGCCAATCACGACAGTCATGGGCACCATGGAGTTGGCATAGCTCACGGCGGCGGTGCCGGTGCGGCGAAGCTCGTCGTTGCGGAAGGTGAAGCCGGCAACATTCGCCGCCTCGCGGTTAAAGACCTTGATGACCTTTTGACCCGAGACCATCTCTTCGATATATCCGTCCAGGTCGCCAAGCGATGCCTGCTGGGCGGCAAAGAAACGCTTAGAGCGCGCGCCCGAGTAGCGCGCATACAGCACAATGGCCGCATCGCACACGAGCGTGATAATCGTGAGCTGCCAGTTAAGGATGATGAGCATGGCCGTGGTGCCCACAACCTGAATGGCGGCCTGAATCACGTTGGCAAAGCTGTTGTTGAGCGCCTCGGAGACAGTGTCGACGTCGTTGGTGAAAAAGCTCATGATGTCGCCCGAGCGCGTGCTGTCAAAATAACTGAGCGGCAGCGTCTGGATGTGCGCGAACAGGTCGCGGCGAATATCGGACACCACGCGTTGGGCCGCGCGCACCATAATCTGAGAGTAGCCCAGGGCCGAGAGTACGCCCGCGGCGTAGATGATCGCCGTCAGGATGACCTGCTTGGTAAGCAGTTCCTCCCCGCCCGTGGCCAAACCGTTAACGATGGGACGCACCATGTAGGTGCCGACGAGGCTCGCGATGGCGGCGACGGAGGCGAGCACGCCCACCGCGAGCAACGAGAACTTGGCATGCCCCATGTAGGAGAGCAGGCGGCGCACAGTGCGTTTGAGATCGGCCGGGCGTGCTTGGGCTGCGGTCTTAGGCACGGCGCTCACCCCCTTCCAAGGGTGATCCGCATGCGACGGAGGAAAACGGACCATTCGCGCAGCCATCGTCGCTGCCGTCGCCGGCGTCCGCGTTCCCCGCAAACTCCATCTGCGAGGCATAAATCTCCTGGTATATGTTGTCGCCCGCTAGCAGTTCCTCGTGCGTGCCCACGCCGTGGACACGACCGTCGTCCAATACCACAATGTGATCGGCATCCATGACACTCGCGATGCGCTGGGCGATGATGAGCACGGTCGTATCGGAAATCCGGGCGATGTGCTCGCGAATCTTAGCGTCGGTCGCCATATCGACCGCGCTGGTGGAGTCGTCAAAAATGAGCACGCGCGGATGCTTGAGCAGCGTACGCGCGATGCACAGGCGTTGCTTCTGGCCACCCGAAACACCAGCGCCGCCTTGGCCCAACTCGCCGTCCAGCCCGCCGATGCGATCAAGGAACTCGTCCACGCACGCCGCGCGGCAAGCCGCGAGGAGCTCATCGTCCGACGCCTGCGGATTGCCCCACCGCAGGTTCTCGCGCACGGTACCCGTAAACAGCACATTCTTTTGCAGCACAATGCCCACAGCGTCGCGTAGAGTCGCGAGGTCGTAGTCGCGCACGTCGTGTCCGCCCACAAGCACGGCGCCTTCGGTGGCGTCGTACAGGCGCGCAATCAGCTGCACAAGCGAGCTCTTGCCCGAGCCCGTGCCGCCGAGGATGCCCACCGTCGAGCCGCTCTCGATGCGAAGGTCGATATGCTGGAGCACATCCTCGGCTGCATCCGCGCGGTATTTAAAGGAAACGTCGCGAAACTCGATACTGCCGTCCGCTGGCGCCGCAATCGCGAGGTCTCCCGCGGGGTTGGCGATAAAGGGCTCCTCATCGAGCACCTCGGCGATACGGCCCACACTCGTAAGAGCGCGCGTGAGCAGCAAAAACACGTTGGAAATCATCATGAGCGAATTCATGATCAGCAGCACGTAGCTCATAAAGCCCGTGAGCGAGCCCACGCCCAGCTTGCCGGCGAGAATCATGCGGCCGCCAATCCACAGGATGGAGAGCGCAGCCACGTACATCGACAGCTGAAACACCGGCAGGTTGAGCACCGCGCTGCCAAAGGTCTTTGTCGCAGTGCGCGCAAGCTCGGTATTGACTGCGTCGAACTTGGCCTCCTCGTGCTCGGTACGAACGTAGGCCTTGACGGCACGCACGGCGGTGAGGTCTTCCTGTACCACGCCGTTGAGGTGGTCCATCGAGGTCTGGAGTTGGCGGTAGAGCGGGCTCACGCGATAGGTGATGACACCCAGCACGATCGCCAGCACGGGCAAGATGATCGCAAAGACGGTGGCGAGCGGGCGCGACAGCATCAGCGCGTAGATAAGGCCGACGATAAGCGTCACCGGGCCGCGCACCATAGGGCGAAAGCCGTTGCCCACAGCATTTTGGATAACGGTGATGTCCGTGGTCATGCGGGTGACGAGCGAGCTGGCGTCGTAGTTGTCCAGGTTACCAAAAGCGAGCGTCTGAATCTTTTTGTACTCGGCCTCGCGCAGGTTAGCGCCTAGGCCCGAGGCAACGCGGGCGGACGTGCGGGCATAACCCAAGCCCAGTACCAGCGAAAGCGCAGCGCACACCAACATGTACGCGCCCTGCAGCAGCATGTAGTTGATATCACCCGCAGGCACGCCCACATCGATGATGTTGGCCATGATGACCGGGATAAACAGCTCGAGCACCGTCTCGACCGACACAAAGAACACGCCGAGGATGGCATCGCGACGGTATGTCCCTAGATAGGAAAACAGTATTTTGAGATTGCGCACGCAGGTTCAACCCCCATCAAACGTTGTTCGCAAACGCACGTATTATTGCGCGCCGAATAATGGTGTCAAGTATTCCGAAATCGTTTTCTGCAAGGTTAGCGCCGGCGGCGAGTTCTCGTGATGTGTGTCCATATTCACTCGGAATAATGGTGCGCGAGACTTTTTCGCTCCGGCGTCATCACAAACCTTGACTCTACAATCGTTATAGGGTTTTCACTACACTGGTACGTAAACAAACCCGGCCAGAAAGCCCCGCCCATGGAACACGACCTCACACGCGGCAATGTCCTCAAGACCATCGCCGTCTTTGCCCTGCCCTATATGCTCTCGTACTTTTTGCAGATGCTCTACGGCATGGCCGACCTGTACATGATGGGGCAGTTTAGCGGCGCTGCCGGCATCACCGCCGTGGGCAATGGCGCGCAGACGCTCTATATCATTACCGTGACGCTCGTGGGCCTGGCCATGGGAACGACGGTCATCGTCGGCCACGCCGTAGGCTCGCGCCGCTTCGACCGCGCCGAGACCGCCATCGGCAACACCATCACGCTCTTTATGGGCGTCTCGGTGGTGCTGGCCGTTGTCCTGCTCGCACTGTGCCCGCAGATCGTGGCGCTCATTGGCACGCCGGCCGAAGCGGTCGAAGGCACTGCCGCCTACCTGCGCATCTGCTTTGTAGGCATTCCGTTTATCGCCGCATACAACATCCTCTCGGCCATCTTTCGCGGCCTGGGCGATTCGCGCTCGCCTATGTACGTGATTGGCGTGGCATGCATCATCAACATCGCACTCGATTTTCTGTTTATCGGCCACATGGGGCTCGGCCCCGTGGGCGCGGCGCTTGGCACGGTGACCGCGCAGACGGCCAGCGTTGCCCTCGCGCTCGTGTGGCTCAAGAGCCGTCGCACGAACATCCACGTTAAGCGTAGCGACCTGCGCCCCCAGCCCGAGGCGCTCGGCAGCATTCTTAAGATCGGCGTGCCCGTGGCCGTGCAGGACGGCTGCATCCAGGTGGCGTTTATGTTTATCACCGTCATTGCCAACCATCGCGGCCTGGTCGACGCCGCCGCCGTGGGCCTGGTCGAAAAGATGATCAGCTTTTTGTTCATTGTGCCGAGTTCCATGGGTGCCACCGTCAGCGCGCTCACGGCGCAAAATGCCGGCGCGGGCAAGGGCGACCGCGCGCGTCGGGTGCTCAAGGACGCCATGACCATCTCGGTAGTGTACGGCTGCCTGATCACGGTGCTGATGTGGCTGGTGGCGCCGGCGTTTATCGGCTTTTTTGCCAAGGACCCCGCGGTGGTCGCGGCCGGTACCGGCTATATGCGCAGCTATATTTTCGGCGCGATTTTTGCCGGCATCCACATTTGCTTTAGCGGCTTTTTCGCTGCATACGGCAAGAGCTACATCGGCTTTGCGCACAACGTGCTGGCCGTGGCGCTCATTCGCGTGCCGGGCGCGTGGCTACTGTCGAACGCCTATTCCGATACGTTGTTTCCTATGGGCATCGCTTCGCCGTGCGGATCGATTTTGTCGGCAGTCATCTGTGTTGTCGCGTTTACCGTGCTCAACCGGCGCGGGGCTTTTGACAAGTTGGCAGCGTAGCGGATCGTTTGTGTCATACGACGGCCGCGCCGCACGACCTCGGCGCCCCTTCCCCGCCCATTGAAAGGAGCGGTCCTGTGACCGACATGCCAAGTGAACATACTGAGGGCCTGCTCCGCATTGGCGAGGCGGCGCGCTTGTTTAACCTGAGCGTGGGCACGCTGCGCCATTACGAGCAGATGGGCCTTCTTGACCCGGCGCACATCGATCCGGCGAGCGGGTACCGCTATTACGGATCGCGGCAGCTCTCCACCCTCAATACCATCAGCCACCTGCGCGTTCTCGACTTGCCGTTGGCGCAGATCCGTGAGTTTGTGACCACGCGCGATGTGGACCTTATGCAGCGGCAGCTGACTCAGCAGCAGGAGCTCATCGAGCGCAAGCGCCACGAGCTCGAACGCGTGTCGCGTAAGATCGATAACCGGCTTGCGCTGCTCCACGATGCCCTGAACACCGAGCTCGACACCATTTGCACAATCGATGTGCCCGAGCTCCGCTGCGTCGTGTTGCGCGAACGCGTCAACCCTACCGATGCCTATGCGCTAGAGTGGCAAATTCGTCAACTGCAGAAGGGCCAGCACGAGACCTTTGTCTTCCTGGGCAACTTGGGCGTCGGTATTAGCGCCGAGCGCCTCGCCGCCGGCGACTTTGATGGCTACGACGAGGTCTTTCTACTACTCGATGACACCGATGATTACGTGGGCGACGTCGAGACGCGATCCACCGCGCGCTGCCTGGCCATAAGCTTTCGCGGCACGCACGGGCAAGCGGGCCCGCGCTATAAGCAGCTGCTCGGCTATATGCGCGAACATAACCTGACACCCGCCGGTCCATCGCGCGAGATTGCCCTGATCGACGACATCATCAGCGACGACCCCACAACATACGTGACGCAGATCACGGTGCCCGTATCGCTAGGCTAGACCGAGCCTCGTCTCTAACTCGGTCAACGCCTCAAAAGCATCACGAGACGCACCTGCCGAGCGCTCACGTTCCGCAATGCGAATTCGCGCCATCAGGTGCTCTTTTGCCTGCCCTTGGGCGTGCCTCGTGCGCCCTTCCGCCTGCGAGCAATTGCGATTCTCTATATCCATTACGCCACCGGCACCTCGCCGGTAGCCAGAATCTGCTCGAGTGCGTCCTCGTCCAGCACGGGCACACCCAGCTGCTCAGCCTTGGTGAGCTTGGAGCCCGCTTTGGGGCCGGCGACCAGATAGCTCGTCTTCTTTGACACACTGCCCGAAACCTTGGCGCCGAGCACCTTGAGCGCCGCGCCTGCCTCGTCGCGCGTGCGGTTGACGAGCGTGCCGGTGAGCACGAAGGTCAGACCCGCGAGCGGCTGTGCGTCGGCGAGCTCGCCTGCCACGCCAGCGTCGGCTGCGGCTTGCGCATGAGCGGCACCCAAGTCGACCTCGAGCGACAGGCCCGCCTGGCGCAGGCGCTCCAGCACGGCAAGGTTCTCGGGCACGGCCAGGAACTGCTTGACGCTCGCCGCAATCTTGGGACCGATGCCCTCGCACTCGGCGATGTCCTCTTCGCTCGCCAAAATGAGCTTGTCAATCGACAGGAATCGCTCGGCGATGACCTCGCCCACACTCTTGCCCACGTGGCGGATGCCCAGGGCAAACAGCACGCGACCGAGCGGCTGGCTCTTGGACTTGTTGAGCTCGGCGATGATCTTTTCGGCCGTCTTGAGGCCCACCGGAATGGGATCGCCCTTCTTGACGCCCTTTTTGCTGTTTGAGCTGGCATAGGTGCGCCCCGTGTCCAGCCCGGCGATGTCGTCAACCGTGAGCTGGTAGAAGTCAGCGACATCGTGAATCAGCCCGGCGGCGATCATCTTGTCGACAATCTCGTCGCCCAGGCCGTCGACGTCCATGCAGCCGCGGCTCACCCAGTGGAGCAGGCGCTCCTTGAGCTGCGCGGGGCAGTCGATGGAGACGCAGCGGTAAGCGACCTCGCCGTCCTCGTGGACCACGGGGCTGCCGCACACGGGGCAGACCTCGGGCATGTGCCAGTCGACCGAATCGGCCGGGCGCTTGTCGAGTACCGGGCCCACGACCTCCGGGATCACGTCACCCGCCTTGTGCACGATGATGGTATCGCCCTCGCGCACGTTTTTTCGGCGGATCTCGTCGATGTTGTGCAGCGTAGCGCGCGCGATGGTGGAGCCGGCGACCGTCACCGGATCGAACTCGGCGACCGGCGTGAGCACGCCGGTGCGGCCCACCTGGATGCGAATTTCGCGCAGGACGGTCTGCTTTTCCTCGGGCGGGAACTTAAAGGCAATGGCCCAGCGCGGCGCGCGGGCGGTAAAGCCCAGGTCGAGCTGCTGCTGAAAGCTATCGACCTTTACGACCACGCCGTCGATGTCGTAATCGAGGTCACCGCGGTGCTCGAGCGCCTGGGCGCAGAACTCGTGGACCTCGGCCGGCGTGGCGCAACGTGCCACGTTGGGGTTGACGCTAAAGCCGGCACTGCGCAGCCAATCGAGGAACTCGCGCTGGCTGTGGACGTGCAGCGGGTCGGTATCGGCGATGGCATAGATAAAGGTGGCCAGGTCGCGGCGCGCCGTGACCTTGGGATCCTTTTGGCGCAGGCTGCCGGCGGCGGCGTTGCGCGGGTTGGCGAAGGGGTCGCGGCCCTCGGCATCGGCCTCGTCGTTCAGGCGCACAAAGCTGCCCTTAGGCATGTAGACCTCGCCGCGCACCTCAATGGTGCGCTCGCGGTCGGCGCCCATGTGGACAAGCGCCGGCTCGGACAGGTGCATGGGCACATCCTTGATGGTGCGCACGTTGAGCGACACATCCTCGCCCGTGGTGCCATCGCCACGTGTGGCCGCACGTACGAAGGTGCCGTTTTGGTAGGTAAGGGCCACGCCCAGGCCGTCAATCTTTAGCTCGCAGGTATAGGTAACGCTGCCGGCACCGAGCGCATCCTCGGTGCGCTGGAGCCACGCGTCGAGCTCGTCCAGATCCATGGCATCGTCCATGGAATACATGCGCGCCATGTGCGTGACCGGCATAAACTGCTCGCTCACGTAGCCGCCCACGCGTTGGGTGTAGCTGTCGGGCGTTACCAGATCGGGGTAGGTCGCCTCAATTTCCTGCAGCTCAACGAGCATTTTGTCAAAGGCGGCGTCCGTGATCTCGGGCGCATCGAGCATGTAGTAGCGATAGGCGTGGTAATCGAGCTCGTGGCGCAGCTCGGCCGCACGCGCTGCCGCCTGGGCACGGGCATCGTCCGGTGCGGTGGCTTCCGCGGTCGCGGGTGTTTCGGTATCGATGTCCACGCCGTCACCAAACAGGCTCGATTGCTCCATAGCGGCACTCCTTCGCTCGATTTCAAACGGATACAAGAGTACCACCGGTCGCAATGGGGCCGAATAGCGGTCTCAAACCGCACCGAATCGGCAGCCGCCAGACTGGGGTGGACAGTTAGTTCAGATACGTATAAATCCTAGAGCTGGATTAGACACGAACACCCCTGTTTCAACTAATTTGGGCTCCCTGAGACCATGTAAACGTCCCGCTCGCCCTCCCAAACACCCATTCAAACCCCATCCCAATCAAAAATTGCTCAAAACGCATCCCAAGCTGCCCCAGATTTATACGTATCTGAACTAACTGTCCAGACCATTACGAACCAGGCCTCTTGCCAGCCACAAGTGATCCGTTTTCCTCCGTTCCCAACGGATCAATAAGAAAAGAGGGGCTGTCCCGCGTTGATGGGACAGCCCCTCTGGCTTCGGCATGTGCGAAATGGCTCGTTAGTAACCCTGGCCGTAGCCCTGACCCTGGCCCTGCTGGCCCAGCAGCTCCTCCAGGTACTGGCGCAGCTGCTCGTCGGTAATACCGCCGTTGCCGGTGTCGGTCAAACTGTCGTCCTGCTGCTGGTTCTGCAGCTCCTCATCGGAGCCCAGCTCGACGGTGACCTTCTTCTCTTCCTTGCCGCGCATGAGCGTGATCTCGACCTTCTCGCCCACCTCGTGGCTGCGCAGCGCGATGATCAGGCCATCGGCGCTCGTAATCTCGTCGTCGCCCAGCTTGGTAATGACATCGCCCTCCTGAATGCCGGCCTTGGCGGCAGGACCATCCTCAACGACGCTCGCCACATACGCGCCGCTATCGGTGCTCAGCTTGTTGGTGCGGGCGTTAAGCGCATTGACGCTCGAAAGCGTAGCTCCCATGTACGGATGCACCGGCGTCTTGCCGTCGATGATCTGGTCGGCAATGTTCTTGGCGTAATTGACCGGAATGGCAAAGCCAACACCCGAGCTGGAGCCCGAGTAGCTCTCGATGAGCGAGTTGATGCCCACCAGCTCACCGTTGTCGTTGACGAGCGCGCCGCCGGAGTTGCCCGGGTTGATGGCGGCATCGGTCTGAATCATGTTGGCGTAGATAGTGTTACCGCTGGTAGAGCTCATGGCCGTGGAGCGATACAGCGCCGACACAATGCCCGTGGAGACAGACTGCTCGTTGCCGAACGGCGAGCCGATCGCCATAACCCACTCGCCAACGTTGAGCTTGGAGGAGTCGCCAATTTCGATCGGCGTAAGCTTGGAGGCGTCGGCGTCCTTGAGCTTGATGACGGCCAAGTCGCTCGAGGCGTCGTTGCCCACGAACTCGGCCTCGTAGGTGGTGCCGTCGTCCATGGTCACCACGTACTGGTCATAGCCATCGACCACGTGGTTGTTGGTGAGGATGTGGCCCTCGGTATCGAGCACCACGCCCGAACCGACACTGCCCGAGCTATCCGACTCGTCGGCAGACTGCGAAAGCGAGCCATTCTGGCTACCGCTCGAAGTGGCGGTGATGGAAACGACGGAGGGCAGGGCCTTGGCAGAAACGGCCTCGGCCAGCGTGGTGTCCTCGGAGTCGATCGTGATCTTTTGCGTCGACGAACCCGAAGCACCCGCCGTCACGGCATTCTTGCCGCCGCCGATATCGAGCGTGCCGCTCATAATGAGCGCAATGACCAGCAGGGCGCCGCAGGCACAGCCGGCGAGTGCCGTAATAAAGATCGGCAGCTTTTTAGTCTTGGTCTTGACCACCGTGTGCTTGTTTACAACCTGCTGACCGCCCAGCGGCTGGCCGGTCTGCGTGTCGTAGGCCTGCACATAGGGAATGTTGCTACCGGCAGGCGTCGACTCCACCTGCACACGCGGCTGCTGCTGGGTCTCGCCGGCGTTGCCCGCATCCTGGGGACGCTGGGAATCGTACTCGCTCATAGCTGCGATCCTTTCGTCAAATAACCAAAGGCCCGCCAAACATGTGGCGGGCCATCATTGTTCACGTTGAGTTGTACCCCAATATGCGGGCGAACGTGTATGAGAACGCAATCTTTTAGGAAGGCTTAAGTTCTGCTGCAGACCCGAAAGGACCCGGCCTACGGCAAAACCACCACAAAGGTGCCTGTCCCCTTTGTGGTGGAAATCTAGTCCTTAAACAGATAGCCCACGCCGCGGACGGTGGTGATGTGTGCCGCGATCTGCGGGCCTACCTTGGAGCGGATGCGTCGAATGTGCACATCGACGGTGCGCGTGCCACCGCAGTACTCAAAGCCCCACACGCGGTGCAGCAGCACCTCGCGGCTGTAGGCGCGGTTGGGGTGCGTCGCCAAAAAGCTCAGCAGCGAGTACTCCATCAGCGTCAGGTCGATGGGCTCATCATCGAGCGTCACCTGGTAGGTAGCCAGGTTAATCTCGAGGTTATCGATGTTGAGCACATCGTCGGCGGTGACGGTCTCCTCCTCGCCCATCAGGCGCTGCGCACGAGCCTTGAACTCGTTGGGTGTCGCCGTGGGGCATACAAAGTCGGCATGCGCGTGATTGGGCAGGCGCAAGGTACCGAGCGCCTCGTCGTCGACGATCACCAACATGGGGACGCCGCCACGATCGTCAAGCCACTTGGCAATCTGATCGATACGGTCGCTGCGGATGCCATCGGAATCGAGAATCAGCAGGTCAAAGTCGTGCGCTGCAGTCGGCGAATCGGGGGTTGCCAGGCTCACCTCGACACCCAGGGTGGTCGTCAAGCTGCGGGCAAACTCGTGGAAGCGCGTCGTGCGCGCCATGAACAGGGCACTCTTATCGGACATATCGGCCTCCAAGGAAATGAGCTCAATCGTACTGAAACAAGCCAGCGCGATTAGGAGTTCGCCAGGTAGTGCTTAATCTCCCACTCGGTGATCGTAGACTCAAACTTATGCCACTCGTCGCGCTTCTTTTTAAGGAAGAAACTGTGGATGTGCTCGCCGAGGGCATCCTTCATAAACTGCGAGTCCTCAAACACGTCGAGCGCCTCTTTGAGCGAGCGCGGCAGCGGCGTGTAGCCGGCCTCGAGCATCTGACGGTCGGTAAGCTTGAGCGTCTCGGCCGTTGCCTCGGGCGGGAGTTCCAGCTTGCGCTCGATGCCGTCGAGACCAGCCGCCAGCGTGACGGCGTTGACCAGGTACGGGTTGGCCATGGGGTCGGGGCTGCGAAGCTCAATGCGCGTGGACAGCTGCTTGCCGGGCTTGTAGACCGGGATGCGGACCATACTCGCGCGGTTGCGCAGGCCCCACGTGGCGTACTGCGGCACGGAGTCGCCACCCGTGGTAATGCGCTTGTACGAGTTGACCGTGGGGTTGGTGATAGCGCTAATCTCGCGGGCATGCGCCAGAATGCCGGCCATGTAGTGCTTGGCGACGTCGGAGAGGTGGTACTTCTCGTCATCCTCGCCCCAAAAGACGTTGTTGCCGTCGTGGTCGAATAGCGACTGGCACAGGAACATAGCGCTGCCGTCCTCGCCCGCCAACGGCTTGGGCATAAAGGAGGCGTGGCAACCGCTCTCGTAGGCCTGCTGCTTAATGATGAGTTTGGCCGTGGTGATGGCGTCGGACATGCTTAAGGCCTCGGCGTGGCGCAGGCTCATGCCGTGCTGCGAGCGGCCGGCGGCGTGGAAGGTGTACTCCACGGGCACGGACATCTTCTCGAGCGTGAGGACCGTGTTGCGGCGCAGGTCGCGGGCGGCATCGCTCACCGAAAGATCGAAGTAGCCCACGTTGTCGAGCGGCTCGGGGGTGTGCTCGTCGGGGAAGTAGTAATACTCCAGCTCGGCACCCACGTTGAGCAGATAGCCAGCTTTCTCGGCCTTGCGGAACATGCGGCGCAGGGCATCGCGCGGATCGCCGGCAAACGGCTTGCGGTCGGGGGTGCACACGTCGCAGAACACGCGGGCGACGCCGTTGTGGCTCGGGCGCCACGGCAGGATCTGGAAGGTCGAAGCATCGGGGAACGCCAGCATGTCGGCTTCCTCGGGCGTAGCAAAGCCCTCGATGGCGGAGCCGTCAAAGCCAATACCCTCCTCAAAAGCGACCTCGAGGTCCTCGGGGCTAATGGCAAAGTTCTTGAGGCGGCCGAGAATGTCGACAAACCACAGACGCACAAAGCGGATGTCACGCTGCTCTACGGAGCGGAGTACGTAATCGATGTTCTGCTGGTTCATGTCGCTCCCCTTTCTTTCGGGCGGGTTTCGACTGGTCTATATCGCAGATACTATCGCAGAAAAATGTTTCCGCAGGGTTAAAGCGTATCAAGCGCTCAAAAAACGTGTGCGCAGGCGGGTATGACCAGCAACTATCGCTCGGATTCGGAGACAATTTGTCTACAGGCTCGTTCCAGCGCAGGGAACTCCATCGTCACTGCATCCCAAACAACCGAGCGGTCGACATTGCCGTAATCATGCGCAAGATAATTTCTCATGCCGATAATTCCACGCCATTCAATTTCGGGATGAAGCCGCTGCGAGCGTTCCGACAATTTGCCCGCTTCTTCCGTCACCCTAAGCGCACACATCAAAAGGGAGTCCGCCAACGCCCTCGTCCGCACGTCATTCGCATGCAGAAACTGGTCCTCGGTGATATCAAAAGCCTTGATGCGCTCGTTCGTTTCGGAGATGGCCTCCAAAACCTCTTGGGCGCGAAGGCTGTCTGACTTACGCGCGATCATAAAGGATCACTCCTTCGCGCTCGATTACCGCGGCAAGTTCGTCATCAAGATGATCACTAGAGACGAGATCAACCTGCCTCCCGGTTTCTTTGCGCACCGCCTCGCCAAACGCCGACAGCGCAAAAAGACCAAAGCCCTGCTCGCGATCGACTTCGAGACGCAAGTCAATATCACTATCGGCATGAGCCTCGCCACGGGCATACGAACCAAAAAGAATCACGGTTTTGATGGCGGGAATCGAGCTGGCCGCCTCGCGGACGGCGGACTCAATCTGGGCAGTATCCAAAATGCCCGTCGCGGCGCTTTCGCTCGCAGAGCTTTTACCAAGTGAAGGAACAAACGGCAGAGAGCGCTCGCGCAGCATCTGCCTCATAAACATATTGACCGCAACAGACGAAGTCATGCCAAGCTCTTCGCACAGTTCGGCAAATGAGTCTTTAATTGACGAGTCCACTCGCACACTCAGCACAGACGCAGCCATGGATACCTCCTGTATGACATTGTCTATATATTATCACACAGGCTAGCGCGAGGTTGATGCGCGGTGTTCGATGTGACCGGGGATCTCGATGCGTTTAGGCGCCAGCTTCGCGGCCTCGCCCACGGTGGTGGTAACAACGTCGATACGCTCGGAGAGACGCTCGACCACGCGCTTGGCAATGGCGAGGGTATCTTGCGCGGCCGTGGTGACGCCGCCAAAGAGCACGTGGTTCCAGGGGTAGTCGTCAAACGTCGCGATCTTGAGGCCAGCCGGCAATGAGGGTCCCAGCTGTGCTAGCGCCTCGGTCAGACGCAGGAAGACCAAGCCGTTGACAGCAATGAGGCCGAGCCTTTTGCCCGCGTAGTCGCGGATGGTCTTGTCCAAACGGCCAACGCCCGTGGCGCCACCGTCGGCCAGGGTGACGACCTCGCCCGCAAGGCCGCGGCGCGAAAGCTCGTCGGCAAAGGCCTCGGCGCGCTCTCGACGCACGGGGCTATCGTCGCTTGCCTCGGTGAGCAGGCACAGACGCTCGCTGCCCGCAGCTGCCAAGGCGTCTACCAAGCCGGCGACCAGCTCACGGTTGTTAGATGTCACCAGGTCAACACCGCCGTCGGCAACGTCGCGGTCGAGCAGCACAACAGGCAGACGTCCCGCTGCCGCGGCGATCGCCTCGTCATTGCCTCCGCAGGTGTTGACGACCAGGCCATCTACGCCAGCGTCGATAAGCCTGGTGAGCGACTCGGCCTCCTTGGCGGGGTCGTTTCCGCTAATGGCCGTCATGAGCGAGCAGCCGCGCGCGGCGGCGCTGGCGGAAAGCCCTTCGAGCATGGCGCTGGAGAACGGGTTGGCGATGTCGGCCAGGATCACGCCAATGAGGTTGGTGCGCGAGCTGCGCAGATTGCGCGCGGCGGCACGCGGGCGATAGCCGGTGCGCTCGATAACCGCCGCGATGCGAGCACGGGTCTCCTCGGTCATTTGCCCGGGGCGGTTGTTGAGGTAGCGCGAGACCGTGGCCGGACTCACGCCCGCCTCGGCGGCAATGTCCTTGATTCTCATCTGCGCCATAACGCACCCCGTTTCCCAATTGTCGGCGATCTGAGCCATTTTAGGCATTTTTTTAAAAATCTCGGTTGCAAAACGCTGTAGGTGAGTATACTACAACTCGAAACGAAACCGATTTCGTAAACCGATTTCGGCAAGCGTTGGCGCGGAGGTGCAAAGATGTACCCTACCGTCTTGGCACCTCCGCGCCAACGCCATATCAAAGGTGTACGCACGAGCAAGAAGGAGCTGCGCGACCATGGGTAAAACGGTTCTTACCTTCGGCGAAATCATGATGAGGCTCTCGCCCAAAGATCATCTGCGCATTGAGCAGGCAACCGAGTTTGACGTCCGCTACGGTGGCGCCGAGGCCAACACCGCTCTTTCCCTAGCCTACCAAGGCGACAAGGCCGCTTACGTATCCGTTGTCCCGGCCAACCGCCTAGGCGAGTGCGCGCTGCGCTCGCTGAAGGCCTACGGCGTCGACACAACGCGCGTCGTGCGTCAGGGCGACCGTCTTGGCTCCTATGTGTTTGAGGTCGGCGCCTCGCAGCGCGGCAACGGCTGCGTCTACGACCGCAAGTTCTCTGCCATCAACATGGCCAAACGCGACGTCTTTGACTGGGACGAGATCCTCAAGGGCATCGATGTCTTCTATTTCTCCGGCGTGACCCCCGCCGTCTCCGATGAGATGGCCGCCGCCTGCAAGGAGGCACTCGCCGCCTGCCGCGCCAAGGGCATCACCACCGTGTGCGACGTGAACTATCGCGGCAAGATGTGGTCGCCCGAGAAGTCGCAGGCCACCATGAAGGAACTCCTGCCGCTCGTCGACATCTGCATCGCCAACGACGAGGATGCGCCCGCCGGCCTCGGCATGACCTGCGTCTCTGGTTCCCTTGCCCATGGCATCGAGGAGCGCGACACCTACGTCGAGATGGCCCGTCAGATCTGCGCCGAGTACGGCTGCAAAAAGGTCGCCTCGGTCGTCCGCAACATCTCCTGCGTCGAGCGCTCCATCTGGATGGGCATGCTCTTTGACGCCGAGAGCGGCGAGCACTGGTTCTCCCCTGCTCACGACGTGCACGTGCTCGAGGGCGTTGCCGCCGGCGACGCTTTCAACGCCGGCCTCGTCCATGCCCTCACCAACGACTTTGACCCGCAGGACGCCGTCAACTACGCGATTGCAGCGTCGATCCTCAAGCTCACCATCAAGGGCGATTCCAACTTGGTGACCGCAGACGAGATCGCAGCCGTGGCATCAGCCGCCGACGGTGGCGCTCGCGTCGCACGCTAGTCCGTCTCCATTCCGCGGGCCGCAGCTTTCCAATCCCATACCCCTGCGGCCCGCTCCCCGATTCCTCCGGCCGGGCAAAACCACCAGTCCCATTCCGGTTTTGCCTGGCATTTCCTACATGACTGGTCGAGCAGCCGGTTTTGGAATTGCTTGAACCCCAAGCAGTGCCTCCGATAACCAATCCAAAATCGGCTCCTGACCAGCACATTTGGCAATCACGCGCCCATGCGCGCCACACATCGAAAGGAACATCATGTTCGATCAGTTCTACACCACGCTTGAGTCCCTGGGCATCGTGCCGGTCGTTGTGCTCGACAAGGTCGAGGACGCCGCTCCGCTCGCCCACGCCCTTATGGCAGCTGGCATGAAGTCCGCCGAGGTCACCTTCCGCACCGCCTGCGCCGCCGAGTGCATCGCCGCTATGGCCGAGGCCGAGCCCGAGATGTGCGTTGGCGCCGGCACTGTCCTGACCGTCGAGCAGGTTGAGCAGGCCCGCGCAGCCGGTGCCAAGTTCATCGTCTCCCCGGGTTACAACGAGGACGTCGTGAAGCACTGCATCGACATCGACCTGCCCGTCCTTCCCGGAACCGTGACCCCCTCCGAGGTCACCGCAGCCGAGAACCTGGGCCTCAAGGTCACCAAGTTCTTCCCCGCGTCCCAGTATGGCGGCCTGAACACCATCAAGGCCCTCGCCGCTCCGTTTGTCGGTCACCGCTTTATGCCTACCGGCGGCGTGAGCACCGCCAACGTCGAGGAGTACCTGAGCTCCTCCGCCATCATCGCCTGCGGTGGCACCTGGATGGTCAAGCCGGCCCTGTTTGCCGACGGCGACTTCTCCAAGGTCGAGCAGATCGCCCGCGAGGCCATGGACGTCGTCAAGAAGGTCCGCGGCTAGGTTTAGCTCTCTATCGTGAAAGGGGGCGTACCCTAGACCTCGCCCCCTTTCTTTTAAAGCGGCTCGGAAGCGCGCCGTTTCCGTCACGAACAAGAACCAAAACCGTCTTGTATGCTGATAGAACGTGACGGAAGCGACACGCCCCCGAGCCGCTTTGTATAATCGGCTGGCAACCGCGCCCAGTTGAGCCACATCGACAAAAACCGAGCCATCAAAACAGCTGCGGCGCCGTCTGGAGGAATGGACCCTTGCTTCCGGTCTTTTCCTCCAAGCGGTGCCGCAGCTTTGTGCCCCGGTTACGCCCCAACGCAGTTGCGGTGAAATAGGGACTGTTTGCGCCACCTAGGCCGCAAAACAGTCCCTATTTCACCGCAACTTATATGGGGATTGATTAGATGGCCGAGTCTTTGGACAGCTCAAAATAGTCGGGATGCAAGGCGATAACCGGACCTTGCTCTTCGGGCATCAGGTGCAGGTGTGTCTCTGCCAGATAGCTCGCCGCGTCGGTATCGCCCCTCTTAATGGCCTCGAGAATCCGG
Organism: Collinsella sp.; assembly: GCA_036301625.1. Taxonomy (GTDB): domain Bacteria; phylum Actinomycetota; class Coriobacteriia; order Coriobacteriales; family Coriobacteriaceae; genus Collinsella. The sequence goes on along the minus strand of JAXJEC010000068.1, from coordinate 881 downwards.
CGATGCTGCCGACGAATCGGCTCCCAATCCAGATCCTGTGACACCATACGCAACCAGTTGTATCGCTCAAAATGCGTGTTGATGCTCTTCATCCAATCCCACAACATGTGACGACCGGCAATCTCAAAACATGTCTCATGGAACAGGTTATCCAGGTCAAAGAAACGGCGCGTTTCGCCATGGTCGAGCGACTCGAACTCGGTAAGAATCTGCTCAAGCCGCTGCTTTTGCTCGGGCGAGGCGGCCGAACAGCATTTAATAAGCACGCTTCTCTCGAGCTTCTCGCGCAAGAAACAAGCATTCTCGGCGCGTTCCATGCTGATCTTAGAGACGTAGGTGCCGCTTTTGGGACGCGTTTCCACCAGCTCCTGCTCACGCAGGCGCACAAAGGATTCGCGAATGGGCGTGCGCCCGATTCCCGTCTCCTTTTCCAGACCAATCGCCGAAAGGCGCGTGCCGGGCCTGAGCTCGGCGTAGATGATCTTGGACCGCAATGCGTTGTACGCCTGGTCTTGCAGGCTCTGATAATGCTGGTGCTGTTCCATAAAGCCCTCGGATGAAGCCTCGGTTAATCGAATACCACCATGCAATACTATCGCATCGACACGTCCCAGCTCCCAATCAGTCTTTTTGGGACGGGGCTCTTTTAGCTACCCTGGCCCGCAGATCGGCCCCCTTGCCACAAAAGTTGCCCATCTACTACGTTAACACGGATAGCCTCGGCCATACCGAAAACCGTGAAAACAAAACCGACGCTCCTATAAGTTGTCAAGAGGCAGTTTGCGGGAGCGCTCTCTCCAATTCGCACAGGAGCTCGTAATACCTCCTCTCCAGTTTCGTCGACCGCCGTTTCCCCCGTTCCAAGTGCCCGAGTGTGGCTG
>JAXJEC010000067.1:0-24937 GCA_036301625.1 Collinsella sp. | reverse complement strand
GCCGAAGCGCTTGGTGAGCCCGCGCGTCTCGAGCATGTAACCCATGGGCTTATCCTTTCTCTTCCGGGCGCGCGGGCCGAGTCGCCGTGCCCGCGCGCCTTACCTTTCGGGTTCACCATCCATGGTGGGGCGCGTTTCTAAAGAAGCCGTAACGGCCGCTGGGCTCTTTTGGCGCCAGCCCTTCTCGACCCGTACGCCACTCATGGTATGTTTATCGCAATAGCAAGGACGGAGGTGCCCGTGGCACGCAATAAGTACCCGGAGGAGACGGTCGAGAAGATTCTCGACGTTGCCGAGCGGCTCCTCGTGGAGCGCGGCTACGAGCACACCACGAGGATCTGAAGAGCAATACGCTAAATCGAAAAAGGTAATCGAAGCCGCGCCTGTGGACTTATCGAGGGTCGAGATTCCCGCCCCATCCATCGGCACCCAGCGGAAGGTCGTCGACATCCTCGACCGCTTCGACACCCTAACGAAATCGCTCACCGACGGTAGGATAAACCCCTATGAATATATGAATTGACCTGCTGACTCCAATGAAGATTGGAGGGTAACTGCCAGGGGTGACGGCCCAGCGAGTGTTATTTTGCGAGCTATGCGCATTGAAAGCGACCTTTCGTGGTATAAACTACTTGCCGGAAGCCGCGGCTTTCAGAGTACGGCTTACGTGTACGTTTAACCTCCGTGGGCGACGGGGTGCCGCAAGGCGTAGAATATCGCCCACCTGTAGGGGCCTGCAGCGATGCGGGCCCCGCTTCGTATGAAGGGGGCGTAACCGATGAAAATCGTATCCATCTCCCAGGACTTCTTCGACCTCGTCGAGGGCGACCGCGAGCTCATGCTTAAGCACAATCGCCCCTGCATCGTGGTGGTGAGGCTGCGTTTCCGCGGAAAGCGCAGGGACTTCGCCGTGCCGCTGCGTTCCAACATCGCCCCTAACGTGCCCAAAGACCAGTACTTTGCGTTGCCACCCCGCCCCACGACGCGCCCCGGCTGCCGCCACGGCATCCACTACATCAAGATGTTCCCCATAACCAAGGCCTACCAGCGCCGCTTCAGGACCGAGGGCTCGGCCTACTACGAGACGCTCCAGCGCATCATCGATGGCAACACCAAGCGCATTGTCTCCGAGTGCCAGGCATACCTCGACCGCTACGAGCGCGAGGGAAGGCCTCGCTTTGCCGTCGACATCGACCGCATCGTGGGGCTGCTGGAGGGCGAGAAGTAGGGCACCTCGGCTCAGTCTCGAGCCATGCGGAGTCGCTCCGCATTTTTGAACGCCGCGTGTGCGTCCCAAATACTTGAGAAATAAGTTGTGAAGTGCGGTGGCGCGCCCGTGCCCGTGCATAGCCGTCACCATCAGCGTCTACGCGGCGTCGGCTTCAAGTGGAAATGGCGCCGCTGCTGTATATGGTTTGCCTTGCTGCAAATAGCGATCAATGCCCGCGATGTTTCTGCTTGCGCTTCAACTTTCGCTGCTCGAAGCGCGTCTCCGCCTCATCCGCGCGACGCTGACTTCTTGCTTGAGCCGACTCCCGCTTCATCGCTTCCCGCTGTGCCGCGAGCGCCTGTTGTGCCTTGGTGCTCACCGCGGGCCGTTTAAGGGCTTTCGCTGCCTCGCGAGCGCGCCGCTTGGGGTTCTTCGCGGGCTTGCTTGTTTCAGTGGCCTTGTCGCCAAAGAACGAGAGCTTCTCCCATTCGCTTGTAACGAATCGCAGAATCTCCTCATCGGACGGCTCCGCGCCGAAGACGATGCGGGCGACGCCATACCTTCCGCCCTCGACGTGCTCCGCCAGCCCGACCCAGAATTGACCGTCGTGATATACGGTCAGGGTGGACGACACGCTGATCTGCATGGTTGGTTCCTCCTTTATGTAGATGACCATGCAGAGAAGGGACAACCAAGGAGGCAGGTTACTGATGCGGATCCCCGTACGCCCTTATGCATGCTGCTCCGCCGCTTCCGAAACTAAGTGAGAATAAGTTATCGGTACGCTTTTTTATAAAATGTAAAAAAGTACCCCCATAACTGATAAAATGGACGCTGAAAAAAGGGGTGCATCTTGCGTATATACCGACGTGAAAAGTATCTGAAGCAAATGCGTGGTTTCTACCACGATGACGGGATGATCAAGGTAATCACCGGTGTTCGCAGGTGTGGTAAATCCTGCCTCATGCAATCAATCGCAGACGAACTTGTGGAATCCGGTGTAGCGAGCGACCACATCATCTATATCGACCTTGACTCACGGGAGAACAGGAAGGTCAAGACGACCGATGAGCTCGAAAATCTGATTGACATGTCGACCCCAGCAGACACTGAGGGGACGAAGTACCTCTTCATCGATGAGATTCAGAACGTAGAGGAATTCGAGCTGCTCATCAACGGCTACCGGACAGATGGCGGTTGGTCCATCTTCATTACCGGTTCGAATTCATATCTGCTTTCTGGGCAGCTTGTTACAAAGCTGACGGGTCGCTATATCGAGTTTGAGGTGTTCCCACTCGATTTTGCGGAATATATCGATATGAAGCGTTTTCTCGGCAAGCCCGTCAATGACCTTCTCGTGGGAGAGTTTACCGAGTACCTGACCCTTGGAGGCTTTCCCAAAGCGCTGGAGTATGAGGGCGAGGATGAAAAGCGCACCTATATCAAAAGTGTTATTCATGAGATCTTTGAAAAGGACGTCAAACATTCGAACAAGATTAAGAATGTCTCGGTTTTCGATGCCGTCCAGACGTATCTCATCAACAACTTTGGTGCGCCGACGAACCTGAAGAACCTCCTTGCGTACTTCAATGATGTCGAGAAGATTCCCATCAAGCGCGAAACGCTCAATCGGTATATCCAGATTCTTGTTGACGCGAAGATCCTTTATCGCTGCTCGAGGTTCGATCTCAAGTCTCGGCGATCGCTTATCCGCGAAGAGAAGTACTACCTGGCTGATCCCGGCTTCTATTTCGCCATGAACACGGATGCGAGGATTAACTACGGGCCGGCGTTGGAGAACGTGCTCTACCTCTATCTTGCATCGCGCGGGCACGAGCTTTCTGTGGGCCGTATTGGGAAGCTCGAGTGTGACTTCATCGCTCGTAGGCGCAATGCTTACGCCTACATCCAGGTCTCTATGTCGATTGCCGACAGAGGCGTCGAGGAGCGCGAGTACAGGCCGTTCGGCCACATCAGGGATGGGTATCCGCGCTACTTGTTCACGCTTGATCCTCTATTGCAGGAGAGGGATGGCGTCAGGCACCTTAACATGGCGTCGTTTATGCAAGATGGCGGTGATCTTATTTGAGCGGCGGCCAGATTCTTTTGCTCCCTAGTGCGCAAACAGTGCGGGCATCAAATGGGGACCATTGCCTCACGTAGAATCGATAGATTGAAAACTTGTTTTGATGTTGACAGGCTTTTGACCAGTGGCTCCTATTACTAAGTGGGAGTAGCTGAAACGAGGCGACTGCATAGCTCCATCTGTTTTGGTTACAACAAAATGTGTGCCGCGCGCCTGCGGCATGAAGGAGGGAGATTTCTATGAATATCGTTGTATTGAGCGGCAGCCCGCGTAAGGGCGCCAATACCGATACCATGGTCGAGGCGTTTGCCGAGACCGCGCGTGAGGGCGGCAATACGGTCGAGGTCGTCCGTGTTGCCAGCAAGAAAATCGCTGGTTGCCTGGGGTGTCAGTATTGCTTCGCCCATGAGGGCACTTGCGTGCAGAAGGATGACATGGCCAACCTGATCGAGTCGCTGAAAGGCGCCGATATGGTTGTCTTCGCCTCGCCCATCTACTGGTTTGATATCACTGCGCAGGAGAAAGCCGCTATTGACCGCCTGTACGCCTTCGGTGCCACGGGCTTCCCGTTCACCAAGACGGCCCTTTTGCTCGATAGCCACAGCGAGGGCGTCTATGATGCGGCGATCGCTATGTACAAGTCGACCTGCGCGTACTGCAAGTGGGAGGACCAGGGCATTATCACCATCAGCGGTATGACCGAGCGCGATAGCATGGCATCGTCGCCCAAGTTGGAAGAGGTGCGAGAGCTCGCTCGCAAGCTCGCCTAAGGGCAAGAAGAACGCATGGCAATCGGTGTTGGTGGAAAATGCTTGCTATCCTTACCAAGAGGAATGCTGATTGCCATGCGTTGATGCTTCCGCGGACAATTCCGGCGTGCTAAAACGCCTTCTCGTTCAAGAATTCCCTGAACGCGGGAATGTCAAAGCCAACGAGACCACGCCCGCGCTCTCCAATGACGCCGTCCTCCAGGAGGCGGCGTTTGTATTGGCTTGCGTAGTTGCTGGCGACGCCCATGCGTTTGGCTATCTCCGAGACCCTGCTGGGGCCAGAATCGGGCAGCATCGCGAGCAAAAACTCAATGTCTTTATCGGAAAGCTCCCGATAGGTCGTTTCGAGAGAAGCCCGACGTCATGCTTCTCGAGTTGCCTGAAGACGCCATTCATGCGCGTGCGCCAGTTGCCCTGGGCCTCTTGAGCATATGTCCAATCGATGCCCACTGGGCCAATTTGAACACCGTTTATGCGCGCGTGAGGCTGTGAGAGGTAGCTATCTGCGGCTTCTTTGGTTCGCTCGATAATATCTTCGAGCATGCCTGGCATGGCGGAGACATTTGCTGCAATCCATGGTGGCCCCTTTGCAGGTTTTGCTAACTTTTGCAACTTTTGCTAACTTTTGCAAGTTTTACTAACGGCTTAACATGCCTTGTGCCGTGGGGTTGCGGGAGTGAAAAACGGGGATTCCTATTATTCTGACTGCGTTGCAGCGAGCGGGGCCCGGAGCGCAATGTTGCTGCGCTTCGGGCCCCACCGTTTTGAGAGCTTATGGCGGTTCTGCCGTCGTCCTAGTCAAACAGACTCGGCATGTCGTTTTCTTTCATGAGGGCACCGGCTGAGGGGAGGCTCTGCGCGGTGAACTTCTCGGCCGAGACACCGGCGCCAAGAATCTCCTCGGTTGTGCCGACAGTGGTGACCGAGCGGCCCTTCTTGGCCGTAAAGGCCTGGACGCCCTGCGTGTTGGTGGTCGTCTTGGTCTTGAGCAACGACGTGTTGAAGTTCATCAGGCGGTAGTCGCTCGAGACCAGCGCGATGTCGCGATCTTCCTTGAGCACCTGGGCATACTGCAGCTTGCTGCCGCCATAGATGGCGTTCTTGAGGCGCTTGCGGTTGGTCTTGGTGACGTATCCAGAAAGCGCGACGCGCACCACGCGGCCGTTCTCAAAGACGAATAGCACGTCGGCCTTGTAGTCCTCGGGGTCGATGACCCAGATGACGCTCTCGTCGGGTTCCATCTCAAGATCGGTCGGCAGGTACGAGCCCAGCTGGGCCGACTTGGTGTCCTCAAACGCTGCGACCTTGCACTTGTACACCTGGCTCTTGTTGGTAAAGACCAGCAGCTCGTGGGTGTTGGAGGACGGGAACTCGATAAAGGGTCTGTCGCCGTCCTTGTACTTGAGCGTGGTCGCCTTCTTGAGCACGCGGTCCGTCATCTTCTTAAGGTAGCCGTCGCGCGAGAGCATGATGGTGACCGGGTACTCCTCGACCTCGGGCTCCAAGCTTACCTCGATAACCTCATGGGGTTCGATTCTGCCCGTGCGGCGCGGCATCACGTACTTCTTGTTGACCGCGGCCAGCTCGTCGCTGATGACCTTCTTGATGTTCTCCTCGCTGGAGAGGATCTCCTCAAGCTCGGCAATCTCGCCCTCAAGCTTGGCAATGTCCTTGGTGCGGTTGAGGATGTACTCCTCGTTGATGTTGCGGAGCTTAAGCTCGGCAACAAACTCGGCCTGGGTCTCGTCGATGTCGAAACCCTTCATAAGGTTGGGCACGACCTCGGCCTCGAGCTTGGTGCCGCGGATGATGGCGATCGCCTTGTCGATGTCGAGCAGAATCGCCTCGAGGCCGTGCAGCAGGTGCAGGCGCTCGGACTTTTTGCCCAGGTCAAAGTTAATGCGTCGACGCGTGGACTCAATACGCCACTTGACCCACTCGTGCAAGATCTGGCGCACGCCCATAACGCGGGGGTAGCCGTCGACCAGCACGTTGAAGTTGCACGAGAACGAGTCTTGCAGCGTGGTCGAGCGATAAAGCTTCGCCATGAGCTTGTCGGGGTCGACACCGCGCTTAAGGTCGATGGCGATGCGCAAACCCGAGAGGTCGGTTTCGTCGCGGATGTCAGCAATCTCCTTGACCTTGCCCTCTTTGGAGAGCTTAACGATGCGCTCGATAATGACATCGGTCTTGGTGGTGTAGGGGATCTCGTAGACCTCGATGATGCGCTCTTCGGGAATCCAACGCCAGCGGGAGCGAATCTGGAAGCTGCCAAGGCCGGTCTCGACGATCTTCTCCATCTCCTCGCGGCGATAGATAATCTCGCCGCCGGTCGAGAAGTCGGGCATGGGCATGTACTCGAGCAGGTCGCAGTCGGGATCCTGCAGGTAGTGCATCGTAGCGGTGCAGACCTCGTTGAGGTTGAAACCGCAGATGTCGGACGCCATGGCGACGCCGATGCCCTTGTTGGCCGAGACGAGGATGTTGGGGAACGTGGTGGGCAGCAGACGCGGCTCCTTCATGGCGCCGTCGTAGCTGTCGACGAAGTCGACCGGGTCCTTGTCGATGTCCTTGAAGATCTCGGCGCTGATGGGGGAGAGCTTGGCCTCGGTATAACGCGAGGCGGCGTAGCTCAGATCGCCCGAATAGTACTTGCCAAAGTTGCCCTTCGACTCCACGAAGGGGGCGAGCAGCGCCTCGTTGCCGGTTGCCAGACGCACCATCGTCTCGTAGATCGCGGCATCGCCGTGCGGGTTGAGCTTCATGGTCTGGCCCACGATGTTGGCGCTCTTCTGGCGCTCGCCCTTGAGCAGACCCATCTTGTACATGGTGTAGAGCAGCTTGCGGTGCGAGGGCTTAAAGCCGTCGATCTCGGGGAACGCACGCGAGACGTTGACGCTCATGGCGTAGGGCATGTAGTTGACCTCGAGCGTCTGCGTGATCGGCTGGTCGGTGACCTCGGAGTGCAGGCCGATGACGTTCTCGGCGTTAACCTGCTTTTTCTTTGGCTGGTTCTTCGTCTTCTTCTTTGCCACGATATCCTCTTGAACTTCTTATGGGCCGTCGTTATCGATTTACTGCTACTGCAGGTCCAGCTGGTCCAGGTATTCCTTGCCGTGCTCGGAGATATGGCGCTTGCGGCCTGCCTCGTCGTTGCCCAGCAAAAGGTTGAACATAGTTTCCATCTTGGCGACGTCCTCGGGCTCCACCTTGATCAGGCGACGCGTCTCGGGGTTCATGGTGGTGAGCCACATCATGTCCGGATCGTTCTCACCAAGACCCTTGGAGCGGTTGATGGAGCACTTTTGGTCGCCGATCTCCTTAAGGATGCCGTTCTTCTCGAGCTCGGTGTAGGCAAAGTAGGTCTTCTCTTTGCAGTTGATCTCGTAGAGCGGCGACTCGGCGATATACACGTAACCCTCGTCGATAAGTGTGGGCACCAGGCGGTAGAGCATGGTGAGCACGAGCGTACGGATGTGATAACCGTCGACGTCGGCGTCCGTACAGATGATGACTTTGTTCCAGTTGAGGTTGTCCAGGTCGAAGGCGCCGAGGTTCTTGATGCGCTTGTCTTTGATCTCCACACCGCAGCCCAGCACGCGCATGAGGTCCATGATGATGTCGGACTTAAAGATGCGCGGATAATCCTCCTTCAGGCAGTTGAGGATCTTACCGCGGACGGGCATAACGCCCTGGAACTCGGCATCGCGCGAGGTGCGAATGGCGCCTGCTGCCGAGTCGCCCTCTACGATGTAGATCTCGCGGCGGCTCTTGTCCTTGGAGCGGCAGTCGATGAACTTCTGCACGCGGTTGGCCATGTCGGTCTTTTGCTGCAGGTTGGTCTTGATGCTCTGGCGCGTCTTCTCGGCATTCTCGCGCGAGCGCTTGTTGATGAGCACCTGCTCCATGATCTTGTTGGCGGCGTCCTTGTTCTCGATCAAGTAGGTCGAGAGACGCTCCTTAAAGAAAGCCGTCATAGCCTGCTGGATAAAGCGGTTGTTGATGGCCTTCTTGGTCTGGTTCTCGTAGGACGTCTGGGTGGAGAAGCAGTTGGTCACCAGCACTAGGCAGTCCTGGACGTCCTGCCACTTAATGCCGCTCTCATTTTTGTTGTACTTGCCCTGTTGCTTAATGTAGGCATCGATGGCGCTGGTCAGAGCACTACGAGCCGCTTTCTCCGGCGAGCCGCCGTTCTCGAGCCACGATGAGTTGTGGTAGTACTCCTGCATCATGAAGGTGCGCGAGAAGCACATGCATGCGGTGATTTTTACGTTGTAGTCGGGCAGGTCCTCGCGATCGCGACCGCGACGGTCGGCCTCGATAAAGAAAGGCTCGGTGAGGTAGTCGGCACCGACCTTCTCGAGCACGTAGTCCTCGATGCCTTTGGGATAGCAAAAATCCTCTTCGGAAAACTCGCCATCGTCGCCCTCGATACGCAGGCGGAAGGTCACGTTGGCGTTGACCACGGCCTGACGGCGCATGGTTTCGCGATACCAATCGTGGGGAATGCTAATCGAGGTAAAGACCTCGAGATCGGGGCGCCACTTGATGGTGGTGCCGGTGCGGTTTTCGTCGCTGGGTTCAATCTCGAGTGCCTTCTTTTTGGCGCCGACAACCTTGCCCTTTTTAAAGTGTAAGGAGTACTTGTTGCCGTCACGCCAGACGGTGACGTCCATGTACTCGGAAGCGTACTGGGTCGCGCAGGAGCCCAGGCCGTTGGTGCCGAGCGAGAAGTCGTAGTCGCCGCCCTGGTTGTTGTTATACTTGCCACCGGCGTAGAGCTCGCAGAAGACGAGCTCCCAGTTAAAGCGCTTCTCGGAAGGGTTCCAGTCGAGCGGGCAGCCACGGCCATTGTCCTCTACCTGGATAGAGCCATCGCGAAAGGCGGTAAGGGTGATGAGCTTGCCGTAGCCCTGGCGTGCCTCGTCAACGGCGTTGGACAGGATCTCGAAGGCGGCATGCGCGCAGCCGTCGAGCCCGTCCGAGCCAAAGATAACGGCGGGGCGCAGGCGTACGCGCTCCTCGTCCTTGAGCTGACGAATACTGTCGTTACCATAGTTTGCGGTGTTTTTTGCCATACTCGCTCTCTCGGTGCTCCTTTGCTGCGTTTAAGTCATATAGATAGTCAAAGTAGCATAGCCCAGCCCACAGACGATTCCAACCAACACGAAATCCATCGAACAATCGTTCGGAGTTCGATGGAGATTCGTTTACTCGGACAAAACCGAGTCGGTTCTGTCCGAGTAAGTTTGAATAGTGAACCGAAGTTGTAATGTCCGCATGGCGATGACGAACATGGTTTCCATAATGACAGATATAGTTGACATCTTCTGATGGATGCAATATATTTCTGTCATGTTGCAACGGATATCTGTCCATTACTACGAAAGGAACTCCATGCCGGGCAAAAGGAACCTACGCATGAAGGCGGCGCGCGCGGCGGTTGGCCTTTCGCAAGCTGACCTGGCCGAGGCCGTGGGCGTTACGCGCCAGACCATCGGCCTGATCGAGGCGGGCGGCTACAACCCCACGCTCAATTTGTGCGTGGCAATCTGTAAAGCGCTACGCGTTACGTTGAACGACTTGTTTTGGGAAGACGAGAGCGACGTCGACCCTGACGCTCTTTAGGAGTTCGCTATGAAATTTGAAGATTTAAAACTCGTGCAAAAGTGGCGTGAATATGCCGGCCCAAAGGATGAGCGCCTGGAGGCCGAGAGCGCGAAGATCTACAAGATTGGTTTCGTGCTGCTTTCGTTTGGCATGTTGATGATCTTTTTCTACCAGTTTATAGCTCGACAGGTTGCGTGGGTTCACAGCGACGCCAGTGAAATGCCGCATGGCTTTGCAACGCCGTTCGAGGCAGCCATGTATTTGTGGCTCGTTCTCGTGATGTTGATTTGCGCAGGACTGCAAACGCGGAAGGGCTATGTCGATACCAATCGTTTTGGGCAGACCGAGCATCTTCCTGTTGGATATTTCCTGCTTGTCAGCGGTCTTAGCGGCGCCGCGTTCGCTCTTGTTATTGCCGCAATGCGCTGTATCGCTGAGGCGCAGATCGTACCGCTCGAAAGCGTCTTTTGGTTGGCGAACCTGGCCACGGGCGTGTTCTGCGGTGCGACGATTTTCGCGGCCACGTTTGCTGCCCTGTGCGCAACGTTTTTCACGGCGAAAAGACGCCGTGCCAAGCTCGAGGCAGAACTCGACTCCTCTGACGACATCTAATGCGTAATGGGCTGGCTCTGGGTATTCAGAACCAGCCCATTTGATGTTCGATGAGCCGAGTCGGCGCCTCTCACAAAAGTAACTAGGAGCTAGCGAGGCCTATCCGAATTGGCCTCATTGGCGGTGTCGATCTCGAGCGCCGTGCGGCGGGCACTGTAGGCGACGAGGCCGGCGCCTGCCGCGGCGAGTGCTGCAGCGGCTGCCGTGAGGGGAGCGTTGGCATCGCCCGTGCCCGCAAGCGCGCCCGCTTTTCCGGAGCGCTTGTTAGTGCCGTGGTCCTTGCCACTGCCGGAGCTGCTTCCGCCGGAGCCGCCGCCCCCGTCAGTACCGCCGCCACTTGAGCCACCATCGCCGTCCGCCGTCATCGGGGCGTCGTGAAGCCCTGTGGCGTCCGCGCTGTCGCATACGCCGACCTGAACTTCTGAGCGTTCGCATGCCGCGTCGGGCACGTGGAGCTCGTGCAGTACAGCACCCAGCGCCGAGTTCGCGCCCGGTCGAATTTCTTCGAGCGTTACGGGATCGAGCGCCACCAGATTACGCGCCTTCGCATACAGCGTTACGCGTTTGCCCACTTCGTCGCTCCAACTCTCGGGGATGGCGAAGCTCATACGGAACTGTGCCGTGCAACCCGGTGCCAGCACGGCGTTGCCGTTGTCGGCTACCAGCGGGTGCGTTGCAAAACGTGCGCCCAGCGTCTCGAGCGCGTACTTCACGTGTGCCATATCGTTGGCCGAAGCGTCCTCGGCAAGCTCTGGATCGTAGATCGAAGCCATGCGTGCGTTCACTCCGAATCCGATGGATGCGCTGGAGAACGGCTGGCTGGAGCCCTCTCGGTACAGATCGATCGTGCCGGCGGTCAGTAAGGTGTTGCCGTCGTTTCGCACCGTGACCATGAAGGATTCGCCTGCTGCTCCGGGCACCACCGCGCCCGAGGTAGCGACCGCGCCCGTCGGAGTGGCACACGCCACCAAGGGCACTTCGATGCCGTGCAGCTCTGCCTCGCTCTTCTCCGCGCTCACAATGTGCGTGGCGAGTGCGGAGAGCATGCCTCCCGACGTCAAAAACGTCGTTATCTGATCGACGGGATGGTCCAGCTCGCACATCACAAACGGCTCCGTGAACAGATCGCCCGCCAAGGTGCTGGCGAAGATGCGGAAGTGCTTGCCCATCACTGCAACCGGGTTGCCTTCTTCGTCGTAGGTTTGTCCCACCTTGCCATCGGTGTTCTCTACATAGAGCACGCACCTGCCGTTGTTGCTTACGCTAAACGATGCCGGGCCACAGCCTGCGGCACCCACGGGCTGCGTTGCAAATGCCGATGCGCCTCGCGTCCACGTAACATGCTGCAGCTGCTCGTTGACAGTTGCCAAAAAGCCCGTGTGCTGCGGCCACGGCACCGCGTGGGGTACTGTGGCATCTGGCGACATAACGCCCCAGCCCGCGATGGACTGGCCGATCACGGCGTACGATGCGCAGCCGCAACCGTCTGCGGTCTCGTATGCAACGGGCACCACCATTTTGCCGTTGATATTCTCGGGCTCACCCAGCTCGATACTCGACGGTGCTTGCGGAAAGCGGGGAACTTGGCGGAACGTCAGGCTGTCGCCCGAAACGTCCGACCACAGGGTAAAGCACTCCAGCGCAACCTCAGCCTCGCTGCCGAGCGCCTTTTCTGCGGTGGTTCCGCGGCGGTGGAGGTAGGCACCCGACAGGCGCCCGTCGACCAGCGTCTTGCCCACCGTGATACGCGGGCACTGCAGGCAATGGTGGCCATCCTCCTGAAGGCGGCCGCGCGAGATGCTGCGCCACGACGTGTGCGACATCACGCGAACTCCGTCGTTGCTTATGCGCAGGCGCACAACGGACAGTATGCCGGCTGTGCTTGCCGTATCGAAAAGGGTGTTGTCGCCGTCGGGGCGCTCGCCCGAGACCAGCAGCACGTAGGCGTCCTGGTTTCCTCTTCCGTCCGTATATTCCACCACGTCGAAGTCGTAATCGTATATGCCGTCGCGCTCCACGTCGCCCTCGCCAAAGCCAAGGGGGAAGTCCACGGGCGTGGGGGCAGACCACGCGCCGTTTGCCTTTGTGTGCACCACCAGGCGCGAGCGGCCATTGTCGCCGTAGCGCACCGAGGCGATACGGAACAGGCATTCTACGCCGGCAATCATTGCCAGCTTCATGTGAGCTTCGCTGAGCACGCCAGTAAACAGCACGTTGTCGCTCGAGGGCTTGATGCCGCCACGCTCGTCCTCCGATACACCAGCAGAATTGGCGTTGGGGTCCGCAACGGCGTTCGTCGCCTGCCCGATATAGGTGTACTCATACATCGGCGCGGCGTTTTCGTCGTTCTCTATCAGTGCATGGACGAAATGCTCAATCTGTCCCGTGTCGTCGCTTTCTTCATTCGCCTCGAGCTCAATGCGCGTGACCGCTTGATCCCAATCGCGCACGACGGGCGCGACGTTTACGACAGCGGCCTTAACCTCGGCGCGTGCGAGCAGTTCGGCGTTGGTGACGATGGTGGCCGATGCGATAAATTGCGGCACGCCGCCCGCCTCGATGTTGCCGGGCGTGCCGAAGCAGGCATCCAGCGTGTAAGGCGTATCCCCACCCAATGCAAGCTCAGAGCGTTGGAGCACATACTGGTTGCCATTGTTCACCGACATATTCCACGAATCGAGGAGTGTGGGCCACGACCCCGACCAAGCCTTGGTGGTCCACTTGAACATTACGAACTGGAGTATCACATCGACATCGACGTCCGCGCCCACGCGCAGTCGCGGAAGCTGGTGTCCATCTGCCTTCTCGTACCCAATGAACAGCGTGAGGGATGCAGCGCCGCGCACGGCAGACGAAGCGACGCCTGCAACGCCGGCTCCAAAGGTGACAGCAAGCCCGATCTGGATGGTGAATGAGCCCGACGTGTTGGAATAGTCGAGCGAAATGTTCTTGAAAAACGCCGCGCCGCCGCCGTGCGTGTGGGCACCCACGGCGAGCGCCAGTTTTGCCAGCACCCAGGGGTTGACGTTTAGGAAAAACGGCACCGGTCCTAGGGTAAACTGCTCGGTCCAATTGAGGTCGGTTCTTACTTGGAAGAGTGCCTTAATATTGCCGTATGCGGGGTCGTTGTTGCTGCCCCAGGTTTTGCCCACCCAATCGTAGGCGAGCGAGCCGTACAGCTGTGTGGCGATATCCATCGTGAACAGCGGCGTGCAATGGTGGTGAAGGAGCTTAGTGTTTCTTGGATCGGTGCCCGAACCGGCACTCATACTCTTGTACTGATTCCACTTCCCCTCCATCTCGTCGAGGTAGCGGTTTGCCTGCTTGGCGCCCGACTCGCGCGGCGATTTCTTCCAGTACTCTGGATCCGGATTGCCTGAATCGTTCATGTAGCCGACCGGTTTGTATCCTCCGCCAAACAGCACGTACCCGGCAAAAGAGAAATCGAACAAAATGGGGAACGAGGGCATCCAGCACGTGAACTTGTTGCCGCCAATGCCGGGAAACGCCGCGGGGAAATCAAACGGAGTAATCTCTTGGTCCATGGTAGTGGGGACGATAGTGGTCGATCCGGATTCCGCCTTTGCGGCCGGCGCGGTGACAACGGCCATGGGGGATGAGAGCGTGTAGGTTTTGCCCTGATAGTCGAGGCCAAAGCGCAGCTTGCATCCTTCCTCCAGAAGGTTTGACGCTGCATCGAGGAACGTGTCTTCGAGCGTGAACGTCGCCAGATTATCCGAACCCGATGCGCTGGCCTTGACTTGGCCAATTTGCGTGACGGTTTCGGGCGAGCTACCCGTGGCGGGCATTACCTTGTTGATGCACAGCGTTGCCTGTCCACCCTGTGGCAGATGTGCCTGCACGGTAAAGGCGTGCGTATCGGGCTGTTCGTTTGCCGTGTCGTCCTTCGGCAATGTCATGAACGTAGCGTCGGCGTACTGGATGTCCCATTCGTCGAACGTGAGCTGTCGAAAGTACGGCTTGCCGTCAGAAAGCGGACGCGTTGGCGCGGTTATGGCGGTGCCACCCTGGATACGCGCGAGGGGAATCTCGACATCGCGGTAGCCTGCCATGCTAATGGAGATGCCGCCGTTAAAATCGTACGCGTCGAGAAGCGTTGTCTCGTCCACGTAGCCTTCCGAAAGCGGCGCGACCTCAAAGATGGCCGTGCCTTCGTCATCGGTCGTGGCGGTGAGCTGCTTGCCTGCGGCATAGCGCGATGTGAGCGTGACCTGGGCACCCGTGATGGGCGTATTCTTGTTGGCGACGTCGACCACGACCACACCAAACATGGTGCGCGAGAGAACGAGCACCCTGAAAGGGTCTTTTTCGTCGGCATAGGCTTCGGTGGGCGCGAACGGCAATATGAAGGCGTTTGCGCTTCCCGGCACGCGCGGCAACATAATGCTCGCCAGCGAGGACGCTCCGGCAACAAGTAACGAACGGCGATCAAGCATCTTTGGCTCCCATCCCGCAGGTATCGGTGGAAATAATCCAATTTTGCGAGAGGGCGCTACGTGGCGGTAGTGCCGTTCGATGGCCAAAATGTCCAATTTGAGCGTGCGAAAGCGCCAGGACCCCGGAGCGCTTTCGATACGACGGGCAGTCTGCCGCTAACGCAACATATGCGCGACCAACTCGGCGCGAGTTCCGATACCAAGTTTGGCATACACTCCTGATAGGCGGTTTTTGACGGTGCCCGGCGATACTCCCATATGGCGTGCGATTTCGGCGTTGGTCCATCCACGACAGGCGAGCATGGCCATGGTGAATTCCGTGGTCGTTAAATCGTCGGCCACGTCCTCGCCCGAATCGGGGTTGTGGATGCGCCGCCAGCCGTAGCTGAATCGATACGTAATCTCGATGATGCGTGCGAAATCGTCAGGGTATTGCGATTTTAGGCATGCCTCGATGAGTCCCTGCAAAAGGCCGTGGTGCTCGCCAATGAGCTCGATAAGGCCGTCGGGACGCGCAATGTTCCAAGCAACTCCGAAGTGTGCCTTTGCGGCGTCGATGTCCTTGAGGCTCATGCATGCCATAGAAGCCGACAAGTGCAGGAATAGCTCCGAGATGGGATAGCTTCCCTGTTTCATGATCAGGGCGTTTTCTGCCATGCCCAGACTGCGGCCATATTCGCCGCGCAGGTACAGGGCGTGCGCCATCACGTAGCTGGCGAACAGGCGCAGGCCTTCGGGCAGATGCGCCGCAAGCGGATAAAACTCTTCGGCGGAATACGGGGAAGGCAAGTGCAGCAGGACGCTCGCGGCCGAGGCGAACAGGATATGCGTGGCGTGGACGGCGGGCGACTCCTCGTCGGTTGGCATATCGAGGATGCCAGCAAGGCACCGGCGGGCGTCGGGGATACGGTTGAGCGACAGGCTGGCATATCCGCAGATAAAGCATGCGGAATAGCGCAGTGCGGGATCGGTGGCGTCAAGATAGGGGCGCGCCGTCTTGGCAGCGAGGGCGGCCTGTCCGCGAAAGTACAGAGCTTCTGCCGTGGCAATGGCGCGCGAATCGGGGTCGGAAATGCCTGCAACCGCAGCGTCAATCTGCCCCGGCACAAAGGCGGTGCACATCAACGGCATGGGAACGCGTGGGTAGCCATCGCAGTCCATCTTCCATCTCCCATCAGGTGGCAACAATGCAGCAATTGTACTCCTGTTGCTCGGGACCCCTTTCGTTTTACTGTTCGGTTAACGCTGCGGATCGTTTTGGAAGGCTTGCGAGCATGGTAGTCCCGTTCTCGGAACTTGCTTCGACCTCTACAGCGCCACCGTGAAGCGCTGCAATCTCCCAAACGAGCGCTAGTCCGAGTCCTGCGCCGCCGTATGCCCTGCTGCGGGATTTATCCAGGCGAAAGAACGGTTGGAAGATGCTCTCACGGTACTGCTTGGGTATTCCCGGGCCCTGGTCCTCGACTCGCAGGAACACATGGCTGTCGTTGTCGCGGATGGAGACGTTGACAGTCGAGCCGGTGCGGCTGTAACGGATGGCATTTTCGACCAGGTTAAACACCAGCCGATAGAGGAGCGTGTCGCTCCCGATTACTAAAGCGTCTCCAGCACAATTGAGGGCTATGCCCTTATTTTCGGCAAGTGGCGCAAGGTCGGTGAGGACCTCTTCGGACAAAGGACCAAGTTCCACATCGTCCTCGCAAGGGACGCTGCGGAGCTCACTCATCTCGAGCAATACCTTGGCCATTCGAGACATGCGCTCGGTTTGTTCTTGTAGCAGGCCGAGCAGCTCGGCTGTTTCGGGTTGCAAACCGGAGTGCTCGGAGATGAATAGTTCAATCTGTGCTTGCATAAGGGCGAGCGGGGTGCGCAGCTCGTGTGCGGCGTTGCCGGTAAACTGACGCTGTGCAGAGAATCCTTCGCCAAGACGAGTGATCATGTCGTTGAAAGAGGCGCTGCATCGTTGTAGCTCGGTGGGCACATCTTCATTGAGTCTGATTTCGCTTAGGTTGTCAGGCTGCACACGCTCAACCTGCGCTGCAAAAGCCCGTAGCGGTTTGAGTGCACGGCCGCTCACAAAGTATGCCAGCGCGCCGCCAAGGAGTGTAACTCCAGCCGTGATGTACCAGGCTGTCGTGCCAAAAGACTCCTGTGCGTCGTTTACGACGATCGTGACCTCGTCATCGAGGCTCCCCTTCGTTGGGTCGAACGCCTGGGGCGAGTCTTCGCCGGTTGCGTTAAGGGCCGAGATGTCACTGCCGATGGCGTCCATGTAGCGCATGCCCGTATAGCCGACCAGGCAGTTCGTCAGCACGCACGCCGCACACGTCAGCAGCGCCGTCATGATCGTTATGCGCCATTGCAGCGAAAGCCTTTTCATTCGCTATCCTCCATAACGTAGCCCTCTCCAATCCGATTGCGAATCGGGTCGTATCCCAAAGCGCTGCGCAACTTTTTTCGGAGCGACGAGATGTGAACGCGGGTTGCGTTGCTAAAACAGTTCACGGTGCTATCCCAAACGTGCTCGATAAGCTCCTCTTGGTTTACCGGTCGCCCCTGATTAAGCATCAGGTATTCCAAGATTCCCGTTTCCTTGCGTGTAAGAGATAAGGCCTCGCTGCCCACGGAAGCGATGCGCGCCTTGGTGTCAAAGCTGAGTTTTCCGCAGGTTAATACTATGTCGCTTTGTGCGAAGCGCCTGAGGGTAAGGCTGCGGATCCTTGCTGCAAGTTCGTCCAGATGAAACGGCTTGGTGAGGTAATCGTTGGCGCCGGCATCGAGTCCGTCGACTTTATCGGATACTTCGCCACGCGCGGACAGAATCAGTACCTTGGTCTCGCAATCGGTTTTCCTAAGTTCCCTGAGCACGGTCATGCCATCGATACGGGGAAGGTTGAGGTCGAGTACCACGAGGTCAAAGACTTCGACGCCCAGCAGGTCGAGCGCCTCCTGTCCGTCGTGACAGCAGTCGACGCTGTACGCCAAGTTTCGCAAGCTGCGCGCGATTGCATCGCACAGTGCTCGCTCGTCTTCGACGATCAAAATACGCATAACAGTCTCCTTGCACATTCCAAATCGCGCTTAACACGGATTTTATAGTCGATATGGTCCAATGGTCGCGTAACGAAAGGAGTGGTCGAGTTGTTCAAAGCGGTAAAACCCGTGGTACAGGTCGCTTTGTTGATCGTCGGAATTGCCATGGTGTGCTTTGGTGTTATGCGTGGCGAGGCGGATGCCGTGCTGGCCAAAGCGATTAGGCTGTGCTTGGAGTGTATCGGAATTGGATAAAAGAGAAAACACTGCGTCGCATGTTTTGGCCCGATTTCGCGGATTCATTCAGGCGGCGGCGACGCTGGTCACCAATATTCACCTGCCAAACTTTGCCAAAGGAAGCATCTATCAGGGCGCGGGAAAAACAGTCTGCGTACCTGGACTTAACTGCTATTCGTGCCCCGCGGCATCGGGTGCGTGCCCCATCGGGTCGTTCCAGTCGGTGGTAGGTTCATCCAAGTTCAACTTTTCTTACTATGTTACCGGTACGCTCATTTTGCTCGGCGTGCTGCTGGGACGCTTTGTATGCGGCTTTCTGTGCCCGTTTGGCTGGCTGCAGGAGCTGCTTCATAAGATTCCCGGCAAAAAGTTCTCCACGAAAAAGCTCAAGCCGCTCACGTACATCAAGTACGTCGTGCTGCTGTTTGCCGTGGTGCTGCTGCCCGTCTTGGTGGTTAACGACGTGGGCATGGGCGACCCGTTCTTTTGTAAGTACATCTGTCCACAGGGTGTGCTCGAGGGCGCCATTCCGCTGGCCATTGCCAATGCCGGCATTCGATCTGCGCTGGGGCAGCTCTTTACCTGGAAACTTGCCGTTCTCATTGCCGTGGTAGTGCTGAGCGTTTTGTTCTACCGCCCCTTCTGCAAATGGATTTGCCCACTCGGCGCATTCTATGCGCTCATGAATAGGGTGTCCTTGTTGGGGATTCAGGTTGACGCGTGCAAATGTGTCTCGTGCGGCAAGTGCTCAAAGGTTTGTCAGATGGACGTTGATGTGGTCCGCGCGCCCAATCATGCCGAATGTATCCGGTGCGGAAAGTGCATCGGGGCCTGTCCTGTCGATGCCATCAGCTATCGCTATGGCCTGGATGTGTCGGCGGAAAAGCTTCCCTTGACCGCCGATAAAAAGTAAACAAGCTTCGACAAAACGGAGGAATGACTATGAAGCTTTCTAAGATTGCGGCCCTGTTTATGGTGCCGGTATTGGCCTTGTGCCTTGTGGCATGTTCGGCGCCCGGTGGCAATGCGAGCGAATCTGCGAGCTCCGATCCTAAGATCGCAGAACTCACTGCGCAGAAGCCGGCCAATGCCGACGAGGCCGCCGAGTTGTATGCAAAACTCATGCAGAAGGAGAACGAGATCTTTTCGAGTGATAACGCGCTGTGGGAAAAGGTATTCAATGCGGCAAATAAAGACTCGACAATGATTGAGGACGGCAGCAATTACGGCGATTTCTTGCTCAAGACCATCGACGGCGCCAAGGATGAGTTTACGGCGGATGAGCTTAAGACGCTCAAGGCCGGTGCGCAGCAGATCAAGGAAATCGAGGACAAGCTCGAGAGCTTGGAGAAGGAGTTCCCCGGCTGTGGAAGCACGCCGAGCGCAGGCGAGAGCGTCGACGCTTCGACCGCTGGCATGACGGCTGGTGCCAATGCTTCGAGCGAGGCGACGAAGTTCCCCAGCTTTACGGGCAAGGACCTGGACGGCAACGACGTGAGCAGCGACGAGCTGTTCTCTAAGAACAAGGTTACCGTCATGAATTTCTGGTTCACCACTTGCAAGCCGTGCGTGGGTGAGTTGGGCGATCTTGAGAAACTGAATCAGGAGCTTGCCGAGAAGGGCGGCCAGGTCGTGGGCGTCAATTCCTTTACGCTCGATGGCAACAAGGGCGAGATTGCAGATGCCAAGGACGTGCTGAGCAAGAAGGGCGTGACATATAAGAACATCTGGTTCAAGTCGGATAGCGAGGCCGGTAAGTTTACGTCAAATTTGTTCTCGTTCCCGACAACGTATGTCATCGATCAGAATGGCAACATCGTAGGGGATCCAATCGTGGGAGCCATCAGCTCCGCCGAGCAGCGCGCAGCACTCGACAAGCTTATCGACCAGGCGATTGCGAATAGCGAGCAGTAAAAACCGCGTAAAGCATAGCGAGGATCGTGTGTCGCTGTGCGAAGTAGTCTGCTGCCTTTCAAGATAAGCTCCACCATATAGAGGTCCCGCTCGGGACCTCTTCTTTTGGGCGCCGTCCCGTTCGTTTTTTGGTGCGGTTTGTTACATTCCTCACTGGCGTCGGCAAAAAATGGGGATAGAGTAGGACAAAAGCGTCGAATACGAACGGCGGAGGAGAGCGGGCAGGGTGCCTGCGCAGGAGAGGTTGCCGTCCATGCTGGAGCTCAAAGGTATTTGCAAAAGGTACGTTACGCAGTCGTTTACGCAGGTAGCGCTCGACAGCGTGAGCCTGTCTTTTCGCGATAACGAGTTCGTGGCCATTCTGGGACCTTCGGGGTCGGGCAAAACTACGATGCTCAACGTTATCGGTGGGCTCGATCATTTCGATTCTGGCGACCTGCTGATCGACGGTATTTCGACCAAAGACTTTCACGATCGCGATTGGGATGCCTACCGCAACAACCGTATCGGCTTTGTGTTCCAAAGCTATAACCTCATTCCGCATCAGACCATTTTGGAAAACGTGGAGCTGGCGCTCACGCTCACGGGCGTGGGGCATGCCGAGCGTCGCCAGCGTGCGCGCGAGGCGTTGGAGAAAGTCGGCTTGGGCGAGCACGTTAACAAGCGCCCGAGCCAGCTATCGGGCGGGCAGATGCAGCGCGTGGCCATTGCCCGCGCCCTGATCAATGACCCTGAGATCGTCCTTGCCGACGAGCCGACTGGCGCTTTGGATTCAACGACATCCGTGCAGGTTATGGATTTGCTCAAAGAAGTTGCGCGCGACCGTCTGGTCATCATGGTCACGCACAATCCCGACCTGGCATACCAATACGCCACGCGCATCGTCAACCTGGCGGACGGCAAGATCACCGATGATTCCGATCCTTTCGATGTCGCTGACGCCACGCGCCGCGAGGCCAAGCCTACGCGCAAAACCTCGATGAGCTTTGTGACGGCGCTGGGGCTTTCTGCCCGAAACCTCATGACCAAGAAGGGCCGCACGGCCATGACGGCCTTTGCGGGCTCGATTGGCATTATCGGTATCGCGGCGATTCTGGCGCTGTCCAACGGCGTAAACGGCTACATCAAAAAGGTCGAGGAGGATACGCTCTCGAGCTACCCACTCACCATTTCCAAGCAGGATTACGACCTGTCGTCCATGATGGGCGGACAGGGGGCTGCGGATGATGACTCGCCTGAAAACGTGGATTCGTCCGAAGACAGTGCCGAAACCGATAAGATTCCCGTGGTCACGGCCGTAAAGGATATGTTTGCGAGCGTTAAGTCCAACGACATGACGAGCTTTAAGGCATGGCTTGACGACGGCGGCGACGGTATCGACAAAGAGGTCAACGCCATTCAGTACGGCTACGGTGTATCGCCGGTTGTCTATCGTGCCGGCAAGGGCGATGAGAAGCCCGTTCGGCTTGTTCCCAACGCAATGACCGAGGCTATGAGCGGAGGCGCGAGTTCGGCGGCAACGGTGAGCATGGAATCCATGGGAACCTCGGTCTTTAACGAGATGATTGACGACCAGAGCCTGCTCGACAGCCAGTACGATGTCGTCGCCGGTCATTGGCCCACGTCTGCCAACGAAGCCGTGATGGTGCTTTCGAGCCGCGGTACGGTGGGCGACTATACGCTCTACAGCATCGGTGCGCTGGATATCGATGAGCTCAACGATCTGGTAAACAGTGCCATGACGGCCGACGGTGGGGTCAAAGCACCCGAGACCGGCACCGACTTTACCTACGACGATGCGCTGTCCACGACGTTTAAGGTGCTGTCGCCGGCCGATGCCTATCGCAAAAACGAAGAGACCGGCATGTGGACCGACATGTCTGGTGACGCCGACTTTATGGCCGCCAAGGTTGCCGATGGCATCGACGTACACATCGTGGGTGTGGTGCGCCCTAACGAGACGGCCAATGCGAGTGCGTTGTCTCCGGGCATTGCCTATACACATGCGCTGACTCGCCAGCTTATGGAGCGCGCCGCCGATTCGCAGATTGTGCGGGAGCAACTCGCCCACCCCGAGACGGATGTCTTTACGGGCAAAACCTTCGACGAACTGCAAGGCGAGGCCAAACAAGGCGTGGATCTGGGCAGCATGTTCAGTGTGGACGAGGCGGCGCTCAAGAGCGCGTTCTCGTTCGATACCTCCGTGCTCTCGGGTGTTGCCGGCGGTATGGACCCGTCGTGTCTTGACTTGTCCGAGTTGGACATTGACCTTTCGGGCGTAGGGAAGGATATCGACTTCAGCGACATCATGTCTAAGGCGCCAGCCCCCGATTTCTCGGGTGTCTTCGATGGGTTGGAGCTTACACCCGAGCAGATGCAGCAAGTGGGGGCGCTCGCCAACCAACTGTTCACGGGCTTTATGCAGTCGGAACAGTTTAAGGCGCTGACGCCCGAAGATCTTAAGGACGCGTCAAAGCTTGCCGCCGCGTTCTCGACGTATCTTGAGAGTGATACGGCAGCCCAGCAAATCCTGGCTCAGCTCAAGGCACTCGGCGGCGATGCCCTGGCCGAGCGCCTGCAGCAGGCGATGACCGACTATGTACAAAAGCAGCTGGCTCCGTATCTGCAGCAGGCTCTGGATCAGATGATGAAGTCGATCAGCGACCAGATTGCGACGACGGTGTCAACTCAGCTCAAGGCAGGCGCGGCAGGGCTCATGGGCCAGATGGCGACGCAGATGTCATCGAGTTTTGCCAACCTGGCGAGCGCTATGCGTGTGGATGCGAGCGCCTTTGCCCGCGCCATCCACTTCAACATGGACGCCGAGGACCTGAGTTCGCTTATGATGAGTTATGCCAAGGCATCGCAGCTTACCTATGACAACAACCTGACCACACTGGGTTATGCGGACGAGGCAGACCCCATCTCGGTCAAGATTTTCCCGCGCGACTTTGAGGCGAAGGAGCGCGTGCTCGACCATATCGATGCGTATAACAAGCAGGTCAAAGCTGCTGGCCACGATGAGCAGGCGATTTCGTACACCGACTATATGGGAATCATTATGGGCTCGGTGACCGACATTGTGAATACCATCAGCTTGGTGCTCATCGCATTCGTGAGCATCAGCCTAGTGGTGAGCTCCATTATGATCGGCATCATCACCTACATCAGCGTGCTGGAGCGCAAAAAGGAGATTGGCATCCTGCGCGCGATCGGCGCGTCGAAGCGCAACGTGGCCAACGTATTCAATGCCGAGACCTTTATCGAGGGCCTCATCGCCGGCGTCTTTGCCATTGTCGTCGTGGTGCTCGTGAGCTTTCCGGTTAATACCTGGGCGCTTGCGGCCAAACAGGTGCCCAATCTGATGAGCCTGCCCGTGCAGGATGCGCTGGTGCTCATCGCAATTTCAGTGCTGCTGACGGTCGTTGCCGGTCTGCTGCCGGCCCGCAGCGCATCCAAGAAGGACCCCGTCGAAGCCTTGCGCTCCGAATAATGTGACAAAGGGACAGTCCCTTTGTCACATTGAGACCCTTGCGAAAACGGGGTCTAATTACCGTTCGGCAGGTTAAGAACTCCCTCTCCCCGCTTAATGCTTGACGAAGAGTCCTCTGGTTTATATACCTATCGGTAGGCATATAGGATGTATTGCCGATAGAAATGGAGCAACCATGACTCTCACCACACCAGCCAAAAAAGATTGTCTCCGTGAAAGCGGCGCATTTGCTTGGGTCGTCGTTATTGCGCTCGGCTTAATGTCCGCCGGAACAACTGGCACATATAGCATTATTGCCGGCTCATTCGTTGCTCCAGTATGTGAAGATCTGGGCTTTGACTACACTTCTTTTTCTTTCTATTTCACCGCGATTCTTCTTGGCCTTGCGCTTGGGCTTCCGCTTTTGAGTCGCTTCATTCCAAAAGTAATCGGCAAACCATGGCATATTTGCATTGAACTCGTCCTTATTGCCGCCGGCGCCGCAATGGCGTTCTACACCGAGGTCTGGATGTTCACCGTCTCCGCCGCAGTGATCGGCATCTGCTTTTCGTTTACAACGGGCGTCTGCATGTCCGATGTCATTGACCAATGGTTCAGCAAATCGTCCGGTCTCGCCATCGGCCTCGCTTGGGGCGTTAATTCTCTCTGCACGCTGTTATTGAGTCCTGTCATTACGCTGGTCATCGAGCAGCAAGGCTGGCGTACGGGATACATCGTGCTTGCGGCCGTTTCTGCAGCTATGATTTTGCCTGCAAGCGCATTTATCATTCGCCTTAACCCCTCTGATCGCAATATGCTTCCGTACGGAGAGACCGCCTCCGAAACCCATGAGAGCTGCAGCGCCGATGAGCAGGAAGATGTCCTTTCGGGCATGGCACTCCGCGATGCCGCGAAAACGCCGTCTTTTATTCTCTGTGTCCTCTTGCTTTGCGTGGCGCAGCTCACCTGCTGCATGAACCAGCTGTTTCCAACCTATGCAAGCGAGGTCGGTTTCAATCCTATCGTAGGAAGCTTAATGGTCTCGGCAGCTTCACTCTCCGATATCTTCCTAAATCCCTTCGTGGGCAAAACATGCGACAAGCTTGGCGCTATTAAAGCAACGGTCGCATGGACAGGTGTCAGCATTCTTTCATTCCTGCTTCTTATCATTGGCGGAAGCAATGAGACCGTTTCCATCATTGCAGCTGGTGTAAACGATGTCATGTTCGCCATCGTTGGAACCGCAATGCCGATGCTTCTCCTCTCGCTCTTTGGATCACGCGATTTTGGAAGGATCTATTCGATCGTTTGCTCAGCGGGCTATGTCGTCGGTGCTTTTGGAATGCCGGTCATGATGAAGGTTTACGGCATGGCAGGGTCATTCCAGGGAGTATTTTGAGTATTTGCTCGCTTGAGCACTGTTGAATATCGCGAAACAGCACCGCCGATATCGCGCTTGGGCACCGGGGCCGACACTGGCCCCGGTGCTTTTTTATTGCTACCGGTCTATCCGCGGCGCTGCCGCATGTTGGCCTC
>JAXJEC010000066.1:0-30515 GCA_036301625.1 Collinsella sp. | reverse complement strand
GTTTCCTGCTCTACAGTCCTGCTCACGACGGAGGCCACATTAAGTGGCCTCCTGTTCGTGCGGAACTCGCGATAAACTTTATCCGCGGCCCCCGCCGGGAATAGCAAAAGGGCTGGTAGGTGTGGGTTGCGATTTTGTCAGACAGTCTATTCAGTTATCTGAATTCAGATCTTTAGATAATCGCATGTGCGCCATTGCCCCAGATAAAACTGACCAAAATAAACTTGTCCCTTTTTGTCAGGTCTGGTCTCAGCGGGCCCGGCACGGGCTAAGTTTATCGCGAGTTCCGCACGCAAAGGAAAGCACTTAATGTGCTTTCCGTCTTGCGCAGGACTGTAGAGCAGGAAACTTAGCCCGTGCCGGGGCCGCTGAGCCCTGACCGGCGGGATACACAGGTTCAGATGGGGCTTTGATGCATGGGTGGTCTGTTGTTGTGCAAATGGGTATCATACTGTGGTTATTGCATCGACTCTGCGATGCATTGTTGTACGTTCCCGGCGGTCGGTTTGCCAGAAGCGCCCCGTCGGTTGTTCCAGACCCGTTTCGAAGAAAGGAAACCACACTAACCTATGGCAGCTAAAAAATCATCTCCCTTGAAGATCATCCCGCTCGGCGGCCTTGACGGCATCGGCAAGAACATGACGGTCTTCGAGTGCGGCGACGACATGGTGCTCGTCGACGCCGGCCTCATGTTCCCGGATGACTCCCAGCCCGGTATCGACCTGGTGCTTCCCGACTACACCTATGTTTTGGAGAACGAGGAAAAGCTCCGCGGTATCGTCGTCACCCACGGCCACGAGGACCACACCGGTTCGCTTCCGTACCTGCTGCAGGACCTCAACAATAAGGTGCCCATCTTTTCGAGCAAGCTGACGCTTGGCTTTATCGAGGGCAAGCTTTCTGAGTTCCGCATCCGCGCACCCAAGTTCCGCGAGGTCAAGGGCGGCAGCCATGTCAACCTCGGCGGCATCTCGCTCGACTTCTTCTCGATGACGCACTCCATTCCCGGCGCTCTGGGCGTGTTCATCCGCACCAACCAGGGTACCGTTATGCACACCGGCGACTTTAAGCTCGACCAGACGCCCATCGACGGCGTCACGCCCGACTATGCCGCTATCAGCCGCTTTGCCAAGCAGGGTATCGACCTGCTGCTTTCCGACTCCACCAACGCCACGGTTCCCGGCTTTACCAAGTCCGAGGCCGAGGTTGGTCCCAACTTGCTGCACGCCATCAAGAACGCCCCGGGTCGCGTGTTCGTCGCGTCGTTCTCGAGCCACATCCATCGCCTGCAGCAGATCTGCGATGCCGCCCGCAAGTGCGGCCGTAAGGTCGTTGTGACCGGTCGCTCCATGCTCACTAACACCCGCGTGGCGCGTGAGCTGGGCTACCTCAACATCGACGATGCCGATATCATCGATGCCTTCGATATCGATAACCTGCCCGACGACAAGATCGTCGTCATGTGCACCGGTTCGCAGGGCGAGCCGCTGTCGGCCCTGTCCCGCATGGCCAATGGCGAGCACAAGACGCTCTCTATCCACGAGGGCGATACCGTCATCCTCTCGGCAACTCCTGTTCCCGGCAATGAGAAAGCCGTCCAGCAGGTCGTCAACAGCCTGGCCAAGCTCGGTTGCGACGTGTGGGATAAGAACCGCGCTCTTGTCCACGTCTCGGGCCACGGTAGCCAGGAGGAGCTCAAGCTCCTGATGGCCATGGCCAAGCCCACGTACTTTATGCCGGTTCACGGTGAAGCCGTGCATCTGCGCGCCCATGCCCAGCTGGCTCGCAAGATGGGCATCAAGGACGATCATATCTTTATCCTCGATAACGGCGATACGCTCGAGATGCGCGGCGGTATCGTCAAACGCGGTACGCCCGTCGAGTCCGGCGTCGTTTACGTCGACGGCCTGCGTATCGGCGATACCGATCCCATCGTCCTGCGCGATCGCCAGAAGCTCGCCAACGACGGTATGGTCACGGCCGTTGCCATCGTCTCGCTCAAGCACAAGAAGATCGAGGCCATCGAGTTCTCGGGCCGCGGCGTCTCGTTTGCCATCGACGACCAGTTCTCCGAGGATGCCTCCGCGTCTATTATGAAGACGATCGAGAAGGGCAAGTTCAGCTTTACGAGCAGCGGCTCCGATGCCATTCGCAAGGCCGTGCGCGATTCGCTCTCCAACTTTATCTGGAGCCGTACGCGCACCCGTCCGATGATCATCCCGGTCGTCATGGAGGTTTAGTTTGGCGCGCGGATCTGCACAAAACGCCAAAGGTAATAAGGCCAATAACCAACCGGCATCTGCTAAGGGTGCCGGTTCCCATCTGCGTGCCAATAAGGGCCACGAGGCGGACTTCGATGATTTTGAGTCCTTGGTCGAGCCCTCGGCCAACCGCGATATCGCCGGCGTGGTCATCGCCGTTTTGGCGATTGCGTCCTTCATTGCCGTGATTTCCCCGGCAACGGCACCCGTGACGGCTGCGGTTGCCGGTTTCTACCACCTTGGCTTTGGCCTGGGCGCCTACGTGCTGCCGATCGTCATTTTGCTGTTTGCCGCCACGCTCTTTTTAGGCGAGGACTCGCCGCTCAACATTCGCTCGTTCGCGGGCGGAGCCGTGGTCTTTATCGCCGTTGTCTCCATTCTTTCTCTGATGGTGCCGGGTACGAGCGACTCGTGTGACCTTATGTTCACGCCGCAAAATTTGTCCGCCTCGGGTGGCTACATCGGTGCGTTTATTGCGAGTGCGCTGCAGAATGCCCTGGGTAAGCCTATCGCGATGGTAGTCCTGTTGGGTCTTGCCGTCGTTGGTTTTGTCATCATCGGCTTTTCTGTGGGTGGCGTGCTGCGCTCTGCTCGCGACCGTGCGGCCGATTTTGCCGAGCGCCGTCGTGCCGACGTCAACGCGAGCCCGTGGGGTGACGACGAAGCCCTGTCGGTGCCCGGCGTTGCCCGTCCGCACCTGAGCATTCTTCGTCAAAAGGGCTCCGATGCTGCCGTGACCACGGTCATGGGCAACGATGCGGACCTGGTTTTGGACGATGACGACGAGGACGAGAATCCGTTTGTCGACGTGTCCGAGTCGGTTGAGGCTGAGCGCGCTAAGACGACGCTGCTGCCGCGCCGCCATGCCAAGAAGGGCAAGGCTGCGCCTAAGCTCAATACAAGCGAGCCCGACCCGTCTTGGTCCGATAGCGAGATTGAGCTCACCGAGGGCGATGACGAGGATGACGAGGCTCCGATTGAGACCGCAAAGACAACTTTGCTGCCGCGCCGCCATGCAAAGTGCGACCAGGTAACCGGTCAGCTTTCGATGGAGGACGACCCCGATAAGATCGACGAGTCCGAGCCGCCGTTTGCCGTGAATCCTGTTTCGGCAGCACCTCAGATCCCCGACTTCTTGAAGCATCCCAAGGTTGCCGATTCGTCTGCCTCGAGTGCTGTCGAATCGGCTGCGGCTAGCGATGGGGGAGCGGACGGCGGCGCCGCAGATAACGAGGGCGAAGAAGAGGACGGCCTCAAGCTTCCGCCGCTCGAGATCCTGCACGCCAACCCGCAGTCGGCGTCCGCCGCGTCTTCGGACAAGGAGCTGGAGCAGACCGCTGAGTCACTGCAATCCACCTTGCTTGAGTTTGGCCGCAGTGCCCGCGTGGTCGGCTGGATCGCCGGCCCCACGGTTACGACCTTTAAGCTTCAGCCCGGCGAGGGCGAGCGCGTGAGTAAGATTTCGAGCCTTGAGGACGATATCGCGCTTTCGCTCGCTGCCCAGTCGGTGCGTATCTTTGCCCCGATCCCCGGCACCTCGCTCGTGGGCATCGAGATTCCCAATCGCAAGCGCCAAAACGTCAATCTGGGCGACGTGCTGCCCTATGTTAAGGGTGGTCCGCTCGAGCTCGCCATCGGCCGCGATGCCGAGGGCACGCCGGTTGTCGCTGACCTCGCCAAGATGCCCCACCTGCTTATTGCCGGTACGACCGGTTCTGGTAAGTCGGTGATGATCAATTCCATCATCACGACCCTGCTCATGCGCGCCCTTCCCGAGGACGTTCGTCTGATCATGGTCGACCCCAAGCGCGTCGAGCTTGCGGGCTATAACGGCCTCCCGCATCTCTATGTCCCCGTGGTGACCGAGCCCAAGCAGGCCGCGAGCGCTCTGCAATGGGCCGTGTCCGAGATGGAGCGTCGCCTGAAGGTCTTCGAGCGCCTTAACGTGCGTAAGATCTCGACCTACAACGAAAAGCAGGCCGCCGGCGAGTTTGAGCATTACGACAACCCGCCGCTAAAGATGCCCTACCTGGTTATCATCATTGACGAGCTCTCGGACCTGATGATGGTCGCCGGTAAGGATGTCGAGGCGTCGATTGTGCGTATCGCCCAGCTGGGCCGTGCCGCCGGTATCCATCTTATCGTGGCCACGCAGCGCCCCAGCTCCAACGTGGTGACGGGCCTTATCAAGGCCAACATCACCAACCGCATCGCCTTTAACGTCGCCACGGGCATCGACTCGCGCGTCATCATCGACCAGATGGGTGCCGAAAAGCTCACCGGTTTGGGCGACATGCTGTTCTCCAAGGTCGACTGGGGCAAGCCTCGCCGTATTCAGGGCTGCTTTGTCTCTGACGATGAAATCAATGAGATTGTCGAGTTCGTCAAGTCGCAGAGCGAGCCCGACTACCACGAGGAGATCCTGTCTGCCGTGGCGCCCGCTTCCATGTCCATGGCGGGTGGCGGCGGCATTGTCCGTACCGGCGTTGCCGAGCCTCAGGACGACGACCCGCTTATCTGGGAAGCTGCTCATATTGTGGTGGAATCGCAGCTTGGCTCCACATCTGGCCTGCAACGTCGTCTGAAGGTTGGCTATGCGCGTGCCGGGCGTATTATGGACATGCTGGAAGAAAAGGGTGTCGTCGGCCCGCCCGACGGTTCCAAGCCGCGTGAGGTCCTGTTGGACGAGGAGGGGCTTGCCGCGCTGGAGTCTGTCGACGCCGAGATGGCACGTGAAGATCGTGAGTTTGGAGGATTCTGATGGCTGCACGCTTTGGTGACATGCTGCTTGAGCAGCGTCGCCGAATGGGCCTTTCCATTCAGCAGGTCGCCAACACCATCAAAATCAGGCCGCAGATCATCGAGTTTTTCGAGACCGGTAACTTTGCTTCGATGCCGCCGCGCGGCTATGCGCAGGGCATGATTTCGAGCTATGCTCGCTTTTTGGGCCTCAATCCGCGCGAGGTCGTCAATGCCTACTTTGACGACCTGATGGCATACGAACGTGAGACGTCGCAGCAGGGCGGTCGTTTTCAGGACGCCGCCGGCTACGTCAATTCGCGTTCCTCGGTCGATAACGGGCGCTTCCTGATGGTTCAGGGCGGTCGTTCGACTCGCTATGGACAGCGTCCTCAGCAGGCCGGTTATATTACCGAGACGGGTTCGGGCGAGGAGATTCGCTCACAGCGTGACCGGTTCCGCAGTACGCCGATGCCCGAGGACCGTGCACTTCCCGCTGCTCGCGGCGTGGCGCGTGACCCTCGTGCCGGCTACGGCGACGGCGGCTATTCCGATCGCGGTCACCGTGGTGTCTCCACCGGACGCTCTCGCGGTGGCTATGCGGATGCCGATACCACGCAGGTGACGCCGCGTCTTCGCTCTCAATCACAGCCGTATGGCCAGCGCTCTTCGGCTTCGCGTTCGGGCCAGCGTGGCTATCAAGGCCGTGGTGAGCTTGCGCCCCGCTCGGGTCAGCGCAGCCTTCAGGGCCAGGGCGGCTATCGCGGCCGTCCCGATAGCAATCGCGGTCGTATGCCTCAGGGAGGCGGCCGCAGCAGTTCCAGTCGTGGACGCGGCGGGTCACGTACTCCTCAAAACAACGGGCTCGATCCGCGTATCGTCTACGCCGGCATCGGTGCCGTTGCGCTGCTGTTGATTGTGCTCATCGTGGTGCTTCTGCGCGGCTGCGCATCTTCGGCGCCCGAGACCACGCCCGAGACGCCCACTGCCACCAAGACGACGACTAAGAAGTCTTCTAAGAAGACCGAAACGGTCGACGAGGATGAAGACACCGATGAGGCGTCGGATGAGTCGACTGATTCGGACGCCACCAAGACGACGGCCAAGAAGGAAGAGAACGAGGTCACGAAGGTCAAAGTCTCCGTTGCCAAGGGAAAGACCGCGTGGATTGAGGTCAAGGTTGACGGCAAGTCGGTCTATGGCGCCCAGGCGACTGGCCCCTTTGAGCAGGAGTACACGCCCGAGTCCTCGATCGAGATCACCACGTCCAAGCCTTCAGATGTCACCGTTACCAAGAACGGTGAAAAGGTCCGTTACGATACTAAGACCTCGGGCGTGGCGCGCGTGACGATCACCGTTCCCAAGAAGGAGACGACTGATTCCGAGAATGGCGAAAGTTCTGATGGTACCGACACCACCGATGGTACCGATACCACCGACGGTACCGATACCACCGACGGTACCGATGCCCAGTCCACGGATGGCGCCGTTACCGCAACTGACGGTCAGACGCCCAGCGATTCTACCGACTATTCGTACGATAGCTACTAAGCCGCTCGTACGCGAAAGGAAACATCATGGCTAAAGATTCCAGCTTCGACGTCGTGTCCGAGGTCAACATGCAAGAGGTCGACAACGCCTTCCAGCAGACCACGCGCGAGATTTCCCAGCGCTATGACCTTAAGGATTCCGGCGCCACGATCGAGCTTTCGAAGGGCGAGAAGTTCTTTACGATCAACGCTCCGGCCGACTTTGTCTCCAAACAGATTGTTGACGTGCTGAGCTCCAAGCTCATCAAGCGCGGCATCGACCTCAAGGCTGTCTCGTGGGATGCTCCGCAGGCGGCATCGGGCGGCACCGTGCGCGTGCTCGGCCATATCGTCGAGGGTATCGACCAGGCGACCGCCAAGAAGATCAACAAGGACATCAAGGATCAAAAGCTCAAGGTCAAGGTGACCATCGAGGCCGACAAGCTGCGTGTTTCCTCTGCTTCGAAGGACGCGTTGCAGACCGTGATTCAGTTCCTGCGCGACCAGGACTACGGCCAGCCGCTGCAGTTCACCAACTACCGCTAATATCAATCGAAAGGACCGCTCTCCAACATGGATACACCGTTGGGCTCCGTGCTCTACATCACCCTCGGGTGCGCTAAGAACGAGGTTGACACCGACCGCATGCGTTCTCTTTTGACCGCCGCGGGCTACGAGGAGGCATTCGACCCGCAGGATGCCGACATCGCCATCGTCAATACTTGCTCGTTCCTCGCCTCCGCAACGTCCGAGAGCATCGAGACCACGCTCGAGCTCGCCAACGAGGTTCAGGACGGCGTTCGTTCTTGCCCCATCGTCATGTGCGGCTGCGTGCCGTCGCGCTATGGCGATGACCTGCCTGACGAGCTGCCCGAGGTCGCTGCCTTTGTGAAGGCCGACGAGGAAGATGGCATCGTGGCGGTCATCGATGGCGTGCTGGGTGTCGAGCGTGAGATTGCAGCCTATATCCCGCAGGTCAAACGTACCGTCGAGGGTGCTGTCGCTTACGTCAAGATTTCCGATGGCTGCAACCGCTTCTGCAGCTTCTGCATGATTCCCTACATCCGCGGCCGCTATCATTCGCGCAATGCCGAGAGCATCATCTCCGAGGTGCGCGACCTGGTTGCCGGCGGTGTGCGCGAGATCGTGCTGATCGGCCAGGACACGGGCATCTGGGGTACCGACTTTGCCGACGAGGACGTCGCCGATGGCTCGCCGCGCAATCTGGCGCAGCTGCTGTGTGCCGTCGCCGAGGCCGTGCGCCCGCACAACGTCTGGGTCCGCGTGCTCTATCTGCAGCCCGAGGGCATGACTGACGAGCTCATTGAGACCATTCGTGATACGCCCGAGGTGCTGCCCTATATCGATATCCCCGTGCAGCACTGCGACGCGCGCATTCTCAAGGCCATGCGTCGCTCCGGTTCGCGCCAGGAGCTCGAGGATCTGTTCCGCGACCTTCGTGAGCGTATCCCCGGCATCGTGATCCGTTCCACGGCCATGGTCGGCTTCCCGACCGAGACCGACGACGAGTTCCGTGACCTTATCGACTTTATGGACACCGTCGGCTTTGACTACACGAGCGTCTTTGCCTACTCGCAGGAGGAGGGCAGCCTGGCCGCTAAGATGGAGGGTCAGGTCGACGAAGAGGTCAAGCTCGAGCGCGCCCAGGAGGCCATGGACCTGGCCGAGTCGCTCGGTTTTGCCGCCACCGCCGCCCATGTGGGCGAGCGCGCCCAGGTGATCGTCGACGGTATCGAAGAGACCGAGGACGGCGCCGAGCTGATCGGCCATGCCTGGTTCCAGGCGCCCGATTCCGATGGAGCGGTGCATCTGGACGCCAGCGAGGCGTCCGTGGGCGATATTCTGACTGTCGAGTTTACCGATAGCTTCTGCTATGAGCTTATCGGTCATGTTGTGGAGTAGGAGAGCGTCGTGGCAAACGAGAGCAATAAGGAACTGACGAGTGTCTGGACGCCCGCCAACATCGTGACGTGCGTTCGCATCGTCTTTATCCCGGTGTTCATGATCGTCTCGGCTCTGTCTCAAACGAGTGTTGCCGGTACGGATTGGAGCACCTTTGACGGCCCGCTCGCCGCCGCTGCCTTCATTCTGTATGTGATCCTGTCGTGCACCGATAAGGTCGACGGTTATCTGGCACGCTCGCGTAACGAGATCACCGATTTCGGCAAGTTCTTGGACCCCATCGCCGACAAGCTGCTGGTGTTCTCGGCCTTGCTGCTGTTCTTGGATTTTGGCGCGGTGACCGTGTGGTCCGTGTTCATTATCCTGTTCCGCGAGCTGCTGGTGAGCGCCCTTCGCATGGTCGCGAGTGCGGCCGGTGTGGTCGTTGCAGCCGATAAGCTCGGCAAGTACAAGACGGCAACCACGATGGTTTCCATCTGCGGTTACCTGTGCGTTTTTGCTATGGCCGGCTTGCACCTTGGCCCGGTGGCGCTGACGCTCGGCATCTACTCGGTGTCGCGCTTCCTGTATGCCGTTGCCGTTGTTTTGACCGTTATCTCGGGCGCCCAGTACTTCTGGAACTGTCGCAAGATAGTCTTTTCCGTTTAGGTCCTGGTAGGCATGACGGAATCATTTGAGCAGATTGCCGCGCATAACGAAGAGCTCGCACGCGATATTGTTGAGCGTGCAAGCTTTCGTGGTGTGACGGTTTCGACGGCTGAATCTCTGACAGCTGGCATGATCGCCTCGACGATCGCCGATATCCCTGGTGCCTCGGCGGTGCTGCGTGGCGGTGCGGTGACCTACTGCGATGAGATTAAGCATCGCGTGCTGGGTGTTGAGCAGGAGACGCTCGACCGCTACACTGCGGTGTCGCACCAGACTGCGCGCGAGATGGCGTCGGGTTCGCTGGAGCTGTACCAGAGCGATATTGCAGTGAGCGCAACGGGTTATGCCGGCCCCGGCGGTGGTACTGAGGACGATCCGGCGGGCACTTTCTATATTGGCTGGGCGCATCGTTCCGCCGATGGGGGCGTGCCGGTCGTGGACTCTGTGCGCTGCCACTATGAGGGTGACCGTTCGTGTGTTCGTGCCCATGCGGTCACGGAGGCATTGGGTCGCATTGCCCTTGTGCTCAACTCTATGGAATAGACGTGTTTTAAGGGGCCTCCAAGCCCCTTAATTGTGGAGATGGGGACCTTAGGCTCATTTGGCGTTTGTGCTGGTTGTAGATGTATTTTTGCCTGCCTTGTTCATATTTGGTCCTTTGTGGTCAAGCATTTGGTCAGTGTTTGGTCGGCGTTTGGTTGGGTTTTGGAAAGACCGCCTGCATATGATTGGCCTGAACGGTTGACCACGAACAGCCGTTCGTTTATTATCGATGCAGGTTGTTAAGAGGAGGGCTATTCATGGCCAAGAATTCAGGTCCCGTACGTACCGTTCATGCTCGCACGACGGGTAAAGAGCGCGATGAGATGATCGCCACCACTAAGGCCGAGATCGAGAAGAAATTCGGCCAGGGTTCCATCATGAGGTACGGCGACGGTGGTCCCGAGCTCGAGGTCGAGGCCATTCCCACGGGCGCCCTGGCCCTCGATGCCGCGCTGGGTATCGGCGGCGTGCCGCGCGGCCGAATCGTCGAGATCTACGGTCCCGAGTCCTCCGGTAAGACGACGCTTTCGCTCGAGATCTTGGCCGAGGCCCAGGCAATGGGCGGCGTTGTGGCATTTATCGATGCCGAGCACGCGCTCGATCCCACGTATGCCGCGCGCATCGGCGTGGATATCGACGAGGTGCTCATTTCCCAGCCCGATACGGGTGAGCAGGCGCTCGAGATCGTTGACATGCTCGTGCGTTCCGGCGCCATCGATGCCATCGTCGTCGACTCCGTCGCCGCGCTGACCCCGCGTGCCGAGATCGAGGGAGAAATCGGCGACACTACGGTCGGTCTTCAGGCTCGCCTGATGAGCCAAGCTCTTCGCAAGCTCGCCGGCTCGCTGTCCAAGTCCAACACGACGTGCATCTTCATTAACCAGCTGCGTGAGAAGATCGGCGTCATGTTCGGCAACCCCGAGACTACGACGGGCGGCCGTGCCCTTAAGTTCTTCTCTTCGGTGCGTATCGACATTCGTCGTATCGACAGCATTAAGCTTAAGGACGAGGTTATCGGTAACCGCGTGCGCGCCAAGGTCGTTAAGAACAAGGTGGCAGCTCCGTTCCGTTCTGCTGAGTTCGACATCATGTACGGTACGGGCATCTCTAAGGAGGGCTCGATTCTGGACATGGCTGTCGAGTGCGGCATCTGCAAGAAGATGGGCTCCTGGTTTGCCTATGGCGAGGACAAGCTCGGCAACGGTCGCGAGGCCGCCAAGGCTTTCCTGCGCGAACACCCCGATTGCGCCGATGAGATTGAGCATAAGGTCCGCCTTGCCTGCGGGCTTGAGTTTGATGACGATGCTCCGTCCGAGGTCGAGCTGACCGATCAGCCTGCGCCTGAGGAGTTTGACGAGCTTTACGCTATCGATGGTTCCGCCATGCTCGATGATGACGACGAGTAGCGGTTACGCTCATGTCGTATACGGTGACCGAGGCCACGGTCGTCTTTCCCGATAAGAAGGCAGCCTCCTCGTTCTCGAGCGGGTATGCGTCCAAAAAGCCTTGCGCACATATCGATTGTGAGCTTGAGGGCGGTTTTGAGCGGTCCATTTGGATTCCCGTGCGGGTCGCGCGGCTGTATGTCAAAAACCGCCCCGATCTTCCCTGTGATTGGGACAACTTTCGTGAGGCGGTGCAGCTCATCGAGCGTAAATGTGCACTTACCATGGTGACCGAGATGTTATCGCGCCGCGACCATGCGACGGGTGAGGTCCGTGACAAGTTGGCTCGCTACGGCTTTCGCCAGCCCGCGATTGATTTCGCCGTCGAGCGCGCCACCGAGTATCGCTTTTTAGACGAGAACCGCTTTTGCTCGTACTTTATCGAGGAACGCAAGCGGCGCGGTTGGGGACAGCGCAAAATCGAGACCGAGCTCAAGCGACGTCATGTTGTGCTCGATGACATTCCCGGTTATCCCGAGGATTATTTTGCCGTCGAAGACGATTTGGCGCGTGCGTCAGCCCTGCTCGCCAAGCGGCGTGTTCCAGAGACGCGCAGATTCGAAAAACTGGTTCGGTTTTTGATGGGCAAAGGCTTCTCGTATCACATCGCCGCCGATGCCGTTAAGGCGCGTCTCGATGCCGAACATGAGGAATGTGCAGTTTAGACACATGTGGTTTGCGTACCCGCCGTTCACCGCGTTTTAGTCGCCGTACCGGGTCCATTTATTTGACAGTTGTTACGGTTCAACGTACGATAAACACTGTCATTTGCTTTGTGATATGTGCTCATCTTTGATGAGTTTGTTTATATGTTTATCTGTATCCGACCCGCATAAGCTGCGCCCATATTACTCAAATGTCGCGAGCCGTTCGCAAGGACGGTTCGCTTTGTTGTGTAACGAATCCATAAAAAGGAGTGAGCATGCCTATTATCGCAGCGCTCGTTGGCATCGTTTTGGGTGCCATCGCCGCCATTGCCTACATGCGCACCGCCAAGCAGGGTAGTCTTCACGAGGCCGACGAAAAGATCCAGTCGGCTCACGCACAGGCTGAGTCCCTAATCGGTGATGCAAAGCGTCAGGCCGAGACCCTCAAAAAAGAGGCTCTGCTTGAGGCAAAGGAAGAGATTATCAAGAACAAGCAGGCCGCCGAGGCCGAGGACAAGCAGCGTAAGAGCGAGATTCGTACGCTCGAGAACCGCGTGATGCAGCGCGAGGAGTCTCTCGATCGCCGCAACGATGCCCTCGACAAGCGTGAGCATCAGCTGTCCAGCCAGGCTGGCCAGGTCGAGAAGCGCTCCCGTGAGCTTGAGGAGCTTTGCGCCAAGCAGACCTCGGAGCTCGAGCGCATCGCCGACCTGACCCGCGAGGATGCTCACAAGGAACTCCTCGACAAGGTTCGTGGCGAGGTTACCCACGAGGCCGCTACGATCATCCGTGAGTCCGAGCAGCAGGTTCGCGCCGAGTGCCACAAGACCGCCCAGGAGATCTTGTCCCTGGCGATTCAGCGCTGTGCCGCCGATCACACCGCCGAGGTCACCGTTACCTCCGTGCATATTCCGTCTGACGACCTGAAGGGTCGCATCATCGGCCGCGAGGGTCGCAATATCCGCACCTTCGAGCAGGTTTCCGGCGTCAACCTCGTGATCGATGATACGCCCGAGACCGTCGTGCTTTCGAGCTTCGATCCGGTCCGTCGCGAGACCGCCCGCGTCGCCCTCGAGAACCTTATTGCTGACGGCCGCATTCATCCTGCCCGTATCGAGGAGATGTATCACAAGGCCGCCGACTTGGTTCAACAGCGCGTGCGCGAGGCTGGCGAACAGGCTGCCTTCGATACCGGTATCCACGATCTGCACCCCGAGATCGTTAAGACCCTTGGTGCTCTGCGCTACCGCACCTCGTTTGGTCAGAACGTGCTCCAGCACTCCCTCGAGGTTTCCGACCTGTGCGGCGTGATGGCTTCCGAGCTTGGCCTGGACGTTGTGACCGCCAAGCGCGCCGGCCTGCTGCACGATCTTGGCAAGGCTATCGACCATGACGTCGAGGGTCCGCATGCCGTTATCGGCGCCGAGCTCGCCCGTCGCTATGGCGAGAAGCCCGTTATCGTTCACGCTATTGAGGCTCACCACGCCGACGTCGACCCCAATACGGTGCTCGATGTTCTGGTCCAGGCTGCCGATGCCGTTTCTGCCTCTCGCCCCGGTGCTCGTCGCGAATCGGCCGAGAACTACATCAAGCGCCTTGAGAAGCTCGAAGAGATTGCCAACTCCCATGACGGCGTCGAGCGTACCTATGCCATGCAGGCTGGTCGCGAGGTCCACGTCATGGTTCAGCCGGACAAGATTTCCGATGCTCAGTCCACGGTTTTGGCTCATGACATCGCCCATCAGATCGAGGAAGAGATGGAGTATCCCGGTCAGGTGCGCGTCGTCGTGATTCGCGAGAGCCGTGCTGTCGATATCGCTAAATAACATGAACGACGCGAACGAGCTCATCTCATTTATCGCGTCGATGTCGGGGGAGGGCAACCTTCGCGTCGAGGAGAACCTTGGCGAGGGGTATGTCCGCCTCCGCGTTTCGGAGGCCGAACGGCGCCAGGCAAAGCACGACATTCAGCATGTCGAGGATATTGTCATCGAAATGCTGCGCAACGCTCGCGATGCCGGCGCCGACAAGGTCTATCTCGCAACGACCAAGGAAGATGGCGTCCGTACGCTCGTCTTTCTGGATAATGGCTCGGGCGTGCCGCAGGATATGCAAGAACGCATCTTCGATGCCCGCGTTACCTCCAAGCTCGAGAGCATGAAGATGGATCGTTGGGGCGTTCACGGTCGAGGCATGGCATTGTTTTCGATCAAGCAGAACACCGACGAGGCCCGTGTGGTCACGTCCGGTGTCGATCTTGGTTCAGCCTTTAAGGTGAGCGTTGCGGCCGACCGCCTCAGTGAGCGTGCCGATCAGTCCAGCTGGCCCCAGGCCGTCAAGGATGAGGACGGACGTTATGTCTGTGCTCGGGGCCCGCATAATATTATTCGCGCTGCTTGTGAGTTTGCGCTCGAGGAGTTGCGTGGTTGCGATGTCTATCTTGGTTCTCCGTCTGAGATTGCCGCGACCCTTTATGCTCAGGCGTCAAGTAGGCTCGATACGTCTCGTCTCCTGTTTATTGATGACGAGAGCGAGCTTCCGGTTGTCGATCGTTTAGGCCTTGCCTCTGATGCCGAGGACTTTATCCGTATCTGCTCGGGTTTGGGTCTTGAGATGTCCGAGCGCACGGCACATCGCATTTTGGCAGGGCAGATTAAGCCCGTTCGCGGTGTGACCGCGCGTCTGCTGCGCGAGCGTGATTCGTCCTCGCATGCGCCGGCTCCTGTCGATCTTGCGAAGGATCGTCGCGGGCTACGTATTGCCAAGGATGACATGGCACAGTTTTCGCGTGCTGTGGAGCGGGACTTCAATGACCTTGCCGCCAGGTACTATCTCAACCTTTGCGGCGACCCAAAGATTCGTGTTTCGCGTGATCGAATCACTGTGACTTTCGATCTTGCCAAAGAGGAATAGTGCCTTTACCGAGTCCACTCGGTACGATACAGTTATTGCAGTTAAAACGTACTTTTAAACGCAGGAGTTTCTTCATGGATTGCCTGAAGGTATCAAGCAAATCATCGCCCGCGTCCGTTGCCGGCGCCATCGCCGGCATGGTCAAGGATGGTGTACCCGTCAACATCCAGTGTGTCGGCGCCGGTGCTGTCAACCAGGCCATTAAGGCCGTTGCCATCGCGCGCGGTTTTTTGATCCCAACCGGTTTTGATATTTCCTGCGCGCCCGTGTTCTCCGACATTCTCATTAACGGGGAGTCGCGCACGGCCATCCGCCTTTCTATCTACGTTCACCAGATCAATCGAGCTGCTATGGATAACGCCGTCATGGATGATGTTAAGCCTGTGGCATAGCTTCTGCTAGCCTTGTTTCGCTCCCCAACGTTAGGACTTATGCACATGGATCAGCGTTCCGTACGCGATATTCTTGCCGGTAAAACCTACTTTATCCGCACCTTTGGCTGCCAGATGAATCAGCACGATTCCGAGCGCGTGAGCGGTCTGCTCGATTCGTATGGTTGCCTCATGGCGCTCGATCCCGAGCATGCCGATATCGTTGTCTTCATGACATGCTGTGTGCGTGAGGCCGCCGATACTCGCCTGTACGGTCAGTGCAATTCCTGCAAAAGCCTGCCGCCTTCGCCTTCGGGCAAGCGTGTGGTTGCCGTGGGCGGCTGCATTGCGCAGCGTGATGGCGAGGGCCTGCTCACCAACGTCGACAACGTCAATGTCATCTTTGGCACGCATTCTATCGCACATGTGGCCGAGCTCATTGCCGAGGCGTTCCTTGACGGCAAGCGTCATATCCGCACCAATGAGCATGAGGATACGGATGCCATGAGCATGCCGTGGCATCGCGAGACCCAGTATCACGCCTGGGTGCCCATCATGACGGGCTGCAATAATTTCTGCACCTATTGCATCGTGCCGTACGTGCGCGGTCGCGAAAAGAGCCGCCCCTTCGAGGAGATTGTCGACGAGGTGACTGGTTTGGTGCGCCAGGGCGTGCGTGAGATTACGCTGCTAGGCCAAAACGTTAACTCATATGGTCGCGATCTGTTTGGCAAGCCGCGTTTTGCCGATCTGCTGCGTGCCGTGGGCGATACGGGTGTGGAACGCATCTTCTTTACGTCTTCGCATCCCAAGGACCTGTTGCCTGAGACCATCGACGCCATGGCCGAGACGCCTGCCGTTATGCCGCAGCTGCACTTGGCCGTCCAGTCAGGTTCGACGCGGATCCTCAAAGAGATGAATCGCCGTTATACACGCGAGGACTATTTGGGCCTGGTCGATCGCATTCGCAACCGTATGCCCGATATCGCGCTCTCGACCGACATTATCGTCGGCTTCCCAGGCGAGACTGAAGAAGACTTTGAGCAGACGCTCTCGCTTGCCGAGACGGTCCGCTATGCCCAGGCCTATACCTTCATCTATTCCAAGCGTGCCGGTACCCCGGCCGCAGAGATTGACGATCCTACGCCGCATGAGGTTATTCTCGAGCGTTTCAACCGCCTGGTTAAGGTTATCGAGACCACGGCACATGAGTATAACCAGGGTGAGCTTCATACTGTGGTGCCGGCGCTCATTGAGGGCACGAGCAAGAAGAACGATGCGGTCCTGCTGGGCAAGAGCCCCAAGAATCAGACCGTGCATGCGCCTATCCCCGAGGGTTGCAGCATCGATCAGCTTGTTGGCAAGATCGTTGATGTTGACGTTGACGTTGCCAAGACCTGGTATTTGTCCGGCTCCGTTGTGGGCGAGCCGCGCTAATGGTTTCTCCCGGGGCAGGTCTTTCCGCCGTTGCGATCGTCGGTCCGACGGCGGTTGGTAAGAGTGATGTTGCCGACCGTTTGGCCGCTCGTCTTTCGTCCGAAGTGCTGTCGTGCGATGCGATGCAAATCTATCGCGGCATGGACATCGGTACCGCAAAGATGGCGCCCGATGAGTGTACGGCGCCGCTGCGTCTCGTCGACATTGTAGAGCCGGGTGTGGCATATTCTGCTGCGCTTTATCAGGCTGACGCTCGCGCGCATGTTGAACGTCTCCTTGGTTTGGGTTGCCTGCCGGTTTTTTGCGGAGGTACGGGGCTGTATCTCAAGGCCGCCCTCGATGAGATGGACTTTCCCTCGGGCGAACTTGAGGACGATCGCCGTGCGGGCTATCAGGAGCTTGCCGAGCGCATTGGCGAGGAAGAACTGCATGCCCTGCTTGCCGAGCGCGACCCAGAATCGGCTGCTGTTATTCATCCCCATAATGTGCGCCGTGTGATTCGTGCGCTCGAGATGCATGATGATGGTATCTCCTATGCACAGCAAAAAAGTCAGTTTAGTGTTCCGCGTGAGCATTATCATGCTCTATGGTTTGGTCTGACGCGTAATCGCGAGGTGCTCTACGAGCGCATTAACCTGCGCGTCGATCTGATGTTTGAACAGGGTCTTGTCGATGAGGTTCGCGGTCTTATGGACCAGGGGTTGGGAGATGCCCTGACGTCGATGCAGGCAATTGGCTATAAAGAGATTATCGATGCTTTCAATGGCGTGATTTCTATGGATGAGGCTCGCGAACTCATCAAGATGCGTTCGCGTCGCTATGCCAAACGTCAGCTTTCGTGGTTTAAACGCGATGATCGCATCGTGTGGTTCGATATGGACAAGTTTACGATCGATGAGGTCGTTGAGGACATCCTGCATTGTATTGAGGCTGCCTAATGGCCCGCTTCCCCCTTGTTCCCACGGCACCCGAGCCCGAGCGTGCCATATTAGTTGGTGTTGAGTGGCGCGACAATGCGTGGCCGCTCGATCGTTCGCTTGACGAGCTTGAGCGCCTTGCCCATACGGCTGGTGCCCAGTGCGTGGCTCGCTTGTCTCAGCGTTTGGTAAAGCCGTATCCTAAATCGTTTATCGGTTCCGGTAAGGTTGAAGAGCTGTGCGGCCTGGTGCATCGCATGGATGCCGATGTCGTTATTTTTGACGACGACCTGACGCCCTCGCAGCAATCCTATTTGGAGAAAGCCGTGGGCGAGCCGGTAAAGATTATCGATCGTACGGCACTGATCTTGGATATCTTTGGCCTGCATGCTCAGACGCGTGAGGGACGCCTACAGGTACAGCTGGCGCAGCTTCAATATCTGTTGCCTCGTCTGCGTGGCATGTGGAGCCATCTTGCCAAGGAACAGACGCGCGGCGGCATCGGCTCACGCTTTGGTCAGGGTGAAAGCCAGCTCGAGGTCGACCGTCGCTTGATTCGCAATAAGATTGCCGCGCTTCGTCGTGAGCTTAAGCAGGTTGAACAGCGTCGCGATGTCCAGTCCAAGAGCCGTATTGAGTCTCCGGCGTTTCGCGTCGCGTTAGCCGGTTATACCAATGCCGGTAAATCGACGTTGCTCAATCGCCTGACCGGCTCTACGGTACTTTCGCAGGACAAGCTGTTTGCTACGCTCGACCCGACGACGCGTTCGTATCGCCTGCCCGGCGGTCGCGGCATGACGATTACCGATACCGTCGGCTTTATTCAAAAGCTACCGCATGGTTTGGTCGATGCCTTTAAATCGACGCTGTCCGAGGTGTTGGGTGCCGATTTAATTCTCAAAGTTGTAGATGCGTCTGACGAGGACTATGAGCGACAGCTGGAGGCTGTCGACCGCGTGCTTGATGAGATCGGCGCTGGAGAGCGTTTAACGCTGACCGTATTCAATAAGATCGATCTTTTGGATAGTGTTGATCGATTGAGCTTCCGTCGTCGCTATCCCGAGGCCGTTCTGTTCTCGGCCCAGACGGGCGAGGGACTCGACGATCTCGTCGACCGTATTGCTCGTGAGGCGGCTGCTACCGATGTGTTGCTCTCTGCTGATATCCCGTATCGTGAGGGCGCCCTCATCACGCTGGTGCATGAGCAGGGAACCCTTTTGCACGAGGAATATCTTGAGGACGGCGTCCGTATTGTGGCGAAGCTGCCGGCCCGTATCGCGCCGCGGCTCGAGCGTTATCGCACTGAGTAGACGAGCTCCAAAATGCCCAGAATGATGGGCTGATGCAGCAGATAAAAGGGGAGTGCATGACGTCCAAGGCTGGCGAGCGCCGGGACGGGATTGGC
Organism: Collinsella sp.; assembly: GCA_036301625.1. Lineage (GTDB taxonomy): Bacteria > Actinomycetota > Coriobacteriia > Coriobacteriales > Coriobacteriaceae > Collinsella. The sequence goes on along the minus strand of JAXJEC010000066.1, from coordinate 11,737 downwards.
GTAGGCCCAGCTTGGGGCGGGATGTTCACATCTTTGAGCGGTGCGCGCAGCGAAGTATCCTGTGAGGTACATGAATATAAACGGGATGATTGGATAATAGTCGCCTGAAACGAACCAGGGGCCGGGAAATCCTAGCCACGCCAAATAGGGGAATGAATAGGTCGATTTCGGGATGCCCCATGTCGCTGCGAAGAGAGCGAGGCATATCGCAATGCCCCACGTGCTAGGTACTTTCTTAAGCATCGGTCGTGCTACGGCTGCCACAGCGGTACACGCCGCCATGCAATAAATGATGCCAAAGTTCACTGAATCGTCGACCGATACGAGCGTTGTTACAATCCAGACGACCAAAGCTGCGGCAGCGTATTTGGCCGCTCGTTTAGCATTGTTGCGTGAGAGCGTGCACATCCAACCCGCGATAAACAAAAATATCCAGCTGATGCTGGCGCGCCAGATGTCTTGAAAGACAGTCTGGGTAAACCAGGGCATATCCCAGTCGTACAGGTAGGCGAAATCGTAGCAAGCGTGAAAACCTGCCATTGAAATCATCGTAAACCCGCGGACGGTATCAAAGATGGTGATGCGTTTTTGCATTACGAGAACCGGCGCATCAAGCCGACGACTTTGCCCAAGATAACGGGATTCGTTGCATAGATAGGCTCCATGGTGTCATTCTCAGGCTGCAGGCGTACGCGTCCTTGCTCCTTGTAGAACGTCTTGACGGTCGCTGAACCATCAATCATGGCCACGACAATTTCGCCGTTCATGGCACTCTTTTGTTCACGGACGATGATGTAATCGCCATTGAAGATGCCGACATTGATCATTGAGCTCCCATGTACCTCAAGGATAAAGGAACCCTGGTCAGTGGCGATTTCGGTCGGGATTGTAAAAGTGTCTTCGATATTCTGCTCGGCCAGAATGGGAATCCCTGCCGCGACGCGACCAACGAGCGGTAGCGAGACCGTTCCGCGAGGTGCGGTGGGCTCGTCAGATTTAGAAATTGAGACAGAGGAACCGTCCTCGTTAAAGAGTTCCAGGGCGCGCGGTTTAGTGGCATCGCGCTTGAGTAGCCCGCGCGCCTCCAGGGCAGATAGATGGGCGTGCACGGTGCTGGGGGAGGAAAGGCCCACAGCAGAAGCCATCTCGCGCACGCTGGGCGGATAACCCTTCTCCTGCTGATATTCCTTGATGAAGTCGTAAATTTGCTGCTGACGCTTGGTAATTTTGCGAGCCATCAGGGCATCCTCTCTACCTATGTCAAACAAATGTTCGAATTTTGCTTGACAGGAACAACTGTTCGAAGATAATAATAACCGAACATTCGTTCTCGCGCTAGACATTTTTGTCCGCGCGGCTTGATAAAACTGTTCTCAGCAAAACACGCGAGAGGAGAACATGATGAACGCAACGAATATGGTCCAGGGAAACCTCGCCCTTAAGCTCGAGACGCCTACAGAACCCACTTTTACGGTTGTTCAGGGTGGCCGCTCCAGCTTTCAGCCTTTGACCGTAAAGCCTGCTCGCAATCAGCAGGCTGCAGTCGCGCCGGCCCGCGTTGCCCTGAAGGTTCCGACGATTGTCGCCGTTGCCGTTGCGCTTACGCTCTTCTTTGTCCTCGCTACGTCGGTCTTTAGCGCGCGTCACGCCGCGTATGCCGAGTCCGTTTCCAACGTTACCTACGAGACCATTCGCGTTCAGCCTGGCGATTCTCTTTGGTCGCTTGCCGAGGAATATCCAATCGAAGGCCTTTCCACGCAAGAGACTTCCGACATGATCCGTAACGTCAATCATCTGGAGCATGGTTCGCTCGCCGCCGGTGCGCATCTTAAGGTTCCTGCTCGTTCGTAATCATTATCGCGCTGCGCATGGTACCCTTGTTATCGTTTAAGAGGAGGTACCATGCGCTGTCCCAAATGCGGCAAGGCACATACCCGCGTCGTTGATTCCCGTATGCAGGAGTCTAATAACACCATTAAGCGCCGTCGCGAATGTTGCTCGTGTAACTATCGCTTTACAACGTTCGAGCGATGTGAAGACCCAATCGAGGTCATTAAGTCAGACGGAACCAAGCAGCGGTTCGATCGCAATAAGCTGCTCGTCGGCTTGATGCGCGCCACCATCAAGCGCGATATCGACACTAAGAAGCTCAATGAGATTATCGACGACATCGAGGTCGAGCTGCGCTCTCGTACGCTGACGGCCGTCACGTCGCATGAGTTGGGCGACATGGTGCTCAAACGCTTGGCCAAGATCGACAAGGTGGCGTACATCCGCTTTGCCTCGGTCTACCGCGATTTCAAAGACGTCGATGAGTTTCTGCAAGAGCTCGACAAGCTAAGGTGATTCCATGTCCAACATTACCCTCAACATAAAGCGTCTCGATCCCACCGTCGAGCTTCCCAAATACGCCCATCCCACCGATGCCGGCTTGGATCTGCGCTCCAACGAGGACTGCGTCCTGAAGCCCTTCGAACGCCGTCTGGTCTCTACCGGGCTGGCCATCGCCCTGCCCGATGGCTACGCCGGCTTCGTCCAGCCCCGCAGCGGCTTGGCCATCAAGCAGGGCCTGTCTATAGTCAACACGCCGGGCCTCATCGACGCCCACTACCGAGGAGAACTCAAAGTCATCCTCATTAACCTAGACCTCACGAACAACATCCAAATCAACAAAGGCGACCGCATCGCCCAACTCGTCATCCAAGAAGTCCCCACGGTCAACCTCGTAGAAGTAGAAGAACTAGATAAAACCGACCGAGGAGCCGGCGGTTTCGGTTCTAGCGGCGTCGCTTAGTCGTTTACGTACTGTCCGCTGACCGGCCCGACCCGCCTATATATCATCCCATGCTCAAACATTCTCGCTTCGCTGCGAAACTGCGCGTGGGACGATATATAGGCGGGCCGGGCCGGTCAACTACGTTTACGCACTACCAGCTGCGCCGGATCCCCAAATTTGAAGCTGCTAAGGCGAACCAAAGTAACTAATTGCAGTAAGCAGATGCGGCAAAGGGACTGTTCCTTTGCCGCATCTGCTTATCAGAAAGATTGATTGTTGTTTTCAAGCGAGTAGCCGCTCGCCCGCTTCTCACACATATCGTTCCACGCGCAGTTTCGCAGCGAGCGAAGCGAAGCGAGAATGTTTGAGCATGGGATGATATGTGTGAGAAGCGGGCGAGAGGGATACGAGCGCCCCGCGAGAATGTTTGAGCATGGAATGATATATGGGCGGCTCCCGCCGAGCAGCGGACGCTAAGACGCTAGCGGATATGCGCGGGTTTTCCGCCCCAGTAGAAGCGGCAGAAGGCTCGTTTGCGCTTTTGGGGTTTGCCGGTTAGCTCCATGGTTGCAATGGCGATATCCTCGGCTGCGCGTGGACGGCGCAGGACTTCGCCATTGATGAGCAGTGCCTTGAGCGACTCCGGATGATCGTGGAGATGGCGCAACGTCACGATGAGTTCACGTGCGGTGGTGACATGCATGCTGGCACCCATGCCGGTGAGCATCGTGGTGTTGGCCTTTTCCTGGCCATAGGACTTGCCCAGCAGGATCATCGGCAGGTGAGCGCACAGGCACTCGGTGACGGTGAGCCCGCCCGATTTGAGGATTGCCAGGTCGCAGCCGTGCATGAGGGCCGCCATGTCGTCCACGTAGTCCAGAACCGTGACGTTGTCGAGTTTCATGGCGTCGAAGAGCGTCTTGAGTCGGGTGGCGTATTCCTTATCCTTGCCCGGTAAAAAGACAAAGTGCATGTCCTCAAAGCTGCGTAAGAAGGGGAGCGTGTGGTCCATCGCGGCACGGAAACGCACGTATGGTTGGGGCAAACTGGCGCCGGCCATCACCAATACGACGGTTTTGTCTATGGGGAGATTGAACTTGCTCAGCTCATCCTCGCGTTTGTATTCTGAATCGAAACCGGCTCGGATGGGGATGCCCGTTATGCGGATCTTTGACTCGGGAACCTTGCGCGGCCGCAGCGTTTCGGCCATAAACTCGTTGGCTACGCAGAATAGGTCGGTGTCCTTGTGGGGCCAAAATCCTTCGACTTCGTAGTCGGTCGGTACGCAGATGACCGGATAATCGATACCCGTAATTACGCGGGCACCCACGGCAACATTGGCTGCTGTGATGTGCGTTGCGACCACGGCTATAGGCCTGCGGCTACGAATATATTCGTTGAAGGCGGGGAACATAATGCGCGACCATGCCGTGCCGCCACCCCAGAGCAGATGTCCCGTAAGCGTATATCGCCAGGTCAGGTCGTAAATGGGGCGCGTGGCTCCTGTAAAAGAAGCCGCGGTCTTATTGCCGTCGAATTTAATACGTCCAAAATCAAGGATATCGAGCACTTCAATCTCAACGTCCTCGGGGATGCCATTAGTGCCGCGGATAAGGTCGAATGCCTGCGCAATCGCATTTGCGGCGGCTTTGTGGCCCGATCCAACCGATGCGTGCACAATGGTTACTAGGGGTTTTTGTGCGGGTGAAACGGTCATTTGCTCCGGTTGGGGAGTGGCTTGCATGGGCAGGGGAGCGGTATTGCCCGTCTGCGTTTGATCCATCGATAACTCCCCTTCAGCTTTGTTACGCGATTTATTATTGTAGTGCATGAGTGTCATGTTCACGTAAATTTGGGTATGAGCGCAAAGAACGTCAATGTATCGACGAGAGGAGATTCCATGACTACCGATCAGCCGATTGATGTTGCGATTATCGGTGGTGGCCCTGCGGGCTATGCTGCCGCCATTTACGCTGCGCGTGCCAACCTGACGACGACCGTGATTGAGCAGGGCATGTCGGGTGGCCAGATTGCCACAACCAACGAGATCGAGAATTATCCCGGTATTCCGCTGCTAAGTGGTGCAGAGCTGGGTGAACGCTTTCAGCAGCATGCAGAAGGCCTAGGAGCGCAGGTTGAATGGAGTATGGTAACGGGCATCGATTATGATGCTGATTCCGCACTGTTTACCGTTCATCATGATATGGGCGACACGGAGGCCAAGAGCGTCATTGCGTGCATGGGCGCCACGCCGCGTCCGGCAGGTTTTGCTGGCGAGGATACGTATCGCGGTCGTGGCGTTTCATATTGCGCAACATGTGATGGCATGTTCTTCCGTGGCAAGCAGGTGTTTGTGATTGGTGGTGGCAATTCGGCGTGTGAGGAAGCGCTGTTCCTGTCTGACATTGCCAGCAGTGTGACCATCGTGCTGCGTCGCGATCAGTTCCGTGCACCCGAGGGCGTTGTGAATAAGGTGCTTGCTAAGGACAATATTACAGTTAGGTACCAAACTAGTATTGTGGAGCTTTCGGGCGAAGCTATGCCAACGACGATTACCTTTAAGGACAATGCATCCGGGGAAATTTATACCGAGTCATTTGAGCCCGGCTCGTTTGGCATCTTTGTCTTTACCGGGACGCAACCCCATACCAAGCTTGTTGAGCATCTAGTCGATCTGGCGCCTGATGGCGGCATTCAGACTGATGAATCCATGGCGACCCGCACGCCAGGTCTATTTGCTGCTGGCGACATCCGTTCCAAGCGCTTACGTCAGGTTGTGACCGCCGTTTCTGATGGAGCTATAGCAGCAACGAGCGCTTACGCATTTCTTCGTGGATAAGTACGATAATATATCTTATGTAAGGTTGCTATCTTTAAACAAAGTGGCTGGACGGTGCATCAATGTGCCGCCCAGCCACTTTTACTTTGCGGCAATGTGGTATGCAAAACTAGATAACCTAGAATACAATATAGAAAACGAACGGAGGCCTCTTATGAACCACGCTAAACATGTTATCCCGATGTCCGATACATCGGTCAGCATTAAGCCCGAGGATATTCAACCGACGGTGCTGCCGGATGCATTTATTCAGTCCGATATGGTGGGTAAACTCAACGCGTTGAGCCTGCCACGCTATGACCAGCTGCCCAACGTAACGCTCTATCGTGATCAGGTTATTGAGTATGTTGCGCTGTGGATGGAGCCGCTTTCGATTTGCGTAGAGCAGCCCGTTATTACGCCATCGATGATCAATAACTACGTGAAGGTCGGCCTCGTTCCTGCTCCGGTTAAAAAGCAGTATGGCCGTGAGCAGATTGCGCGTCTCATCGCCATTTGTATCTTTAAGCAGGTACTGCCCATCGCTGCGGTTCAGGCACTTTTTAATATTCAGCGCTTGAGCTACGACGCTCCAACGGCTTTCGATTATGTAGTCGATCAACTTGAGGCATCGATTCGTGCGGCGTTTTCCGTCGAGCAGACTCCCGTACCCGATACCGCACATCAGGTTACGCGCGAATCGCTGCTCGTACGCAGTGCGGTATCGTCCTTCGTTTCGAAGGCGTACCTGATGAGCTACCTCAAGTTCAATGGGTTTAATAGCTAACCGAGGTATAAGACGGGCGGGATAAAGGGCCACTGGCCCCTTATCCCGCCCGTGCGTTTGTCAAGCTGGACATTATCGGCCCGAAGCCACGCCCATGCCGTAGCCGATGATGAGACCGTGCATCTCGGCGTAATAGGAATCTAGCCCGTTACAGGGCATGATGATTGTCTTAGAGCCGGGCCAGTGCTCGACAATGCGGTCGGCAAGCGCCTGGGCTCCAGCTTCGTTCTCAACGTGATCGATGATGACCTCGCCGCCCGTGAAACCCTCGGCCTCCATGGTGTCGACAATCTTGGTGAGCATCTTCTTTTCGCCACGCGTGTGCCCAACGAGTTCAATTTTGCCCGCTTCGCTCGCCGTGCCCAAAATGCGGATATTGAGCTTGTTGGCAATGACGCCGGCTGCTTTAGGAATGCGTCCAGCCTTTGCAAGGTTCTCGTAATTACACAGGCTAAAGAGAATCTTGCTGTTCTGCTCCAAGCTATCGAAGTAAGCGCAGGCGTCCTCAAAGGAGGCTTCCGGGTTGCTTGCTAGATAGCGATCGAACAGCAAAAAGATTAAATCCATTTTGCCACCTGCGGCTCGCGAGTTAACCAAATGAATCTTACGGTTGGACTCCTCGGCAAGCACCATGTCACGTGCGGTGGTCGCGGCATTGTAGCTTCCCGATACGCCCTCCGAGATGGGCATGCAGATCGTCTTGTCGGCAAGCTTAAAAAGTTCAGCCCACTCCCCTACGCTTGGACAGGCGCTCGAAGAAGCGCTCGACTCCGCCTGCACGGCGCAATTGAGCTCGTGAACATCGAGCGAGAGGTCATCGACAAATTCACGCTCCCCTACTCGGATTTTAAGAGGCGCGAATGCAAAGGTGGTATGAGGTGCGGTTGGTTGCCAATCGCGAAGATTGCAGCTCGAATCTGAGATAAGTGCCCAGCTCATTGAGGGTCCTTTCTAGTTGTTCCTCAACAATTATAGCTATCTTTTGGACAGACGTTGTGCATATCTAGTATTCAAAACTAGATTGTTGCTTAAACGCAAAACGGGCGATCGAGATATAAGAATGGACCTCGCTCCCAAAGGATACGAGGCCCATTGTTGTTTGCTGAGTTACAACACTTAGTAGCGAACGAAAATGTAATTGTTGTTCATACCGGCTGCGACGGAGCTGATGATAACGCCCGTCTTGTAGTCGGAAGCGTGGATCATCTGACCATTACCGATATAGATGCCTGTATGGTAGGAGTTAACCACAACATCGCCGGGTTGCGGATCGGACACGCGGGTCCAGCCCATAAAGGTGCCCGTGGTGCCAAGGCGGCAATAACGGCCGGTGAGGCAGTAGCTTACAAAACCGGAGCAGTCAAAGCTGTTCGGCCCAATGCCGCCCCAAGAATAAGCATAACCGAGCTTGCTGTATGCGCGCGAAACAACGGTACCACCGTCAACGGACTGGCTCGGTGCCGAAGGCGTCGGAGCCGGAGCGGGCGTCACGGGCTGCGGCGTGGGGGCAGGAGCGGGCGCGGGGTTGTTGTCGCCGCCATTGTTGGTCGTGCCACCACCGTTGTTGGTGTTCTCGGTCGTACCTGCAGTGTCGTTGCTCACCGTGGCCTTTTCGGCGGTGCTGGCGTTGATGCCGGCTTGCAGCGCAGCGTTGGCCTCGGCCTCTGCGGCAAGCTCGGCCTGCAGCTGCGAATCCAGGGAGTTTACGACGTTCTGGGCTTCAGCCTGCTGAGCGTTAAGCTCGTCGACCTTCTTTTGCGTGGCGGCGACGTTCTTCTCCTGCTCGGTCTGCTTATCGGTGAGCTGCTGCTTAAGCTCCTTGACCTCTTGAATGGTCTGAGCCTGCTTATCGGAAACTTTGCCGTAGTAGAACAGACGGTTGAGCATATCGCTCAGGTCATCGACGCCCGTCAGAACCTGAAGCAGGCTCAGACCGCCGGTTTTGTACTCGCCGGCGACATAGGTCGAGAGCTTGGCCTGACCATCGGCGATTTCCTGCTGCTTTTGCGTGATCTCGCCTGCAGTCTGATCAAGCTCCTGCGTCTGTGCGGAGAGTTCTTCATGAATTTGCTGGGTTTGGGTGCCAATCTGCTCGAGCTTGGTACGAGCAGCGGCAAGGTCGGATGCGGTATCGGCGTAGGCCGGAGCCACGAGGCCCAGGCCCAAAACACAAGCGAGGGTTGCCGTAGCAGCGCAGCGTGCCATGTTTCTGTGCGTGTTTGCTGTGCGCATGTAGCTTCCTTTCCGGTATCTAAGGGTAGCGGCTAGTCCGCCGTTACCAAGCTAAAGAGCTCAACGTCCTCGTTAGAAGGCGTGAGCTTCTTGCGCGGGTTGAGAAACGCAAGCTCAAGGATACAACCGTAGCCCACAAGCTTTGCGCCCATATCTCGCACCAGTTTACCTGTTGCCTCGACGGTTCCGCCCGTCGCGACCAAGTCGTCCAGAATCAACACGGTATCTTTAGAGCTGATAGCATCGGCGTGGATCTCGATAGAATCCGTTCCATACTCGAGCTCGTAGCTCTCGCTCACCGTCTTGCGCGGCAGTTTGCCCGGCTTACGTGCGGGAACAAAGCCGGCACCCAGGGCGACGGCCACGGGCACGCCCACCATAAAACCGCGGGCCTCGGGTCCTACGACCTTGGTAATGCCCATGTCGGCAAAATGCTCGGCCAGAGCATCCACCATGGCCTTCAGGGCCTCGGGATTGCCAAAGAGCGGTGTAATGTCCTTAAAGACGACTCCGGGCTCGGGATAGTCGGGGATATCGACGATATGAGATTCGAAGTCGTACATTGCATGACCTTTCAATGGGTTGCCGAAATTTCGGCAGCGGTTATTTGCCCGCGGTGGCGGTGCCGGATTGCGAAGGGGCGACGACCTTGAGCGGCTTTACGAGTGAATCCTCGTTCGAAGCCGGCGCGGCTGTCTCTTCGTATTTGGCCTTGGTGGACTCGGAGCGAGTGATTTCCTCATCGAGTGCATCGATGTCGGCGTCCTCGACCACAGCGTTGAGCGACTCAAAAACGCGGTTCTTGAGCAGCGCAGTGTGCACACCTTCCGTTAGGTCGTGAAGCTTCTTAAACGCACGCTCGAGCTTGGCGTCGCGCTCGTCATCGGAGGTATCCATTCCGAGCATGCTCACGAGCACCTGCTCAAACATCGAGGACTCGCGGTTGGCGGAAGACACGTACTGACGCAGGTTGCGCGGCTCGATATGGAAGCGTGACAGCTCGGAGCAGTAGCGGATGATCGGGAAATCGCGACCATCGACGAGCTCGCGGTTCTGCGGGCTCTTGATGATGCGAATGAGGTCGTTCTCGGCGAGCGAGCGGATAAACGAAATTTCGACGCCCAGCATATCGGGAATGGTCTCGATGGGATGCAGCTTTTGCTTAGTCTCCTTGGGCTCCGTCTTGAGCGGAACATCGGACAGCAAGCCCACCTCGTAAGCGAGCGTTGACAGGTCCGTGGCGTTTTCCAAGCGCTGCTTAATCACGTTGAGCGGCATGTAGCGAGTCTTCTGCAAGTGCAGAATGACCTCCAGGCGATCAACGTCCTCCTTGGAGTACTGACGGTATCCCTTAGGCGTACGATGAGGGGTAATGAGCCCCTCATCCTCTAGAAATCTAATTTTTGAGTTCGAAAGATCGGGGTATGCGCCTCGAAGTAAGTTGACGACTTGGCCGATACTCAGATAGTTGCGTTCGGCCATGCCCTACTCACCGGTTTCGATGCGCTCCGGCGTGCTCTCGTGGTAGATGAGCGTAAACGTACCGATCTGGACGGAAGAACCGTCGTGCAGCGGGGCTGCATTGACGATAGCACCGTCGACCCAGGTGCCATTGAGCGAGCCCAAGTCCTCGATGCGAGCGCCGAGGCCCTCGCGGATAATGCGCGCGTGGCTGCGCGAAACGGTCATGTCATTGAGGAAGATGCCGTTCGCGGGATCGCGACCGATGGTGGTCACGTCTTCCTCGAGCTCAAAGGCGGCACCAGTCTGCGGACCCTTGACGATGGACAGAACGGGGGCGGTGATGCGCACGTTGGCCATGAGGTCGGGAACGGTGACGTCGCTTGAAGGCACGCGGAATACGCAGGTAGCGTCAACAGTCTTATCATTCTGAGGCATATTGTTAACCATGTTGTCCATGACAACCCCTAACTTATCGCGGACGTGCCGCAAATAATGAACCGTACGTAATCATACCCCAACGAATCAGTCTTCGATTTCAGGGTTCAGAAAGTCGATGTCCTCGTCCTCGGGATGCGCGAGAGCCTGTTTAATGGCCGCTCCGCCCTTAATGGAATAGATGACAGCCGTGAGCATGGAGAAGATCACGCCGCCGTACACAAAGAAGATGCCGAGGGGCACCGAGCTTCCGTTGAGGCCCGGGAAGGCCGTAAGGGTTGAAGGTAAAAGATGCAGGCCGTCAACAACGGGGAACCCGAGCAGCATGAGCGAGAAGCCGGTCATGAGCAGCGCTGTGGCAATTTTTCCGGGAAAGACGACATCGATGGGGCGACGGTGATAATGACGCACGATAAGCGTGCCGATGCCCAGATAGATGTCGCGGCCAATAATGAGCACGCAGACCCAGATGGGCAGCTCTCCGCGGACCACCAGTCCCAGCACGCCGGTGAACAGCAGCGCGCGGTCGCAAATGGGATCCATGACCTTGCCGAGCCACGAGACCGTCTTAGTCATGCGGGCGATCTGCCCGTCCATCCAGTCGGTGGAGGCGGCAACGGCGTAGATAGCGATGGCGATGACGCGGTTGTTATCCGTCACAAACAGGTACAGAAATACCAGGGTGAGGATCAGGCGCGTAAAGGTGATGAAATTGGAGATCGTAAAGATCTTATTCGACGGGTAATCGGAAGTGCCGATAAGCTCCTTTTTGATCTTCTTTTTGATGCCCACAGGACTCCCCCGCTGGTTAACGACAAAACTTTCGATACTATACCCGTTCCGGCGATGTCTATCCAGCGCAGCCATAGAGAGTCCAGACATGTGGAGGGCGCCTCTGGGCTGCGCTGGATTCTGCATTTGTGTACATCAGCCTCCAAAAGCGACATTTTTCGGCATCTTTGGTGGCTGGTGTACACGTTTTGATTCGGTGATTACATCGATCGGGAAAGTTGTTGCTTTAAGCAAATGCGTACGGGTCGAGAAGGGCTGGCGCCAAAAGAGCCCAGCGGCCGTTACGGCTTCGTTAGAAACGCGCCCCACCATGGATGGTGAACCCGAAAGGTAAGGCGCGCGGGCACGGCGACTCGGCCCGCGCGCCCGGAAGAGAAAGGATAAGCCCATGGGTTACATGCTCGAGACGCGCGGGCTCACCAAGCGCTTCGGC
>JAXJEC010000065.1:0-23124 GCA_036301625.1 Collinsella sp. | reverse complement strand
TGTACCGATGATAGTGTACTCGCCTATTGACATAGTTCCGTTAATGATTCGTACTCCGGAAACAACAAGTATCACCGCTTGAAACAACGCTGCGAAAAGACCATCGAGCGATGTCAGAGAATATGATAGCTTTCCGGAGCGCAAAACTTTGGGAAAATAGCTCTTAAACCCAGCGTCGAGCGCTTGTTCGCTCTTGCCGTACGAAGATGTCAGTTGAATGTTGAGAATCTGATTAAGCTGCGATGCAATTGCGGCGTAAAAGGCGCTGTCCGCCTCTTTCTTCTCATACGTGACCCTATACAAAAGTTTCCTCAACCCAGTAATTACACAGAAATACACGATGAGGAGAATGATGGAAAACACCGCGAGAGTTGAATCAATTGACCATATGATAAGCAATACGATGGGAATGGCTACAATGGACAGCGGCGCACTGATAAAATTCGCCAAAACGAAGGATGAGACCACGCTGGAGTCGGAAATAATCCGTTGCGTTGTATAGGCTGGATCGATGGTCCGACTCACCAAGTAATCGTCTCTTTCAAAACGCAAGACGGCCTCCCTGAGAAGATCAAAGGAAAGTCTCGTGGTTATGCGAATGGAAAGTGTTCCTGCAAAATAAGTAAAGAGGGTGGAGAAAACTCCTATTGACGCAACCAGGAGCGCGAAGAGTACGGCGTCTCTTTCGCTGCGGTTACCGAGAAGAAAATCTAAGAATTTCCCGTTCACGTATGGCATGGCATAGGAGAGAGCGGTTCCAATCACCGTGATAGCAATGAAGACGAAAGCCCCTTTTGCTCTGATGAACCTCGAGAGAACGCATCGAATCAAGGAAGGCCCCAATCTACCCGCCACAAAACATCAATCACTGATACCTTACACCTCAACACAACAGGAGCGAAGATTTGCCAATGAGACTGCTTTAAGATTGCCTTGGGCCAATACGATCTCAAGCTCTTCCTACAAGAGAGTCGGAATCGGACATCTCCTCCGACGAACCTGGCAATCGGGCGGTTGAAATATCTTTTTCAACCGCCCGATTGCCACAATAGATTTGAGCATCCGCCCACAAACGTCCGCGTTTTATACCCATCAAATCCTTTGCCTTTTGTCGTCTAGACTAGAAAAATCGCTCGAAATAACGCAACCGGCCTGCTCGCTTGAAGAAACCTAAGCCCGTAACGTAGATGTGCAAACTTCCGAAACGCCTTGCGCGGCATAGTGCGTATAAACTTCGTCAACCGCCTCAGAAATATCTGAGTATCGCGCCGGGTCAAAAGCATACGATGTCGCAGCTATACCCTGCACCCATTCGGAACGCGGATTAATTGAGTAGCCACACAGCATCATCATACATGCATCTAGACCTGATTTCCCAAGTATCCGACGTATTGATGAGAGCATCGCGGGTCGCCCCTGCACCATCGTCGTCACCCCTATTAGCAGTATTTACCGTTTTTCTCTAAATGCGTATCGCCACCCTTAAGAATACGAAGTGTTTTATCCAGACCCGATTGTCCTCCATCTCAAACGAAGGGATAAGGAATCTCATCCGGAATCGGCAGTAACGGAGGATTCACAACGACAAGCGAAAAACATGAGTCATCTCTCAGAGGGGAGTAAAGGCTCCCCTCAAGCACCCTAGTTTCGTCATCCAAAGAGTTGATGGCAGTGTTTTTCTTACAAAGGTCGACAACAAAAGGGTTGATTTCTACAGATGTTACATCCATGCCACAGTTGGTAAGTATCAGGCCCTGTATTCTGGGGCCAGAACACAAATCGAGAGCCTTCCGTGCGCTCTGCGGTGTAAGGCGCCAATCTCAGCAAATCTGTCCCACAATACTGCGCTGAAGAACAAGACGGAACCCCTGAGCCAAACTCCCCTATACCTTATTAAGGCTAAGACAGGCAAGTTCACGCACCCGGCATATTCCAGAATAACATCCTATTGTTTTAGATGCTCTACAAGCATGAACAGCCGCGAATCGGAAAGATCTTCTAGTTTCGCCCCGACTGACCGCCAAGGGCCAAAATGGCCCCTCCATCCCCGGGCGACTGGCTCTGGCGCGCCGAGGAGTGTCCCCAAGTGCCGGCAGAAAAGAAACGTCCCTATCTGCCGGCTAGAGGGCACCGAAGAGGATGGCGTAGGTAGTGGATTCGCCGAGCTTGAGCTCGTCGCCGGGATTGAGTTGGGCGGAACGGCCGGGCTCGACCTGAATGCAGACGCGCGTGGCCCCGTTTACCACCACGGTTCCGTTGGTGGACGACAAGTCCTCGACGTGCCAGATATTTTGAGCATCGCACCAGATATGGGCATGGCGGGCCGAGACATCGTCGCCGACGTCGGTAATATCGCCCTCGCCAGTGGCCAGCGCGCCAATCTCAACACCCTGCTCACTCGGCTGAATCCAGCGCGGGGCGCTCACGACAAAACTGTTTTGTACGCGCAGCAAGCCCAAGGGGTGCGCCGGGGCGGGTTCGCGTTCGCCCGCGGTCATCGACATGCCAAGCGAACGCGGCGTGGACGTGCCTCCGCCACAGGTCGCGTGCGCGTAGTCGATGGCATAGTTCACCGAGGACCGCACATCCGCCGAACAACCGACGGCGACAAACAGCACCAGCACGGCCTCGGCGCGCTCGGCGGGCATGAGTTCCGCCGCCTGGGACAGGCGATCGAGCGCGTTGCGATAGAGATTCGTGTCCTGGTGGCACTCTTCGAGCGCGCGTACCATCGGTTCACCTGCAGGACCGCACACCATATTGATCACAGCCGTGGAGTCCATGGGATTTCGCTGGCGCAGGGCCAGTTGCGACATAATGCGCGCAGCCGAGGTACCGTATTCGGCAAAGTAGCGCTGCTGAAGCGTGCCGACCGGCGCGCGAACGATAAAGCGGGAAACCCAAGAGCGATCGGCGGCTCGGCTCTGCGGGCTGCGGCCGTCGGCGAGCGGACGGGACGAAAGCACCAAGCCGCACAGCTCGATATGGCTCAGATGCGCCGCGCGCTTAAAGATGTCAAACATGGCCCCGCATGGGGTGAGCTCAACTTGAGATGCCATGACCTAGGCCTCCTTAGTCGTAGAAATAGAATCGGACGATACTTCGACAGGTCCGCCAAAAGTACGGGCAGCTGCGGCTCCACCGGCAAGCGGAGTCGCCATCTGGGCTTTTGTGCGTCGCGGTGCCGAAACGGGAAGTTCAAAGGCAAAGCCCATCGCAAGCAAAAACCACGTAAGCGTATAGGTTGCAACCAGAGCGGCAACAAGGCCGCCTATCACGGCGCGTTGGGAAAATACGCTACATGCAGCCACAACCAGCACCGGAACCTCGCAGGCAGAAAGCGCAAGCACACCCTGCAGGAAGCCCGAGCGCCGATCGCGCGCAAGCGCCCCCGCGGCAACGCCGGCTATGCCTGGCAGCGCCAACGCCAGTGCGGCAATAATACCCGGTAGCGACCCAGACCACACGAGCGATCCCAAAGTCGCCGTCACGCGAGCGCCCGACGCCAGCAGCGCGGCCGAAACCACGATCACAGCCCAAACCACGCCACAGACGACCGTCGCGCCGACCATCAGCGCGCGACGAACCGCGCGGCCAGACGCATCCATGGGGCACGGCGTGAGCGGCTCGCCGCGGAGCGAACGGCCGACATTTTGCGCATAGTGGTCACAAAACGCTGAGAGCGCCGCCTCGACCGCCGCCGGCTCGGGACGATCTTTTTGATGGCTGGACAGACAGGCCATCACCACGTCGAACAGCTGGGCATCGACAAACGCCAGCGCATCGCGTAGCTCTTCGGAATCCGGCTCAAGCCCTAGCTGCTGGGCCTGCTCGGCCGCGGCGAGCGCCACATCGGGCTCACGACGAAGCAGCTGAGTCAAATCACAACCGGGCGCATGGGCACCAATGGGATAGTCGGGCCGCGTGTCCATCTTGAGACGGTAGGGGCTCGCGATGTCGCGCGTCTTTTTGCGCGAACCCGAGGTGCCCGAAGTGCTCGGCGCGGCTTCGTATGGCGCGACGCCGGCAATGAGCTCGTAAACCGTGCTTGCCGCGGCATAGACGTCGATCGCCGGCGACATACGCAAAGCGCGCAGATCGGGAATATCGTCGGTGAGCATCTCGGGCGGGGCATAGGCAACCGTCGCGCGACGCAGCGTGGCATAGCGCTCGGTAAAGGATGCCTTGCCGCCGGTACCGGCCACGGCCGACGCAGGCTCAAGCGCCAGCGACGAGCCAAAGTCGATCAGGCACAGGTCAAAGGTGCCCTCGGCAAGCTGCCGGTCAAGCGGTAGACGCGCCGTGCGCACCATAATATTAGCGGGCGAGATATCGCGATGGACAAAGCCCTCACCCACCAGGCTCATACGGCAGAGCAGATCGAACAGGTCGCGACCCAGACGCGCCGCCACAAGCGGCGACAGGCGTCCGGCATCGTCCACGGCGAGTCGCGAACGCAAGCGGGCAAGCGTCTCGCCCTCGACCCATTCCATGACAATTGCAGGCACACCGTCGACCTCGCCCCAGCCATAGAGGCGGGGAAAGCCCTTAAGGCCCGAAAGGGCGCGATGGCATTCGTATTCCTCGCGAAACGCCGCCTTGAACTTGGCGACCAGCGCCTCGTGAGCGGCATCGTCATCAAACTCATCGCGCGTCGGCAAGATGAGCTGCTTGAGTGCCACTGCCTCGCCTTGGGCGTTGACGGCACGCGTCACGCGGCCGATACCGCCACGGCGCATGGTGGCATCGTCGGCAAACAGCATCGTAAAACGACGCAGATAGGCAGGCAGTTCGTCCTGACCGAGCGCAATGGCCGGCTCAAACCCGTCGACACGCGCCAGGCGCAGGCCGACCATGGGATCGCGACCGAGCGATTGTGGTGCGGTAGATGCAAGATCGGTCATCATAGGGCAAGCGCCGCCACGTTATTGTTGAAGTTACCGAGCGCGACGTCATCATCGCCGTAATGGCCGACCCATTGACATAGGTTGGTGTAACAGCCCCACAGATTGGCATACTGCTGATACCACTTTGACCGGGGCGAGAATGTCTGACGACCGAACTCGGCTCGAATGACAAACATCTCCCCGACCAGGCTGTCGCACGGCCTGGGATCTCCCGTAGAGTTATAGGTCGAGACCACGTCATTGGCACGAGAAACATAGCCGTCGAGCATGTTGTACTTGGTCACAAGCCAACTGTGAATGCTCTCTTCCTCAGCAGCGGAAAGGCCGCCGGAGTTTGCATCGTTGTCAGTGTTGCCGCCCGTCGAGCCGCCGTTTCCAGGCCCTCCGGTAGAGGAACCCGACCCAGAGCCGCCGCCCGAACTCGATGAATCCGAGCCGGAGCCAGAAGTATCCGAGCTACCGGGCTTTCCGGACTGCTGGGCGTCCTGCTCCTTTTGCTGCTCGACCTTATTCACCGTTGCCGCCACGCTATTGTTGGACAATCGATCGATGATCTTGGTGTTGGTGAGCACGATGGTTTTGCCATTGGCAAGCGTGACTTCGTTGTCCGGGGCCTCGGCGCCGTCCGCATCGTCGGTGCCAAACACAATATGCCCGACCACACTTGCCCAAGCATATCCAGTCGTGGTGCCCAGATCGCTTTTGACCTCATGCCCCACGCGCGGTTCGCGTGCGGCATGCGCCTGCATCATGGACGGCACGGTCATGTCATAGGCAGAAACGCCAGCTATGACCAGCACCAGCGAGCACGATAGCAGTGCGTACGCCCGCGGCGCCAAGCCCAGTCGGCGTCGTATGCGCACCGCGGCGCCGCGCTTTGTCTGAGTGCCACCGGGCCGCATGCGTTCTCCTCCAACAAAAACACGCCGCTCGGGAGCGGCGCATTCATTCGAATCCATATTTGAGTGTATCAGCGAACCAAAAAGGTTGCGCAACGAATGGACAAATTAAGGATGCGAGCGGAAGCATCCATGCGATAAGCGGATACGAAGCATCTTTGTTGCACAACAAACTCACAGTCGCACGGGGAAATTATGACTACCCCGTGCGTCGCGAGGAAAACATACGGCAGGAGCAGGCTCGCCACCTAAATCGCGCGGCGGGCCTCGATGGCGCGGCCAAGCGTAAGCTCGTCGGCATACTCCAAGTCGCCGCCCACGGGAAGGCCGCTTGCCAGACGCGACACCTCGACGCCCAACGGCTTGATGGTACGGGCCAGATAGCTCGCCGTGGTCTCGCCCTCAATATTGGGGTTGGTGGCGATGATGACCTCGTGGATGTCCTCGTGGCCCAAGCGTGCCAGCAGCTCTCGAATGTGCAGCTGCTCGGGGCCAATCTTGTCCATGGGACTGATCACGCCGCCCAATACGTGGTAGAGGCCGTGGTAGCTGCCCGTGCGCTCGATCGCCTGGACATCGCGCGGCTCGCCCACCACGCAAATGCGAGTGGTATCGCGCATCGGGTCCTGGCAGATGGAGCACTCGTCGGCCGTGGCGTAGTTAAAGCAGCGGCTGCAAAAGTGGACCTCCTGCTTGACCTCCAGGATGGCCTCGGCCAGGCGGCGCGCCTCCTCGGCGTCGGCCTCGAGCAGGTAATAGGCGATACGCTGGGCCGACTTGGGACCAATGCCCGGCAGACGGCCCAGCTCATCGAGCAGTTTTTGCAGACTGTGGTTGGCACTCATATATATGCGTGTCTTAGAACGGCATGCCCGGGATGTTGAGGCCGCCGGTGATGGCGCCCATCTGCTTGTTGGCGAGCTCGTTGACGCCGCGGACGGCCTCGTTGACGGCAGCCATGATCATATCCTGCAGCATATCGACGTCCTCGGGATCGAGCGCATCGGGATCGATGGTGAGGTTGACGAGCTCCATCTCGCCGTTAACGGTCACCTTGACCATGCCGCCGCCGGCAGAGGCGTCGACGGTCTGGGACTTGAGGTTCTCCTGCGCGGCGGCAAGCTGCTCCTGCATCTTGCGAGCCTGCTTCATCATCTGCTGCATGTTCATACCGGCCATGATGGCTCCTTTACGTGCGGCCGCACGCCGAGCTGCAAGGGCAGCCGGAGCACGGCGGGACTTTCAAACTCAAAAATCGTACCACGGCGCGCGGCGAGAGAGCGGGGCGGACGTGTTACCTCAGTCGATATACATGTCCTCCAATACAAACCGCACTCAAAGATTATGCAAGGTCGAATTATGCAAGGTTGCATAATATCGCACACTCAATCTAGTAGAGCCGAATCCGGCATTTCATGTGCGCCACAAAATAGCTAAATGCCGAACCGCTGCTCGAGGCGGCGCACATGGCGGCAGGGTATAATTTGATTGCCATAGATAGTAATTTGGAGGTGCCCCATGAATGCCCCCAACGCGCTCCAAAACATCCGCTCAAAACACCCCGTTGCATATGTGGTTCTCTATCTCTTTGTCGGCTGGGCATTGCTGGTTGTCATCACCCATGCCATAGCTTTTGGAGCAGAACTGCTGATAGCCAGCTCGGACCAGCCCGTCGTCAAATGGGAGACGACCGATGAGTGCACCGACGGAACCCGAACCGTCTACTACAACAGCCCGTCCCTCTATCAAGAGTTCAAGGTCAAGATAAAGGACTTCAAGATTGTCGATGCCGAGCTAGGCGCTTTCTTGACAATCGGAGCAACCCTCAACGCCGAGCAAGTCGAGTACACGGACAGCCATGCGACGTATCGTATCGACCTCAGCATCCTAGGCCGACCGTCACGCACCTGTCTGCTCGAATGCGATATACGCGACACCACACTACACATGTCCGAAATACAGATGCGCCCGGACAAAACCCCTGAAGAGCTAGGAATCCTAAGTCCAGCGAGCGACTCTCAACAGTAGAACGATAGCCCGCCGGTTGTTTCTTTCCAACGTTTGCAAATCAGTGCATGGTTAGATGAAACAAACTGCATGATATCGCGTAAATCCCGAGCAGGAATATCGCCCTTGTTATGGGCCAGCTTGCATCCGCCGGAGCGAGTAAGCCATATCTTGGTCGCCTCGGCAGTGGGGCGCTTGACCGCTATATGAACATGGACGGGTTCGCCGTTCTCCCCTGTCCAGAAAAAGATGATGTACGGCCCGAATCGGAAAAGGCTAGGCATAGACTCGTCCGCCTTCGTAGGCAAAACGCAGGATGAGCGGAGCATTGTTGCGCACGAAGTCATCGAGCTCTTTGAGATCTGCCTCGCTAAAGCCCTCGTGCGACGCCCAGTTGAATGCCGGCAAGATGCACTCTGCCGTGTCAAAACCCCAATCGCGTGGGCGCTCAACAACGACCTTCACCGTATTGTCTTCACGGACTTCGGAATACGAAACCTGCGTATCGTCCTCAAGGCGGACATATTCCCACATCATAAGCTCGCTCCGTTCAAAGGGTTGTCTTCTTGAGCAGTATACCCGCCCGCGGAACTACTCCACCGGTTTGAAGATGGTTGACTGGCCGAAGACGCTGCGGATGAGGGCTTTGGCCTCGTCCTCGGTCTGCGGAATGCTGGGAGCTGCGCCCTGGTGGCCGAAGGGGCTGCCGGCGCCGGGGTTGGACTCCCAGGGAGCCGCGGGGGCGTCGTCGCTTGCGGGGGCAGGCGCCGCGGCTGCGGGGGCCGCTGCGGCAGGCTTGGGCGCCGAAGCCGCGCCCGGCACGTCGAACGGGGGCAGATCGTCCCCGCCCGCATCGGAAGCGAAGCCGCCGACCATGGCATCGTCGTAGGGCACCTGCTCGGATTCCCACGGAGCCGACTGCGCGGCAGGCTGGGCTTTGGGAGCGGCCGAGCGCTCGGGCGCACGGGGCGCGGGCTCGGTGGGCAGCTTGCCCGTAGCGGGGGCTCCGGCAGGGTTGTCGGAGCGTAGCCAGGGGGCTTTGCCCAGGTCAGACGACTTGGGCGCGGGCGAGACGGGCTTGGGCGCGGGTGTCGGAGCAGCCGGTTTGGGCGCCGCGGGCTTAGGCGCCGACGGGGTCGATGCCGCCACCGGTGCCGCTTGCTGCTGCGACGCGCTGGCGCTCGAGGACACAGGGGCCGCCGAGGACACGGGTTGCGGGTCCGCAGATGCCGCAGCCCGTGCAGATGGAGAATGCTCCTCATGTTGAGGAGCCGGCGTGCCACCCCCATCCAGGACATAGTCGACGGTACGACGACCGAAGACCGCGCAGACCGTCGGCAGGACCACCGACTGCGTATCGGCGCGACCGAGCATCTTAATGGCAAAAGTCGAACCCGCGGGGAACGAGACCGTGAGCTTGGAGCCGTCGTCGGCCGTGGCGCGGGCGTTGAGCAAAAGCCCTGCGTAGGAAGCCTGACGCGCCTTGACGCGCTCGACGACCTCGGCCCATTTGCGCTGGAGCTCGCCGGCATCCTCGACCGCGGGTGTCTTGGCAGCACCGGCGGCGGCAACCTGGGCGCCATTGTTGGACTGGGGCTTAGGTGCCGGAGCGGGCGATGCGGGCGCCGGCGCAGCAGGCTTGGGCGTCGGCGCAGGCGTTGCAGGTTCGGGTGCGGGCGCAGGAGCCGCGGGTTTGGGAGTCGGTGCGGGAGCGGGCTGAGCCACCGGAGCAGTCGCAGCGCCGCGATCCCAAGGCATACCGCCCTGGTGCGTGGACGCCGCAGCGGGAGCGGGTGCCGCCGGAGCAGCGGCTCGGGCACCCGAGATGAGCGTCGGCTGCTGTGCCGTCGCAGGCGCAGCCGCAACGGCCGCCGGGGCAGCCTGAGCAGCAGCAACGCTCGCCGGCACCGCGGCATTGGCGACCCTAGCTTCCAAACGCGCCACGCGCTCGGCCAAGGCCTCAATCGTCAGATCGGCCTCGGGACGCGCCAGGCGAGTGCAGGCGATCTCGAGCACCAGGCGCACGTCGCTCGCGCCCCTCATCTCCAAGGCGGCGTCGTCGAGCACCGTCAGCACGCGGGCCAGACGGTCGGCAGGATGCTCGCCAAAGGCAGCGGACTCGGCAGCAAGCGCCTCGGCCTGCTCGGCTCCGCCCTCAAACAGCTCGGCACGGGCGCCGGCAACGCAGGCCACGTACACGTCACGCACGTTCGCCACTAGGTCGCGCGTCAGCTCAAGCAGGTCATTGCCCTCCTCGACCTGTGCGCGAATGAGGCCATAGAGCTCGGCGACATCGCGTGACGCAATCGCCGCGGCAAACTCGCCCAGGATCTGGTCCGAAACCTCACCTAAAAGCGAACGGGCATCGTCCGCATGCACGGAGCCGTTGCCAAAAACGCTCAGCTGCTCCAGCGTGGAAAGAGCATCGCGCATGCCGCCCTTGGCATGACGCGCCACGATAGCCAGCGCCTCGTCGTCGTAATCGAAACCCTCCTGCTCGCACACGTATGCCAGGCGATGCTCAATATCCTCGTTACCGATACGGTGGAAGTCGAAGCGCTGGCAGCGCGAGAGGATGGTCTCCAGAATCTTTTGTGGGTCGGTGGTGCACAGCACAAAGATCACGTGCGCCGGCGGCTCCTCGAGCGTCTTGAGCAGCGCGTTGAACGCCGCCGTCGTGAGCATGTGGACCTCGTCGATGATATAGATCTTGTACTTGCCGCGCACCGGGGCAAAGTTGACGGAGTTGATGATCTCCTCGCGTACGTTGTCCACGCCGGTGCGGGAAGCGGCATCGAGCTCGTAGACATCGGGGTGGTTGCCCTCGGCGATGAGCTCGCACTCCTCGCAGGTGCCGTCGGGCATGCAGCCGCTCGCACCCTCGGCGCGCGCCGCCTCGGCATTGCGGCAGAGCAGCGCCTTGGCAAGAATGCGCGCCATGGTGGTCTTGCCCGTGCCGCGCGGTCCACAGAACAGGTAGGCGTGGGACAGGCGTCCCTCGGTAATGGCGTGCTCGAGCGTCGAGACGATATGCTGCTGGCCCACCACGGACTCGAAGGTGAGCGGGCGATACTTTCGGTACAACGATTCCATGGGTGCTCCCCCGGGTATACTGAGTCTTGTTGCCGCGGTGACCATGCGGTCGCACGGCATACTGCATCCATAATAACCTGTACGGCGAGCCCGCCGCGATAGGAGTCCAAAGAGCATGGCAGACGTAGAGTCCAACCTCGTCCCCTCCGAAGCAGCCGACCAGGTCGAGGTCGCGCTCGAGACGCAGGCCGCGGCCGATGACGGCATCCTCTACCTCAACGAGTACCAGTACGAAAACGACCTCGTCACCGACTTTGCCCGCCTGGTCGCCTCGCCCAAGCGCCGCGGCTCCCTGTACGTCGCCGCCGCCATTGCCGCGCTCATCGGCATCGGCATGCTGGTGGCCGGCGGCAACTGGATCAAGTTCGGCGTCGTCCTAATCGTATTCGGCGCCTTTTTGGCATGGTGGAGCAAAAATCTGCACCACACACTCGCCCGCGACTTTATCGATGCCGTCGAGGCCGACGAATCCATGGGCGGCCGCTACCGCCGCGTCGCCGCCAACGAAGACGGCCTGATGGTCTGGGGCAAGAGCGGCAAGTCGCAGTTCTTCCCGTTTGAGAAGCTCGACCATGTACTCGACGGCGAGCGCATCTTTGTGGCCATGTTCGCCGACCAGGGCGTGACGATCCCTAAGGACACTTTTGTGCGTGGTGATGCCGAGCAGTTTGGCTCCTTCCTCAAGGCGCGCATCAACAAAAAACTCCGCATCGAGACCAAACGCAAGAAGATGAAGGCCGAGAAGGCCGCCGCCGAGGCCAAGCAGGGCGACAAGCCCAAGGACGCCAAGGGCAAGCAGCGCAAGCAGAAGAAAAACAAGAAGAAGCGCTAAGGCCAGGCTCTCGGCCCAAGCCCCAGCTGTCCGCTTAGGCGAAACTTAGATTGGCAGCGGAAACCGCATCCCGTTTTGGAGCTCCAAAGTGGGATGCGGTTTCCTTTTGAGCGTCGTCTGGGAAAGTGCGTCCCGTTCTGAGGCCACATTCTGGGACGCAGTTTCCGCAGCGCACCCCATTCGGAAAGCGTGTCCCACAATATGGCCGAAAACTGGGTCGCGCTTTCCGGACGAGCCGAGACGGGGCCAAGCCAGGCAGGCAGCCTCGCATCCCGCTATCCTCCCCATGCACCCGAGCGTGCTACACTAGCAGCATCTATGCCACCGCGAACGGCTCGGCTCCGCGCCCGCCACTCGCAAACGAACTTTAAACGCACGAGGGTTGGCCATGCCGCTTTTCTCGCAACATACCGCCCGGTTCTCGCCGGACGTTCCTTTGGAGGGCACCAGCTCTCGCGAGCTGCTCAAGCGGTACCAGCCGCTCGAGACACTTGCGACCGGCGGTTTTGGCTCCATCGAGATCTGCCGCGACACGCACCTGCGCCGCCGCGTCGCCATTAAGCGCATCCCCCTTATCA
Source organism: Collinsella sp. (assembly GCA_036301625.1). GTDB lineage: Bacteria > Actinomycetota > Coriobacteriia > Coriobacteriales > Coriobacteriaceae > Collinsella. The sequence goes on along the minus strand of JAXJEC010000065.1, from coordinate 10,808 downwards.
ACGGTGCCGGCATGCCCGCCAGCGACATCATGGATGTCCTGCGCGAGGCGCACACTGCCGCCATGCTTCAACATCCCAATATCGTGCAGGTCATCGACTTTACGCACGACACAGCCTATGCCTACCTGGTTATGGAATATGTCGATGGCATGTCGCTGGCCGAGTTTTTGCACCGCGTGGACGGCCACTCACTTACCTTTGACGAGGCCGCGGCCATTGCCGATGCCCTGGGCCAGGCGCTCACCTTCGCCCATAGTAATGGCGTACTCCACCTGGACATTAAGCCCGCCAACGTGCTCATCGACCACTCGGGCAATGTAAAGCTCACCGACTTTGGCATGGCGCGGCTGTCGTCCGCCGGTGGCTTTGGCGGCTCGCGCGGCGGCACCATCGGCTACATGCCGCCCGAGCAGCTCGATATCGAGACCGGCACGGTCGACGAGCGCGCCGATGTCTTTGCCCTCGCCTGTGTGATCTATGAGGGCCTGTGCGGCAGCGCTCCCTTTATGGCGGCCACGCCCGCCGACTCGCTCGACCGCATCATCGGCGGCGCCACCTATCCCAGCGAGCTGATACCACACTTTCCCCCGGGAGCCGAGAGCGCGCTCATGAGCGCGCTCTCCCCCATGCCGCAGGACCGCCCCAACAGCATCGAGGCATTTTGCGACCAGCTCCTTGCCGGTCTGGGCAGCGTGCGCGAGGGCCGTCGCAGCCTGGAGCAAATGGTTGGCGAGCTTTCGGATGACGAGCAGGAGCTCGACGGTATCGAGCCGTCGCACTACGAGGACGACGCCATCGAGGTCGACCCCGCACTCGGCTGGGCGGGCACGCGCTGGAGCCATGCGCGCGACTACACCATGCGCACTATCTCGGCGCTAACGTGCGGCACCTATAGCTTTTTGCTGATGCAAACGGCCGGGGTCGCGGCGCTTCCCGGCCTGGTCATTGCGGCCATCGCGATCGGAGCGGCGGCTGGCCTGGCCCCCCAGATTGGCTCGGCCATCTCGGCTGTGGGCTTTTTGGTGCTCATGGCCAACGCCACCATGCAGGCGCAGGGCATCTTGTCGATGTTGCCCGTCGCGGTGATCTTTGCCGCCGCCATGTCCGGTTGGTGGATTGCCTGGGGTCGCACCGAGGCTGCCGCGAGCGCCGCGCTCACCTGTGCACTCGCGCTTGGCTGTCTGACCGGCAATACCTTCCTGGCAGCTGGGGTCGCCGCCGGCGTCGCGTCATTTTGGCTCGGCCCGGCAAGCGCCGCCGCGGCAACGGGCATGGGCGCGCTTTTTGCCCGTCTGGCCACGGTCGCGCTTTCAGCCGGAGGCGTGCTGGGGCTCGGTAACGTTGCCGCAGCGCTGGGAGACCCGCTCCTTTGGGCTGCCTTTGTGCTGGTCGCGGCAACTGCCGCAGCGTCATCTGCGCTGCTCAATACCCATGCCAAGCGTGCCGATCAGGGCTCAAACCTTGTCGCAATCGCCGCCATCGCTGTCACCGGCATCGGCTGCGCAGCGGCGTCCTGTCTTGCACACCATATGGAAATTGCCAGCCTTGCAGCCGCGGTCATCGCCAAGGCGGCGGTTGCGGGAACCCTATCCTCTATAATCGTTGGGATATGCCTATATTTGCTCGGATACCAAAGAACCTATACGGAGAGTGATCTTTCGTGAACTTCCTGAACATCTTCGAGGACCACGTGGCCGGCATCTTCGGTGCCACCCGTGCCCCGTTCTCCTTTAAGAAGCTTGCCAAGCAGGCCGCTCGCGACATGGAGGATCAGACTCTGGTGATCAACGGCGTCAACACGGCGCCGGCACTCTATACCATCCTTATCGCCGCCGACGACGATCCCATGCTCGCCCCGTTCTACCCCGAGCTTTCGCGCGAGGTCCGCGAGTTTGTGAAGGCGCAGGCCGAAAAGCGCCGCTATGTCTTTGTCGGCGAGCCCCTCGTGCGTTTTATGATCGATCCGCAGCTGCGCGCCGGCAAGTTCTCGGTCTTTGCTGAGAACGTCGATGCGCCCACGCTCGGCCGCCTGTACGAGGAAGAGCGCGCCTACCAAAACGGCCTGGGACAGAACAACTCGGCCGCAAGCCGCGCCGCCAGCGCCCCGCGCGCCGGCCAGCAGCAGTTTGCCGCCCCGCAGCAGCAGCGCCCCGCCGCCATGCCCCAGCAGCAGCCGACGCCTCGCGCCGCCGCTCCCGACCCGCTTGCCGTGGCAGACCCCTTCGCGCCTAGCGTCCCCGACCCCGCCGCCGCACCCATCCCGGTGCCGCAGACCGTCTCGCGCGACGCGCTTGCCGGCATGGGCGGAGCCGCCGCGACCGGTGCCGCCGTGGGCCTAGGCGCCGCAGCCGGCATCGCTTCCAACATGGCGAGCACTCGCGCCCCGCAGCGCCCGCTCGCCCAGCTCGTCGACGTCGTGAGCGGCGAGAGCCATAGCATCACCTCCGCACAGGTGACCATCGGTCGCGAGCGCTCAGTTTCCGACATTGCCCTGCGCGACCCCAACGTGTCGCGCCGCCACGCCCAGCTCACCTTTACGGGCTCGGATTGGTCGATCGAGGATCTCAATTCCACCAACGGCACGCTCGTCAACAACCGCCGCATTACGCGCTGCCCGCTGCGCAACGGCGATCTGCTGACGTTTGGCCTGAGTACCTTTGAATTTAGGGGATAGTCGCTTATGAACATCGATATCGTCCTTTTTGCAGGCCGCATCGTCCTGGTCGCCCTGCTCTATATCTTCCTATTCGCCGTCATGAAGACCGGCGTGGGACTTGTGCGCGGACAGCGCCGCGACTCGGCTATCTGGACGATCGATGTGGACAAGGGTCCGCGCGGTATCCGCGGCATCCACGTTGACATGCTCGGCCCCGTCATCGTCGGTCGCTCGCCATCTTCGGACATCTGCATCAACGAACCGTTCGTCTCGGCCTCGCATGCGCGCTTTTCGCTACAGGGCCCGGCGCTCATCATCGAGGACCTCAACTCGCTTAACGGCACGCTCGTCAACGGCCGCCAGCTCGTGGAGCCCGCGACGCTGCGTGAGGGCGACGAAGTCCAGATTGGCGACGTGGTCATGAAGGTGAACCGTCGATGATCGACGAGGAGAACAAGTCCGCAACTATGACCGAGGCACCGGCTGCCGCCGCAGCTGCGCCGGCCCACGCCGCTCCGGCGGGCTCCGCACCCGTGGAACCCGAGGACACCGTGTTCTCCCTGCCTCTTTCGCATGTAACGCATGATATTTCGGATCTCGCCGATAACGAAGACGAAGAGGATGCCGTAGCGGCGCCCATCGGCGCACATGCTGCGGAACAGCCCACAGCGCCCGAAGCAACCCCGGCGCCGGCTCACTTTGCAGAGCCCGTCGCCGCGGCAATCAACGAGAGCGCTGCGGTGTTTGCGGCACCCGAGCCCGCCGCGCCGGCGTTTCCCATAGCCCCGGCATCCGAGGTTGCGCCCGCGTCTACGCCGGCGCCCGAGCCTATAGACGTCAGCCCGCAAGATGACGAGTCGACCGCCCGCGTTTCCGAGGAGCCCGACTCCCCGGACACCGGCGATTCCGAATCAAACGCCGTGACCGACACCGTCTCTCCCGGTGACACCGCCGAAATCGACGTTGCCGCCGTTGAGGCCAAGCTCAAAGACCCCGGCTCGACCATGAGCTTTGAACCCCTGACCGAGGAGCGCATCGAGACCGACTCGACCTATGATGCCGGCACCACCACGCAACTCATGTGGGGCGCCCGCTCCGACGTTGGCTGCGTGCGCCCGCACAATGAGGATTCCTACCTGGTGCAGTCGCCGCTCTTTTGCGTATGCGACGGCATGGGTGGTCACGCTGCCGGCGAGGTAGCCTCTTCCATCGCCGTCGAGACTATTGCCAAGACGGCCCCACAGTCCGCCGACGCAGCACGCCTGGCCGCAGCCGTCGAGGCAGCCAACGCCGCCGTAATCGAGGCGGCCCTGAACGGCCTGGGCAAGCCCGGCATGGGCTGCACAGCCACCTGCGCCTACATCGAAAACGACACGCTCGCCATCGCCCACGTGGGCGACTCTCGCGCCTATCTGCTCCACGAGGGCACGCTCATCCGCGTGACCCGCGACCACTCCTACGTGGAGGAGCTCGTGGACGCTGGCGAGATCACGGCAGACGAGGCTCGCGTCCACCCCAACCGTTCGGTCATCACCCGTGCGCTGGGCTCGGACCCCGCCATGTATGCCGACCACTTCACTCTGCATATCGAGGAAGGCGACCGTCTGATCCTGTGCTCCGACGGCCTTTCGAGCATGATTCCCGATAGCGATATCGAGAACATCGCCACGCAGTCCTCAACCGCGCAAATCTGCGTCGACAACCTAGTGGACGCGGCGCTTGCCGCCGGCGGCCACGACAACGTAACCGTAGTAGTCGTTGACCTGGTTGACGATGGCGTTATGCGCGAGGCGCAACGCGTGCGTCGCCGCAACGTTACTATCGCCGCCATCCTGGCCCTCGTCTTTGTGCTGGCAGCTGGCATCTGGGCCTACACGGGTGTCACCGGCTCGTACTACCTAGGTACCTACCAGGGCAATGTCGCCGTCTGGCGCGGCCTGCCCGGCAAGCCACTCGGACTCAAGCTCCACTGGCTCGAAAGCGAAACCAGCATCAAGCTATCCGACCTGCCCGAAGACACGCAAAACCGCCTCAAGGCGGGTATTCCGCAAACAAGTGTCGACGATGCGCAGGACACGATATCCAAGTACCGCCACCAGATCGACGAGGAGCAGACCCGCCAGGTGATCGACGCGCAAACGATTCGCGACAACACCAATCAGGGATCGGCCTCCGAATCAGATTCCGAGAAAACCGCCGAACAGTCCGCCGAGGCCGAAGCCTCCGATAAGAATTAGAAAGGGAGTGCCGCTTATGAGTCGCCGCAACACCGAGCTGCTCTTGCTCATCGCCTCGGCGTTCCCCGTCATCCTGCTGTATGCGATGTACGTCCTCACCGCGGGCGCTGCCATCTCCTTTGAGACGCTCGCCGTACCGATCGGCCTCTTTGCCGCCTTTGCCGCGGCCCACATTGCCGTGCGCATCTTGGCGCCCGGTGCCGACCCCGCCATCCTGCCCATCGTATTTATACTTTCGGGCATCGGCATCACGTTCGTGACGCGTCTCGCCCCCGCTCTCGCCATCTCACAGCTCATCATCCTGTTTGTCTCGGTGGCGCTCATGGTGGGAACGCTTGCACTAGTCAAAAACCTCGACGTGGTCATGCGCTACAAGTACACCTTTGGCATCATCGGCATCATTCTGCTGATGCTGCCCATCTTTATCGGCACCACGATCTCGGGCTCCAAACTGTGGATTCGCATCGCGGGCTTTACCATCCAGCCTGGCGAGTTCGCCAAGGTCTTTATCGTGCTGTTCCTGGCCGGGTACCTGGCCGAGAACCGCGAGCTGCTCTCCATCTCCAACCGCAAGATCCTGGGCTTTAAGATCCCTCGCCTGCGACTGCTGCTGCCGCTGTTTGCCGTGTGGGGTGTGTGCCTGCTCGTCGTCGTCTTCGAACGCGATCTGGGTTCGGCCGTGCTGTTCTACACCATCTTCTTGCTGATGCTCTACGTTGCCACGGGGCGCTTTTCGTATGTCGTTATCGGCCTTGCGCTCTTAGCCGTCGGAGCCGTGGGCGCCTACAAGTTCCTGTCTCACGTTCAGGTGCGCTTCCAAGTTTGGGTCGATCCGTTTAAGGACGCCCAGGGGCAGGGCTACCAGATCGTCCAGTCGCTCTTCTCGCTTGCCGATGGCGGCCTGGTCGGTGTTGGCATCGGCAACGGCATGGCCAACAACATCCCTGTCGTCGAGTCCGACTTTATCTTCTCGGCTATCGGCGAAGAGATGGGCCTTTTGGGCGGCGGCGCCGTGCTCATCCTGTTTATGCTCTTTGCCGTGCGTGGCCTCACCACGGCTGCCCGCGCTAAATCCGACCTCGCCGCCTTTAGTGCCACAGGCCTTACGGCCGCCATCAGCTTCCAGGCCTTCTTGATCGTTGGCGGCGTAACCCGCCTGATCCCGCTGACCGGCGTCACCCTGCCCTTTATGAGCCAGGGCGGCTCCTCTCTGCTGGCGAGCTTTATCATCGTCGCGCTCCTGCTGCGCGCCGGTGACGAGGCGACCGGACGCGAGGCCGAGCTTACCGGCACCGGCACCATGGCCGCCATCACCGATGATCAGGTCGCATCTGCCGCCGCCCCGACGGGCACGCGCTTTGCCACCTCGTCTTCCTACGGCAGCGGCAGCCATTCCGTCGGCTCGCGCATGCGTCGTCGCCTGCTCGACACGCCTGAATCCGGTGTGCTCGGCCGCGTGGCGCTCGCCAACCGTCTAACCCGCGCGGTGCTCGCCTTTACGGCGCTGTTCGCCATCCTTATCGGCAACCTCACCTATGTCCAGGTCATCAAGGCCAAGGACTATCAGGACATGCCGACCAACAACCACACCATCGCCCGCTCCAAGTACATCCAGCGCGGCTCCATCATCACGTCCGACGGCGTGACGCTGGCCGAGTCGCTGCAGCAGGAGGACGGCACCTACGTACGCTCCTACCCCAACGGTAACCTGGCAGCGCACGTGGTTGGCTACGTGAGTCAGCAGTATGGCACCACCGCCATCGAGAGCGTCATGAACGACACGCTCACCGGTTCTAAGGACTACTCCAGCTGGAACAACGCCATCGCGTCGCTCGCGGGCCAGACCCAGCCGGGCAACACCGCCAAGCTCACCATCGACTCGCGCATCCAGACGGCGGCCGAGCAGGCACTCAAGGGCTTTAAGGGCGCTGTAGTGGTCATCGACCCGCGTACCGGCGCGGTGCTCGCATGTGCCAGCTCGCCCACCTATGACAACACCAACATCGATGCCCTGCTGCAGACGGGCGGCGGCGAGGACGGCTCCATGTACAATCGCGCCATGGACGCGCTGTACACGCCGGGCTCAACGTTTAAGGTCGTTACGCTTTCCGCGGCACTCGAGACCGGCACCGCCAGCCTTACCAGCACCTACCAGGCGCCCTGCTCCATGGACATCGGCAACGCACCGGTCACCAACTATGCCAACGAGAGCTACGGCACCATCAGCCTGCAGCAGGCCTTTGCCGTGTCCTCCAACGTCGTCTTTGGCCAGGTGGCAAACGAAGTTGGCGCAAATACGCTCGTACAGTTTGCCAACGCCTTTGGCTACGGCCAAAAGCTCGGCCAGGACCTGACCTCCGCGGCCTCCATCATGGCCGACCCGTCGCTCATGACCGAGTGGGAGACCGCCTGGGCCGGCGCCGGCCAGCCTGTCGGCATGGACCACACGCCCGGCCCGCAGACCACCGTCATGCAAAACGCCGTGATTGCCGCCGCCATCGCTAACAGCGGCGTGGTCATGGACCCGTACTTTGTAGCCCAGGTACTCGCCCCGGACGGAACCGTGGTCAAGACCACGCAGTCCCGCTCGCTTGGTCAGGCCGTCAGCTCCACCACGGCCGACCAGGTCAAGCAGGCCATGCTTGCCGTCGTCCAGTCCGGCACCGGCACCGATGCCCAGATCCCCGGCGTCAAGGTCGCCGGCAAGACCGGCTCGGCCGAGATCGGCGGCACCAACGTCAACTCTATGTTCGTTGGCTTTGCACCTTACGATTCACCCACGGTCGCCATCTCGGTGGCCTTGGAGGATTTCGACAAGCATGACGTCAAGGCCGCCAAGATTGCCGGTATCGTCCTGACCGCGGCGCTTGCCGCACAGGGAGCGTGATGCCCATGATCGAATCGGGCACCCGAGGCGCGCCGCGGCCGAAGAGTTAGCGGCAACGCGCCACACGGCCCCAGCGGCCACATCGTAGGTACTACACACATCGTTGAGCGAATAGTTATGTTAGGAGCAGGAATGGAACAGAGGGTCCTCGGGGGAAGATACCTCCTCAAGGATAAAGTGGGAACAGGCGGCATGGCGACCGTCTACCGTGCACAGGACCAGGTCCTCGACCGCACGGTCGCCGTCAAGATCATGCTGCCGCAGTATGCTGGCGACGCAACCTTCGCCGCACGCTTTAAGCAGGAGGCCCAGGCAGCAGCCGGTCTCTCCTCCCCCTATATCGTGGGCGTCTACGATTGGGGCAAGGACGGCGACACCTATTACATCGTCATGGAGTACCTGCGCGGCACCGACCTTAAGAGCGGCATCAAGAGCCACGGCGCCCTCGACCCCAAGAAGGTCGCCCAGATCGGCTCGCAGATCAGCTCCGCGCTTTCGGTCGCCCACAAGCACGAGATCATCCACCGCGACATTAAGCCGCAGAACATCATGGTGCTGCCCGACGGCAACATCAAGGTGATGGACTTTGGCATCGCGCGCGCCAAGAACAGCCACCTCACGCAAGACAACAACGTGCTGGGAACCGCCCACTACGTCAGCCCCGAGCAGACCCGCGGTCAGGACCTCGGCCCCACCTCGGATATCTACTCGCTGGGCGTCGTGATGTACGAGTGCGCCACCGGCCGCGTTCCCTTTGACGGTGACGACGCCATCTCGGTCGCACTCAAGCAGGTAAACGAACTGCCGGTTCCGCCGAGCCAGATCAACTCCGGCGTCGACGCCGATCTGGAGCGCATCATCCTCAAGTGCATGGAAAAGGACCCGTCGAACCGCTTCCAGACGGCAGACGAGCTGCGCCAGGTGCTCAACAACTACCTGTCCGGCCGCGCCGTCAACGTCTCCGAGCCCACGCGCATCATCGGTGCCGCGGGCGACCTGGGCGCCACCAAGACCCGTGAGCTGTCTGACTCCACACGCGCTATGGTTCGCCCCGTATCGGGCGTAAGTGGACAGACCAACCCCCGCAGCGCCGTCTCGGGTTCCACCGGTTCCTACGAGGTCGATCAGCCCAAGTCCAACAAGAACAAGATTATCGCCGCCGTAGTCGCCGCAATCGCCGTGGTTGGCGTTGTGGTGGCCTTCGCCACCGGGCTCTTTGGGGGCGAGCAGGTTACGGTGCCCGATGTGCTTAACAAGGACCAGCAGACCGCTATCGAGCTGATCAAGGAGGCCGGCCTTGAGGTCGGAACTGTCGACCAGAGCTATAACGACGATGTCGACGAGGGCAAGGTTGCCGAGCAGACCCCCAACGGCAACACTAAGAAGCCCAAGGGCTCCAAGGTTAACCTGGTGATCTCCAAGGGCCCCAAGCCCTCCGAGAAAGTTGAGGTTCCGCAGCTCGTCGGCCTAACCAAGGACCAGGCCGAGGCCGCGCTGGCAAGCGTGGGCCTGAAGGGCAACGCAACCGAGGAGGCCAACGAGGCCGACGAAGGCCAGGTCTTTGAGCAGGGCACTGATGCCGGCAAGGAAGTCGAGAAGGGCACGACCATCTCGTATAAGGTCTCCAGCGGTCCTGACACCACCTCCGTCCCCGATCTGACCGACATGACCGAGGCCCAGGCACGCAACGCTCTCGACATGGCCGGTTTTGGCGTCAACGTGAGCTACCAGGAGAACGATTCCGTCACCGAGGGCACCGTCATTAGCTGGAACCCCAGCGGCAAGCAGAAGCCCGGCGCCACGATCACCGTCGTCATCGCCAAGAAGTCCGGCAAGGCCAGCGTTCCGGGCAACCTGTACGGCAAGAGCATCTCCGCCGCCGTCACCGCGCTCAACAACGCCGGATTCTACAACATCGCATTCTGCGATCAGAACGGCAACCCCGTGAGTGGCAACGAAAACGCCACCGTGACGGGCGTCTCCCCCACTGGCAAGCAGTCCACCGACAGCACGATTACGCTGACGGTCGCACTTTCTGGTTCGGGCTCGGGCTCGGGCACGAGCACGGGCGACGATTCCGGTACGACCAACTAGTCGCCACCCCACCGCTTATCGCGGCTTTCGCCGCAAACATATTCGCTCACAGGCGCCCGCTTGCTCCCCCAGCAAGCGGGCGCTTTCTTTATCTGAAGCAGCGAATACTACGGCATGCCTTAAACCAAAAGAGCCCGGCACCGTAGCGGTACCGGGCTCGATATTCCTCTGGTGCCCCCGGGCGGATTCGAAAACTCCCCCCGCGGGGAAATTGGTGACGCGGGTGTCGACGGCCCGAATCCGCCGACGGCCCCCACAAACCAGAAACGGCGCCGCTCTCGCGACGCCGTCATAATCTTCTGGTGCCCCCGGGCGGATTCGAACCGTCGACACCCGCTTTAGGAGATATGATTTAATGCTACCCCCTACCATTCATCAAGCATCATTAAACATCATATAACCGCAGATAAACATAGCAGTTTGTGTCTTTTGCCTCCGGTAGCTGCGCCTACGCTTTTACAAACATATTACTAACAGCTTTAGCTAAACTGCACTCAATGAATTGTTGAAAACTATTCAAAGAAACGGAGCGCAAAGATGTCAGAACAGCCACTAATTAGCGGAAGAGGCACGTGTTGGAAAGACAAGAGATCACCTAACACCTATCGCTATTATTTTTCCCTTGGAGTCAAGGACCCTAAGACGGGGCGCTACAAACGATCCCCAACTTATACAGTTCGTTGCAAGACTAAAACAGAAGCTAAGGCTGCAATGCAGGCCAAGCTGGCTGAAATCAACTCCTCTGGCACGATCACTAAAACTAAAAAGCCCACTTTGCTTGCATCCTACTGCTGGGCCTTTCATGAAAATAGGGACACCGAGCTTGCGCCAACGAGCTATGAAAGAGAAGCGTACGATTGCAGGCATATCGAAGACCTATTCGGTGCGTTTCAGACAATTGAGGGGCTAACTCCCGATCTAATCGAAGAAACAT
>JAXJEC010000064.1:0-24917 GCA_036301625.1 Collinsella sp. | reverse complement strand
CTACTAAGACGTGCCTATGCGGCACGTCCGTTGGGACCGCAGCTCCGGGGTGATTTTCATCGGTCGCATGCACGGGATCTCAGCGCTCCCCGCTCTCTGTAGCATGCGGACGGCCGACTACTCGTCCCCATCAACGCTCATGCGGTGTATGGTAGCACGGTCAGCGCCGGCGAAAAACCCTCAACATTGGTTTTATACGTTCGAAATTTCTCGCTATTACAGCCCTGCTCTAGGAGCAAAATACCTGAAAGCACTTTATCGAAAGAAAGAAGGTTGCCATGCGCACGATTGGAATGAGCGACTACACCGTTGGCGAGGATTGTTTTACCGAGTTGCCCGCCGCACTGGCCGAGTACGGAGCGACCAAGGTCGCCATCATCGGCGGCAAGCGAGCCCTGGCTGCGGCGCTGCCGGGAATCGAGGCGGCACTTGAAGGTACCGATGTCGAGGTCCTGGAGACGCGCGTCTATGGCACCAACAGTACGCGTGCCAATATCGCCAAGGTCGTGAACTCCCCTGCCTGCCAGGAAGCCGACGTGCTCATCGCATGCGGCGGCGGCAAGGCGCTCGACACCGTGAAGACCGCAGCCATCGAGCTCAAGAAGATCGTCTTTACCGTACCGACGATTTGCTCCAACTGCTCGGCCGCGACCGCCATTGCCGTTGTCTACAATGACGATGGCTCGCTCGAGGGCTATTCGTACCCCAACCGACCGGCGCACATCTTCATCAACCCCAAGATCATCGCCGAGGCACCGGCAGAGTACTTCTGGGCCGGCGTGGGCGATGCCCTGTCTAAGCAGCCCGAGGTCGAGTACGCCACGAGCGCCGGTAATTTGGAGCACACCGCCGGTCTTGGCCTGGCACTCGTCCGCACCTGCTCCGAGCCGCTGTTTACCTATGGCGTCCAGGGTCTTGAGGACGTGCGCCAAGACCTGTCGACCGAGGCCGTAAAGCAGATCGCGCTCGACATCGTGGTCAACACAGGCTATGTCTCGAACCTGACCAACCAAAACGATTACTACTACAACTCGAGCGTGGCGCACGCGTTCTACAATGCGACGTGCAGCATTGCGCGCGAGGGAACCTATCTGCACGGCGAGGTCGTGAGCTTGGGCGTGCTCGTCCTGTTTGCCTATACGGGCGATACCGAGAACCTTGTGCGCTACGCCGCCTTTAACAAGCAGATGGGCCTGACCGTGACGCTTGAGCAGGTCGGGCTTTCCGAGGCCGACATCCCTGCCCTGTGCGAATACGCGCACGCCACCAACGAGTGGAAGCAGGGCAACCCTGAGCCCTTCACCGACGAAAAGTTCGCCGCCGCCATCAAGGCCGCCAACGCCTACGGCCACTCTATCCTGGCCTAACCGACCAAAACCGCCACAAAGGGGACAGTTCCTTTGTGGCGGTTTTTTATTGCTGTAACATGCTCGAGTCGAATTCGCTTGCCGGGATCACGCGGTAGCCGTGGCGCAGGAGCAGGTCAACGAAGACACCGTTACCCGTTGTGAGCGTGCCGCTGAAGGATCCGTCGTAGATATGGCCCACGCCGCACGACGGACTACGATCCTGCAAAATGCACGCGGAAATCTCGGACGGCCCACCCGCCTGCTCGCACATATTGAGCGCGCGTTGGGCACCCAGGCGAAACTCGCGATCGACCGAGGTACCCCCGCAGGTACGGACCTCGCCGTTCACAATCTCGGACGGCTTGCGCGGCGTGGGCAGGCCGCCAAAGACCTCAGGGCACACCAAGAGGACCTCGGTCCCCGTGCGCTCGCAAGCCTCGATCAGCTCTCGATGATAGTTGTCGAGCCCGTTATACTTGCAGCTCTCGCCCATTAAACAGGCGCTCACCACGATCTTCATATACAACACTCCCCACGCAAAACGCCCCATTTGAGATGGACACTCAAATGGGGCGATTGACACTGCGCAACTAGTATTACTGTTGCTTGGGCATCAGCGGATTCTCGCGCGTGAGGAGGTTCATGAACTCCTCGCCCGTGATGGTCTCCTTCTTATACAGATAACGAGCCAGCTCGTGGAGCTTAAACTTGTTCTCCTTCAGAATCTGCAAAGCGCGGTCGTGCGCATCCTCGATCAGCTTGGCGACAATCGCGTCCACACGCTCGGCCGTACCGGGGGCGCAGGTGAGCGACGTGTCCTGATTGAGATACGCGTTCTGCACGGTACCGAGCGCCATCATGCCAAACTCGTCGGACATACCAAAGCGCGTCACCATATTACGGGCGAGCTTGGTGGCCTGCTCGATATCGTTGGCGGCGCCGGTCGTCATCTCACCAAAGATGAGCTCCTCGGCTGCGCGGCCACCGCAATAGACAGCGAGCTTGTCCAAGACCTCCTGGCGCGTCGTCAGGAAGCGCTCGTCCTCCTCGACCTGCATGGTATAACCAAGAGCACCGCTCGTGCGCGGCACGATGGTGATCTTCGTGACCGGCGCAGAGCCCTTCTGGCGGGCGGCGACGATGGCATGGCCGATCTCGTGATAAGAAACGACCTGCTTCTCGTGGTCGGACAGCACCGTGGACTTACGCTGTTGACCGGCAATGACGACCTCCACCGACTCCTCGAAGTCGTCCTGGGTTGCACGCTTGCGACCCTCGCGAACGGCGCGCAGGGCGCCCTCGTTGATGATATTGGCCAGGTCGGCGCCCGAGGCACCGGGCGTGGCGCGGGCAATCGCGGTCAGGTCGATCGGCGGCTCGGTCTTCACGCTCTTGGCATGCAGCTCGAGGATGTTCTTGCGGCCGGTCAGATCGGGCAGCTCAACGGGGATGCGGCGGTCAAAACGACCGGGGCGCAGTAGAGCGGGATCGAGACTGTCGGGACGGTTGGTTGCGGCAAGGACAACGATACCCTTGTGGTTATCGAAGCCATCCATCTCGGTCAGCAACTGATTGAGCGTCTGCTCGCGCTCGTCGTTGCCGCTAAAGCCGCCGCCATCGCGCTTCTTACCGATGGTATCGATCTCATCGATAAAGACGATACACGGGGCCTTTTCCTTGGCCTGCTTAAACAGGTCACGAACCTTTGCAGCGCCGCGACCAACAAACATCTCAACGAACTCAGAGCCCGAAATGCTAAAGAACGGAACACCGGCCTCGCCGGCAACAGCCTTGGCAAGCAGGGTCTTACCGGTACCCGGAGGGCCAACAAGGAGAGCACCGCGCGGCAGCTTGGCGCCGATCTCCTCGTAGCGCTGTGGCTTCTCCAGAAAGTCGACGACCTCCTTGAGAGACTCCTTGGCCTCTTCCTGGCCGGCGACGTCCTTAAAGGTCACGCCCACGTCCTTGGAGGCGATCACGCGCGCGCCGGACTTACCCAGTCCGCCGCCGCCAAAACCGCCGCCGCCAAAGTTCATCGATGGGCCGTCATCGCCCATAGCCTTCTTCATGCGGCGGTTGAGCCACCAACCGATGAGGAAGAAAATCGCCATGGGAAGAATGAGTGTGAGCAGGTAGTAGGTCATCAAACCCGAGTTCTTATCGGGAACGACCGACTCCAGCGAAGCGCCAGACTCAAGCACGCGATCGGTAAAGCCCGCATCGTTCGGCACACCGGTCGTCTTATAGGCGATGTTCTCGTCCTCGCCCTTCTTGGTGTAATAAATCGAGTAATCGTCCGTGTTGTACTCGACCTTGTCGACACTCTTCTTATCGAGCGCTTTGACAAACGTCGAGTAATCGGTCTTCGTAATCTGCTGCGTGTGACCGATGTTGGGGAACAGAACGGTCGAGAGCACGAGGTAGACGACGAAGGCGATGAGCACGTAGAGGATCATATTCCGTCTACGCTTGTTGTCATCCATCTCCATCTGCTTGAACTCCATCTACTGGGGTTGATAATGCTTTCTAGAATACCCAACCCAAGCGACGATAAACCGACGCCGGGCACGAAAGGACAGAGATGGCATCACTGGAAGTCGGCAAGGTTCAAATCTATACGGGCGACGGCAAGGGCAAGACGACGGCTGCGTTGGGGCTCGCGCTGCGCGCGACGGGCTACGGACTCGACGTTCTTAGGATGCAGTTTGCCAAGAAACTTCACTGCGCCGAGCATGATGCGGCGCCCCGTTTGGGTCTGCGCATCGTACAAGCCGACCGCGACACGCCCGAGGCCTGCGCGGCGCAGATCATGGAGCTCGCATGCGAGCAGATATCACAGGTCGATGTTCTGATTTTGGACGAACTCGGCGAGGCCATGCGCCGAGGTTTCGTGACGCGCAAGGATGTGGAGGGGCTGATCGCACTGAAGCCTACCATCACAGAGCTCGTGCTCACCGGCCGCGGGCTGCTGCCGTTGGCCGACCTCGCGGACTTAGTCACCGAAATGCGCCCCGTCAAACACCACTTCGACGAAGGCCTCCTAGCCCGCCAAGGCATCGAATACTAATTGATTCGTTTTCCGCCAACACCTACAGCTCATAAGGAAGTTGCGGTGGAATAGTACTTGTTTGACGGTCCGCAAGGGCTTTTCAGGAACTATTTCACCGCAACTTATCAGGGGTATCCGACGGATGAGCTAGGCGGTGGCGCGGGCTAGCCAGTTGCCGCTGTGGTGGTAGATGGTGAACAGCGTGGCCGTGATGAGCCAGGTTACGGGGTAAACCAACAGCAGGTGCTCAAGCGACGGATCGAAGGGCATGATCGCAAACACCCAAATCACTCTGAGTACGACGGTGCCAAAGATGGTGAGCATCATAGGCTGCAGACTCACGCCGGCGCCGCGGATGGAACCCGAGGCGTTCTCGATAATCGAGAAAATCGCATAGAACGGCGCAATGAAATGGAGGATAGTCGTGGTGTACGCCGAAATCGAAGCATCGTCGACAAACAAACGCGACAGCGGGCCCGAGAACACCAGCAGCACGGCAGACAGGCCACCAATGAGCATAAACGACAGCACGAGCGACGTATGGTAGCCCTTGCGCATGCGCTCGTAGTTGCGCGCGCCAAAGTTCTGCGCCGAGAACGTAGTGATCGATACGCCGAGCGCCTCGGTCACCATCCAGATAATGCCATCCAGGCGCCCAGATAGACCCCAAGCAGTCGTGACATCGGCGCCAAACGAATTAACCGACACCTGGATCAGCACGTTCGAGATCGAATAGGCAGCCGATTGAAAACCGAGTGGCAGACCACACGAGATCATACTCTTGCAAATACCGCGATCGATACCGAGCTTAGACAGCGAAAGACGCCATGCACCCGGAGCGCGCATCATGCGCAACACGATCATCGTTGCATTGGAGCAAATGGTCAGCGCCACTGCGATGCCGCAGCCCAGCGCCTCCATATGCAACACAGCGACAAAGATGATATCCAGCACCACGTTAACAAGGCAGCCAGAGGCAATGATCACGGCGGGCCCGCGCGTGTCGCCCACGGCACGCAGCAGTGCGGTTCCCATATTCAGCAGCAGTGCCGCAACCATCGCGGCAAAATAACAGCGAGCATAGGCCACACCCTCGGCCAATAGTTCATGCGGCGTGTTCATAAGCACCAGCATGGGCTCAACGAACACTATGCCAAGAATCGAGAAAGCGATACCGCCCACCAGCGCGAGCGTCATGGCTGTATGGACCGAACGACTCAGTCGCTCATCATCGTGCTGGCCAAAATACTGACCGGTAATGACCGCGCAGCCGGCGCCGACGCCAACGCAAAAGCCAATGCAGAGCTCGGTGAGGACCATCGTGGCCTGAATGCCGCCCAGCGCGAGCTTGCCGCCAAACTGGCCAACGATATACGTACCGATAAGCGTATAGGCCTGCTGAAAAAACGAACTAAAGAAGATGGGGACGCACAGCGACAGCAGCTGTTGCCAAATGACACCCTGCGTTACATCGATAGCCGTAGATTTCTTAGCCACACGCCCTCCCCGCCAACGTATGTTAAACAACAAAACGGCAATTTAAGACCAAAGCCAATGTCAGCTTAGCACCGACTGGCGTCGACCGAAACACCCCGAATCAGAGCCAGGTGCGAAATATCTGCCTAGTGATACAAACCCGGCTGGTAGTGATACTCATTGCTCACGTGCGGGCACAGCTGCCAAAAGGCGACGGCGCTCGCCGCGGCCACGTTAAGCGAATCGACCCCGTGCGCCATCGGAATGCGCACCGCGTGGTCACAGCCGGCAATGGTCTTGGCGCCCAAGCCGGCACCCTCGGTACCCATAAAGATTGCCAAGCGGTCAATCTCCTGCAGCACGGGATCGTCCAGCGATACGGAATCGTCCGTCAACGCCATAGCGGCACACGAAAAACCGGCATCGTGCAACGCGCTCAGACCATCATGCGGCCACACACGAGCCTCGCTGCCAATACGCGTCCACGGCACCTGAAACACGGTGCCCATGCTCACGCGGGCCGAGCGACGGTACAGCGGGTCGCAGCACGTCGGGCTGACCAAAATACCGTCAACGTTCAATGCGGCAGCCGAGCGGAAAATAGCGCCAACATTGGTGTGATCGACAATACTCTCAAGCACGCACACACGCACCGGACGATCCCCCGCCGCCTCGACGACACCGCCCAAGAACTCATCAACCGGAATCTGACGCGGGCGACGGAACGCCGCGAGCGCACCACGCGTCACGTTAAAGCCCGTCAACTGCTCCATGAGCTCCATGGAGGCCACGAACACGGGAACCAGACCCGCTCCCTCGCGCACGACAAGCTGGTCAAACAGCGGCATCATCTGGTCGAGCCAGCGCTCGCCCAAAAGAAAGCTCACCGGCTCATATCCGGCGCGAACCGCACGCTCGATGACCTTGGCACTCTCAGCGATAAAAATGCCCTTCTGCGGCTCCAGCACGCAGCGAAGCTCACGCTCGGTCAGTCGCACATAGGCATCGAGCCGCTCGTCCTCGAGCGAATCAATTCGCAGAACCTCAACGGCATCAGTCATAGCAGCCAGCCCGCACCCTTCTTTACAGCACATCTATACCAAACGAGGCGACGCTAAGCGCCGCCCCATGCATTCAATCAACCCGATGATACCGTTCACGCCAGACGATTTACGCCTCAACGCGATGATACGTCACGAACTCATAATCGACGCCCTCGTCACCCTCACCGGCGGCAATCGTCGAGACCCCGCTACGCTGCGCAATCTTCCACGCAGGATCGGCTTCCAAATCGGGAAAGTACGTATCCACGACATGGACGCAGTGGTTATGAGTGACCTCGGCCTCCACGCAGTACGGCAAAAACTGCCGATAGACATCGCCGCCACCGATCACCCAGGCAACGGGCTCATCGGCAACCGCAGCGAGCGCTTCGTCAACGCTATGCACCACGTCGACGCCCTCGCGGGTAAAGCCTATATCGCGCGTAAGCACGATATTGCGGCGGTTCTTGAGCGGACGCCCGCCGGGAAAACTCAGCAGCGTCTTGCGTCCCATGATAACCGGGCAGCCCTTGGTGCAGGCCACAAAATGGCGCATATCGGCGCGATTGGACACCACCATATCGCCCTCGCAGCCAATACCCCAGTCGTCACACACGGCGACGATGGCAGAAAGCTTACACGTCATGCGCGTCACCTACACCGCAATGGGGATGTTCTTGACCTGAGGGCCGTGCTCATAGCCCTCGACGATCAGGTCATCGGTCGTAAACGCATAGAAGTCATGCACATCGGGGTTGAGCGTTACCTTGGGTGCCGCAAACTGCGGACGCTCGATAAGCTCGCGGACGATATCGACATGACGATCATAGATATGGGCGTCGGCGATCACGTGCAGCAGCTCACCGGGAATCATATCGACCGACTGCGCGACCATCATCAGCAAAATGGCGTACTGGCACACGTTCCAGTTGTTCGCGGCCAAAATGTCCTGGCTGCGCTGGTTGAGAATCATGTTGAGCGTCGGCTTGTCGTCCTGAGGACGCTGCGTCACGTTATAGGTCACGCTATAGGCGCATGGATAAAGGTGCATCTCGGACAGATCGCTAAACACGTACGTATTGGTCATAATGCGGCGACTATACGGCGTGTGCTTAAGGTCGTACAGTACACGGTCCATCTGGTCGAAGTCGCCCTCGGCGTAATGGCTCTTCTGACCAATCTGATAGCCGTAGGCTTTACCGATGGAACCGGTCTCATCGGCCCACTCATCCCAGATATGGCTGTTGAGGTCATGCACGTTATTGGACTTCTTTTGATAGATCCACAGAATCTCGTCCATGGCAGACTTAAGCGCCGTACGACGCAGGGTGAGCGCGGGGAACTCCTCGCGCAGATCATAGCGCGCCGTGACACCAAAGTTTTTAATGGTATAGGCAGGGGTGCCGTCCTCCCACACCGGGCGGACCTTTTGGCCCTCGGTGGTGGTGCCATGGTCCAAGATATCGCGGCACATGGTTACAAACTGTTGATCAGCTTTGCTCATTGACCCTCCTGTCAGTCGCCTATAAGCGAGATTTATTGTAGCCCAGGCGCGCGCGGCCCCACAGCCCAAACATAAGCCCTCATTTTCTGACATATGCCAGAAATTCCTTGCGCAAATCCGCACGTTCGCTATTCTATTGTTGACATATGTCAGATTTGGAGTGTGCATGGCAGGAAGACGCGAAAAACTGCGCCGCGTCGGGATCATCCCCGAATACCGCGGCTTTACCCCCGATGGCCTGGCCAGCGGTGATGCCATCGACATGACCGTCGACGAGCTTGAGGTGCTGCGCCTGTGCGACCTGGAGGGTCTCAACCAAGAGGCGGTCGCCCAGCAGATGGGCATCGCCCGCGCAACGGTGGCGGCCATTTGCAGCCGCGCGCATCGCAAGGTGGCCGATGCGCTGGTCAACGGACGGGCGCTCGTTATCGAGGGCGGCAATATCGCGTACTCCCCCATCGCCACGACGACGGCCGCATGGCCAGCAAAGGAGGTCGGCACCATGAGGGTGGCAACGACGTACGACAACGGCAACATCTTTATGCACTTTGGCCGCAGCGAGCAGTTCAAGATCTACGACATCCAGGATGGCAAGGTGCTCAACGAGCAGGTCGTAGGCACCGGTGGCACCGGCCACGGCGCCTTGGCGGGCCTGCTTGCCAACGGTGGCGTTGACACGCTCATCTGCGGCGGTATCGGCGGCGGCGCTATCAACGCGCTTGCCCAAGCCGGCATCACGGTCTATGCGGGCGCCCAGGGCAGCTGCGATGCCTGCGTCGAGGCCCTCATTGCCGGCACGCTCGCACAGAACGGCGAGGCCACCTGCGACTGCCATGGACATGATCACGAGCACATCCACGAGCATGGCGAGTCCTGCGGCTGCCACGGTCACCACAACCATGACGGGCACGAAGGCTGCGGCTGCCACTAGCGGCAAGCACCTCGTCGAGAACGCGCTTCCACGCGTGCGACAACCAGCGAACAAACGGCGAAGGCCGCCTGGAATACCATCCAGGCGGCCTTCGCCATACACGACTCAACCAGTCGTTACTTCTTGTTGCGCATCTGCGCTTCCATCTGACGCAGCAGGTCCATATCGGACTTGGGGCCGCCCGTTCCCAGGCCGCCCATGCCGCCCAAGCCCATAGCGTCCAGGCCAGGGATATTGGGCATGCGCATCTTCTTGCCCTTCTTGCCCTTTTTGCCCTTCTTGCCGCCGGCCTGAGCCTGATTGGCCATCGTGCGCATGCGGCCCATCATCTTGTTCATCTCGCCCCACTGCTTCATAAGGCTATTGACCTCTGTGGGAGTCACGCCGGCGCCCTTGGCGATGCGGGCACGGCGCTGGCCGTTGATGATGGAGGGGCGAAGACGCTCCTCCTTGGTCATCGACATGATGATGGCCTCGTTCTTGTCGAAGATGCCCTCGTCCAGGTTGCCGCCCATCTGGTTGAGCGCACGCTGGCCGCCGGGGAGCATGCCCAGGATGCCCTTCATGCCGCCCATCTTCTTGACGGCCTTCATCTGGTCGAGCATGTCATTCATGGTGAAGCCCTCGCGCAGCATGCGCTCGGCGGCCTCGAGCTGCTCGGCATCGGCGGCCTCCTGGGCCTTCTCGATAATGCCGACAACGTCGCCCATACCCAGAATGCGCTTGGCCATACGATCGGGGTAGAACGGCTCCAGCGAATCGGGCTTCTCGCCCATGCTCACAAACTTGATGGGCTTGCCGGTCACCTGGCGCACGGAAAGCGCGCCGCCGCCACGGGCGTCGCCGTCGAGCTTGGAGATGATCACGCCGTCAAAGTCGGTGCGCTCGGCGAAGGTCGAGACGACGTTGACGATATCCTGACCGGTCATGGCATCAACGACCATCAGCACCTGATCGGGCTTGACGGCCTTCTTGATGTCCACGGCCTCCTGCATCATCTGTTCGTCGATCTGCAGACGACCGGCGGTATCGACGATGACCACGTCGCGCAGGTGGTCGACGGCCTCCTGGATGGCGCCCTTGGCGATATCGACCGGGTGCTCGCCGTCACCGCGGAAGACCGGCACGCCGATCTCGCCGCCGAGCGTGGCCAGCTGGTCGGCAGCAGCGGGACGGTAGACGTCGCACGCGGCGAGCAACGGCGAGCGACCCTGCTTCTTGAGCAGGTAGGCCAGCTTTACGGCAGCCGTGGTCTTACCGGAGCCCTGCAGACCCACAAGCATGATGACATTGGGAATACGGTTGCTAAAGACGAGCTTGCTCTCGGTGGAGCCGAGCATCTCGGTAAGCTCGTCGAGCACAATCTTGACGACGTTTTGCGCCGGAGAGAGCGACTCCATGACCTCTGCGGTCATGCAGCGCTCCTTGGTCTTAGCGACAAACTCCTTGACAACCTTAAAGTTAACGTCGGCCTCGAGCAGCGCCATGCGAATATCGCGCATGGCCGAAGTAATATCGGCCTCGGTCAGCTTGCCCTTGCCGCGCAGGCGGTCAAATGTATCGTTGAGGCGATCGCTCAGGGAATCAAACACTAGTCACTCCTTAATTGGACTCGCCCACCAGGGCGCGGCAGAAATCTTTGGCATTGAACTCCTGCAGGTCATCGACCTGCTCGCCCACGCCGATGCGCAGGATCGGGAGCTTGAGCTTCTCGGCCACGGCCATGGCGATACCGCCCTTAGCCGTGCCGTCGAGCTTAGTCATGATAATACCGTCCAGGCCCAGCGCCTCGTTAAACTCGAGCGCCTGGTTCAGACCGTTTTGGCCCGTCGCGGCGTCGATCACAAGCACGACCGAAACCGGCATGGGACCGGCGGCCATATTGGCGGCGCGCTTACGGGTCACATTGACCACCTTGGCAAGCTCGCGCATGAGCTCAGGGCTCGTGTGTAGACGGCCGGCGGTATCGATAAGCACCAGGTCGCTGCCGCGCTTGTCGGCCTCGTCGAGCACGTCGTAGCAAACACTTGCCGGGTCGGAGCCGCGGTCGCGCTTGATGACGGGGACGCCAGCGCGCTGGCCCCACACATCAAGCTGCTCGATGGCGGCGGCGCGGAAGGTGTCGGCCGAACCGATCACCACGTTCTTGCCGCGGGCAGCCATGGCGCTCGCGATCTTGCCGACCGTAGTGGTCTTGCCGGCACCGTTAATGCCCACAAACAGCACGCAGCTCGGCGTATCGGAGAACGGATCTCGCTCGATGGGCACAAAGTGCTGCTCAAGCTGCTCGGCCAGGGCGCGGCGAAGCTGCGGAGCGGTCTTGAGGTTCTTCTTGGCCGCGGCATCGCGCAGGTCATCGGAGACCTTGATAGCGACCTCGGCGCCCATGTCACCCATTACGAGGGTGTCCTCCAGGTCCTCCCAAAAATCCTCGTCGACCTCACCGCCAAAGTAGAAGACCTCGTTGAGGGCCTCGCGGCTGCGCTCAAGTCCGCGCGAGAGAGCATCGAAGAATCCCATTATGCATTCACGACCTTTCCGGTTTCGCGATCGAGTTTTTGCGAGACGACGCGACTGACGCCGTCGGCTTGCATCGAGACGCCGTAGAGGACGTCAGCGTCCTCCATAGTACGGCGCTGATGCGAGATAACCAAGAGCTGCGTATCGGAACGCAACACGTCGAGTGCGCCGATAAGCTTGGACAGGTTGGCGTCATCGAGTGCCGCCTCGACCTCGTCCAGCACATAGAACGGCACCGTGCGCGTGCGGTACACAGCAAAGAGCAGGGCGAGCGCCGTCAGGCTCTTCTCGCCGCCCGACATGAGCATCATCTTGGTGATGCGCTTGCCGCGCGGCTGCGCCACGACCTCGATACCCGTCTCGGCAGGATGCTCGGGATCGGTCATCTCCAGATGAGCCTGACCGCCCGGGAAGAGCATGGCGAAGATCTCGCGGAAGTTCGCATCGACCTTCTCAAACGTCACCAGGAACGCCTTGCGCATCTTACGGTCGATAGCCACGGTGATCTTGGTGAGCGCCTTGCGCGCGCTCTCCAGATCGGCCAGCTGCTCCTCGATGTAATCGGCGCGGCGCTTGAGCTGCTCGTACTCCTCCATGGCAACTTGGTTAACGGGACCAAGGTTGTTGATCTGGCGCACAAGCTGGTTGAGTTCGCGCTCGGCGGCATCGCGGTCCGTGGGCGCCGGAAGCATGAGTGCTTCCTCGAGTACCGTGGTGCCATCGGCGGTAATGGCCTTAATGGCGGCCTCTACCTGCACCTCGAGCTTGCCACGCGCGACCTTGAACTCGTTTTGCGCGGCGGAGGCGGTATCGACTCGCTCCTTAGCGCGGGCAACCTCTGCCTTGGCATCCTCGATGGTCTTCTTGAGCGAAGCGGAGTCCGCCTCCTCCAGAGAGGCCTGGTCACGCAGGCGCGCTGCCCAATCCGACGCGCGTTCCAACAGGGCAGAATAGCGTTCGTGCATGGGGTCGACGCGCAGGCGCAGCAGCTCGAGCGAGCGCGAAGCCTGGCGTGTTCCGCGGATACGACGGTCGATGCCCTCAAGACGATGCTCAAGGTCGGGCACGCGGCCCTTCAGCGAACGCAGGCGCTCGCTCGTCTGGGCCAGGCGCACCTTGGCATCGGCGAGCTTACCGGCGGCCTCGGAATCGTCACGGCGAACGCGATCGAGCTCATCGTTGGCCTCGGCAATCTGGAGGCCCAGGTCGCTTGCCTGTGCACGCGCCTCGTCACGCGAACGGGTGAGCTCGTCAACGCGCGGGCGCGCGGCACGAACGGCCTCGGCAGCCTGCTCGCGGCGCTTGGAGATGCGCACGCGCTCGACCTCGGCATTGTTGGCGCTTTGCTCCAAGCGGCCGATCTCGGAGAGCAGCGAGCGGCGCTCGCCCTCAAGACGGGCGATCTCACCGGCGGCATCGCCCTCGGCGGCACGGGCCTCCTCGACGGCAACGTTGGCCTCGACGACCTGATCCGACACATGCTCAAACACGGCAGCCAGATCGGGCTCAAGCCCCTCCAGCTCGCGAATGCGACGCTTACGCTCCAGAGCACCCGAGGCCTCGCCAGCATCGAGGCCCACGCGCACCAGGCCGCCACAGCTTACGCGGGCGCCATCGGGAGTCACATAGGTCACACCGTCAACGACCGGCGCCAACAGCGCGGCAGCCAAGTCATCGACCACGTAATAGCCGCCGAGCAGCGCCTCGACGACGGGTCCGTAGCCTGCGCGCACGGACAGACGATCAACCAGGCGGATACCGGCAGCGCCCTCAGCGGCGGTAGAGCCGCTCACGTCGCGCGCCACCAGCAGTGCTTCGCCCGAGGCCTTCTTTTGGTCCAGAGCCGCACGACCGGCACGCTCAAGCGTGGCGGCGTCATCAAACAGCAGCGCATCGATATCGCCGGCGAGCAATTGCTCAACCAGGCCCTCAAGCTCGCGCGGGGCCTCGAGCACGTCGCCCAGACGACCCGAGACATCGTCGCCCAGCGCACCCACCAGACGGCTCACGAGCGGCGAGCTGTCGGCCATGCGGGCATCGAGTTTCTTTTGGCTGGAAAGCTCCGAGCGCACCTCGGACAACTTGTTGCGCGCCTCGCTCTCGCGGGCACGCAGGTCCTTCAGGGCTGCACGGGCGACCTCGGTGGCCTCACGCGCATCGGCCTGGGCCTGGCGCGCTTCCTCAAGAGCGCCTTCAAGCTCCTCGGCGCGGTCGCGACGGCTCTCGAGCGAGGCCGTGACCTCCTCGAGCTGTTCATCGATCTGCTCCAGGCGCGAGGCATACATGTTGTCCTCGACCTCGGCATTGCTCAAGGAATCCTTCACCTTGGCGAGCTCGAGCGCGGCGTTATCGGCTACGCGCTGCACATCGCGTTGTTCGCGCGTAAGCTTCGAAATCTGATTGTCGAGCGCCACGCGCCGCTCGTGGAGCTCGGCGGCGGCAGGACCAGCGGCGTCGACGTCCTCCTGGGCCTGCATATGCGCACCGGTCACTTCCTCAAGCTGCGCACGCGCGTCCTCAAGCTCCTCGACCACGCGATGACGCTGATGCTCGGAGCTCGAAATCTGACCGCGCATGTCAGACAGGCGCGACACCATGTTGTGGCCCTTTTCTTCGAGCAGGCGCATGTCGGAGTTAATGCGGCCGACCACATCTTGCATATGGCGGCGTTGCTCGCCCAGGTCGCCCACAAACAGGCCCTTTTCCTCGAGCATAACCTGGAGCTTCTCGAGCTCGCGCTCCTTTTCGCCCATGCGGTACTGCGCAAGCTCCAGCTCGGCGGCGCCTTCCTTGGAGCGGCTCTCCAAGTCGTTCCACTGCGACTGCAGCGAACGAAGCTCGTCGACGGCCAGCATCTGCGTAAGTTCGTTCGCGCGAGAGGACAGCTCTTTGTACTTGCGCGCGCGATCGACCTGACGCTCCAGCGGCCGCAGCTGACGGGCGATTTCCTTATTGATGTCGCTGGCACGGGTCAAGTGCTCGTCCATCGATTTAATCTTTTTGAGCGCACGCTCCTTGCGGCGTTTGTGCTTGGAGATGCCGGCGGCCTCCTCGATGAGGGCACGGCGCTCCTCGGGGCGGCTCTGCAAAATGGCGTCGAGCTTGCCCTGGCTGATGATGGAATGCGTATCCTTACCCAGGCCCGAATCGTGCAGGATGTCCTGAATGTCCATCAGGCGGCACGGACTCGAGTTGATGAGGTACTCGCTTTCGCCCGAGCGATACATACGACGGGTGATGGCGACCTCGTCAAAGTCGACGGGCAGCATATGGTCCGAGTTATCGAGCACCAGCGTGACCTCGGCGACACCCACCGGCTTGCGCGCTGACGAGCCCGAGAAGATGACATCCTCCATGGCCTGGCCGCGCAGCTGCTTGGCGCTCTGCTCGCCCAGGACCCACAGAATCGAGTCAGAGATGTTCGATTTTCCCGAGCCGTTGGGACCGACGATGACGGTCAGGCCCGGCTCAAACGTCATATGGGCGCGGTCGGCAAACGACTTGAACCCTTTGAGCGTGAGGGACTTGAGATACACGGTTCCTCGCTTACACGTGCTTCTTATTGAGAATCACGCCGTTGGTGGTGTAGCCCATGCGGTCAAGTGCCTCGAGTGCAGCGGCTCCCTCGGCTTCCTTCTTTGAGGAGCCGGAGCCGCGACCCTGGCGAATACCATCGATCAACACCACGGCGGTAAAGGTGGGCGCATGCGCCGGGCCCTCGGAGCCAACGAGCTTATACGCCGGGGGTTCGTGACCGTCGGCTTGCACGCACTCCTGCAAGAACGATTTGGGGTTCGCGGGGTGCTCGGCACGCTCGGAAGCCAAATGCGGCTTAAGCGTACGGTGGATAAACTCCGCTGCGGCATCCCAGCCGGCGTCCAGGTACAGCGCGCCCACGAGCGACTCGTAGACGTTCTCGAGCGCCGAATGCAGGCCGCGCGCACCGGTACCGGTCTCGGAGGCACCAAAGATGATGATGTCGTCGATGCCCAACTCGTGAGAAACCTCGGACAGCGTGGCGCCCGAGACAAGCGACACCTTCAGGCGCGTGAGCTTGCCCTCGTCAAACTCCGGATAGGACTCAAAGAGCGAACGGGCGACGACGGCGCCCAAAATGGAATCGCCCAAGAACTCAAGGCGCTCATAGCTGGCAGAAACCGCCTGGCCCTCGACTGCCGAGGGATGCGTAAGCGCCGCGCGCAGCAGCACCTTATTATTGAACTCATGGCCCAGGATTTCCTGGGCACGCGTAAGTCGTTCAGACAAAGCCAAGACCTAGGCCTCCCTGGCGTTTTCGATCGCGTCGACGGCGTCGGCAACAGAGTTGAGCGAGAGCAGAGTCTCGTCATCGATCTCGAGGTTGAACTCGTCCTCGATAGCCGTAACCAGCTGCAGGCGCTCGAGCGAGTTGGCATCGAGATCGTCAAAGGTGGTCTCATCGCTAATTTCGGCAACATCGACGCCCAGAACGTCAGCAGCGACCTCGGCGATCTTGTCGAAGATTTCGGAGCGGTCCATAGCGCTTCCTCTCATAGTGAATGAATACCAAAAGAATGGTACCGCCCGGGCGGTACCAAGACACGGTTCTGATTCTACCCCACGAAGCAGGCCGCGAGGCACATAACAGCGCTCTAACTCGCTCTTACAAAACGATGCCGTCCATGGAGTTGGCGACGTTCTCGACCAGCCCCGCGCGCACGGCTTCGGCCGCCGCGAGCGTACCGTTTTTAACAGCCTCGACCGAGGTGGCGCCATGGCCGATTAGGACCACGCCACGCAGGCCCAAAAGAATCGCACCGCCCTTGGCATCACCAGAGAGCTTGGCCTTAATCTCGCGCATCTGCTTTTTGATGAGCAGCGCGGCGATCTTGGTGCCGAGCGAGGCCATAAAGGCACCCTTGAGTTCCTGCAGCAAAAACTTGGCAGCGCCCTCGGTGGCCTTGAGCGCAATATTGCCCGACATGCCATCGGCAACGACGACATCGAAATTGCCCGAGGTGAGGTCGGTGCCTTCGCAGTTGCCCACAAAGCCGGGAACGGCGGCTTTCATGGCCGGGAAGCAGGCCTTGGTAAAGTTGGAACCCTTCTCGTCCTCGGTGCCATTGGCAAGCAGGCCCACGCGAGGATGCTCGATGCCCAGGACGACGCGGGCATAGGCGCTACCCATCTGGGCAAAACGCACCATGTCATCGACCTCCACATCGGGGTTGGCACCCATGTCGCACAGCACCGTCAGACCGCCGGCGCGATTGGGCAGCGCATTGGTCAGACAGGGGCGCACCGGCTGCTTCTTGCCTTCGGCCTGATACCTAAACGGCGTCACATAGGCGGTGGCGGCGGCGGTCATGGCACCGGTGGAGCCGGCGGAGAAGAACGCATCCGCGTTGCCCTTCTTAATGGCGCGGCAAGAAAGCACGATCGACGACTTACGCTTGGTCATCACGGCGCGAATGGGATCGTCATCCATGGCGATAACGTCAGGCGCCTCAAGGGCCTCAACACGTGCATGGGAAGCTGCAAAGGGATTGACGATTTCGGCGGGACCAGCTGCCAAGACCTCGATATCGGGATCGGCGGCAAGCGCAGCCTCGATACCATCAAGAACAACCTGAGGTTTCTCGTCTCCGCCCACAACGTCTACACAAACGCGAACGTTACTCATATACATGCTCCTTAAACAAAAATGGCCGACTCATTGAGCCGGCCATTGTGGTTCCATTTGGAACGGCATCGCATCCAGAGTATACCGTTACTCGGTAACGATAACCTCGCGGTCCTTGTAGAAACCGCAGCTGGGGCACACGTGGTGCGGAAGCTTGACAGCGCCGCAACGGGGGCACGTGGACTGAGCCGCAGCCGAGATCTTCATGTTGGCGGAACGACGGGTGTGAGTGCGGATACGACCCTGCTTTTGTTTAGGTACGGGCATAGTGACCTTCCTTATGAACTATCCAGTGTGGCGATTACGCGCAAGTAGCGATACTACCACAGTTTTACTCGTCAAGCTTGAGATTCTTCAATGCTGCAAATGGATTTTCCGTGGCAGCGGCCCATTCGGCCTCCGCCTTGGCGGCGCAATCACATTGCTCGACGTTGAGATTGTTGCCGCAGGTGGGGCAAAGGCCGCGGCAATCGGGCTTGCACAGGACAACGAACGGCGTGTCCATGACGACCGCGTCGTTGATGGGCTCACCCAGATCGACGATGCGATCCTCGCCCAGCAACTCGTAGCCGTCTTCGTAGGCCTCGGGGTCCTCGGGCTCCTCAAAGAGGTAGAACTCCTCGATCTCGCCTGCGATATCAAACGAGGCGGGCTCCAGGCAGCGATCGCACTCGCCGGTGGCGTGAGCGCGGACCATGCCCGAAAGCAGAACACCGGTACCGGCGTTGGTAAAGACCACGTCGTAGGCAATGCCGTCCTGCAGCTGGTACTCCTTCTCGCCCACCGTGTAGGTGGCGACATCGACCTTGCCGGTCAGCGGGTATGAGTCTCCGGGAAACTCGAGCTGCTCGGAAAGATCGACGGTTACGCTCGGGAACTCGGCCATTACCACTGACCGTTCTGCTGAGCGGCGCCCTCGTTGAGCTGCTGACGGCAACGGGTGACGGTGCCGGTCAGGCTCTTAAGGTTCTCCTCGAGGTGCGTAAAGACCTGCTCGGCGTAATCCTCGGCGGCATAGCGCGTCTCGCGCTCGTACTGCTGGGCACGGTCGCGGATGTCGTCGGCCTGCTGCTGTGCCAAGCGGACAATTTCCTGCTCACCGGCAATGGTGAGCGCCTGCTGCTGAGCATCGGCAATGATGGAATCGGCCTGAGCGGCGGCGGAGGCCATAAGCTCCTCGCGCTCTTTGAGGATACGGCGGGACTTCTGCCACTCCTCGGGATAGCTCATGCGGATCTCATCGAGGATGTTAAAGAAGACGTCGGCGTCGATAACCTTCATCTGGGCGTTCTTGCCGAACGGCGTCTTAGCCTCTTCGATGAGCCCCTCGAGCTCGTCGACAAGACTCACGATCCTGTCGCCAGGAAAATTCTCGCCCGGCATCCGGTCTCCTTTCATAGGTAACATATCATCGTGTTAGTTTACCACATGCCACCAGGCAATAAAAAACGTCACGAAAAGCGATGTTTGAGTGCTTCGACCACGTTGGGCGGCACAAACGTCGACACGTCGCTGCCAAGCGACGCGATCTGACGCACCACCGAACTCGAGATGTAACCGTACTGCGGAGCACTCATGACAAAGATGGACTCCAGCTCGCTATCCAGGCGATAGTTGAGGTCGGCCTGCTGCAACTCGTACTCAAAGTCGGTCATGGCGCGCAGACCCTTAACGACGGCACCCGCCCTCTGTTCACGTGCAAAGTCGACCAGCAGGCCGGTGAAGGGCAGTACCTCGACGCCGTCCAAATCACCGAGGGCCTCGCGGGCCAGCGCCACGCGCTCGTCGAGCATAAAGGTGGTACCCACGCCGTTTTTACCCTGCGATTCGGCCACGGCGACGATCACGCTGGGAAAGATACGGCGAGCTCGGCGGATCACGTCGATATGGCCAAAGGTGATGGGATCGAAGGTGCCCGGGACGATTACGCGGTTGATGGTGTCATTCATGGGTGTCCTCCGAAGGCACATCCTCGTCATTTTCGTTCTCGTCAGCATGGTCGTTCTCGTCCTCGGCCACCCAGCGCAGCAAGTCAACCGAGGTAATGCCGTAGCGCTTCTCTCGCACGGTCTTAAAACAAGCCGGATGAGCACCTGCATCGGCTGCGGCATGCTCAAAAAGGGCAAAGGCCCCGGGCGCCAGCAGTCCCTGCTGGGAAAGATTTTGCAGCAGCTCCTCGACCGGCTCGGCGCCAAAGGCATAGGGCGGGTCGAGCAAGATCAGGTCAAAGGGACCACCCGGCACACGGCCGCGCGAGGCGCTCGCCAACACATCGCCGGTAACGACACGCCAACGCGAGCGGTCGCGGCACAGCGACTCGATATTCTTGGTGATCAGACGGGCGGCATTGCGATCGATCTCGAACGTGGTGAGCGAGCGGGCGCCACGCGAGAGCATCTCGATTCCCAGGGCGCCGGAGCCGCCAAAGGCGTCCAGCACGCGGACCTCGTCCAGATCGAAGTCGAACGCCGACATGACCATGGACGCACATGCCTCGCGCACGCGATCGGTCGTGGGACGGGTGACATCGCGCCCACGCGGCTCTTCGATCTTGCGTCCGCGCCATTCACCGCCGATGATTCTCATCCTCCGCTGACCTCCTTAAAGATATGTCGATAACGCATGGCGACCGCGTCGCGCAAGGGGCGCGTCGCCATGGAGTCAAGGTTGCAAGCATACCGCAAGAGCTCGACCGCGTCCAAATGGGCCCATTCGATAAGATCCTCGTCGGCGTCCAGGTCCACAAAGCGCAGGGTCACGCCGCCGTGCTGGCGGTAGCCCAGAATCTCGCCCTCGTGGCGCAGGCGCAGGTCCATCTGGGCGAGCGCAAAGCCGTCAGAGGTCTTTTCGAGCGACAGGAGACGGTCTTGTGCCGCCGACGCGCCACCGTTGCCCTTGGAGTGCGTCATGACCAGGCAAGTGCCCGACACGCTGCCGCGGCCCACGCGGCCGCGCAGCTGGTGCAGGGCCGCCAAGCCAAAGCGCTCACCGTTCTCGATGACCATGACAGTGGCGTTGGGCACGTCGACGCCTACCTCGACCACCGTGGTCGAGACGAGCACGTCGATCTCGCCGTGCTTGAAGGCATCGATCACGCGGTCCTTCTCCCCCGCCGGCATGCGGCCGTGAAGGCGCTCAATGGTAAGTCCCGGCAGGGCCAGACGCAGTCGTTCGAGCTCGGTTGCCGTATCGTGCAGCGGTACAGGCACGGTCACGCGGCCCTCGTCGTCGCGGGCGATACCGGGTACGTCTTCCAGCTCATCGGCCGAGTCACTCGGCTCCACAAGCGGGCAGATCACGTAAGCCTGCTGGCCCTTTTCATACGCCTCGCGGATGGCACCGTAGGCCAAATCGCGGCTCGACTCGGTGAGCACGCGCGTCGTAACGCCCGCCCCCGGAACAGGTCGATGGCGGATGATGCTCGTGTCCAGGTCACCGTAGACCGAGAGCGCCAACGTGCGCGGGATCGGCGTGGCCGTCATAACGAGCAGGTCGGCACCCGGCCCCTTGGCACGCAGGGCATTGCGCTGGCCCACACCGAAGCGGTGCTGCTCGTCAATGACGACAAGCGACAGGTGCTTAAACGCCACGTCATCCGAAAGGACTGCGTGGGTTCCAAAGAGCACGTCGAGCTCGCCCGATTCCAGCTGGGTATGGATCTGCTCGCGCTCGACCGCCGGCGTGGCACCCGTCAGGAGCGCCCAGGACATGCCAGCCTGCGAGAGCAAGGGGCCGGTCTTATCGGCATATTGGCGCGCCAGCACGCCCGTAGGCGCCATAACGCAGGACTGGGTACCCGAATCGGCCGCGACAGCCAGCGCGCAGGCGGCGACGGCCGTCTTGCCGGTACCGACGTCGCCCAGCAGCAGGCGGTTCATCACGCGCCCGCCATCGCACATATCGCGCAGGATATCTTGGAACGCGGTCTCCTGCTCGTCGCTCAACGAAAACGGCAGGGCTTCCTTGAGCGCCGCCAGGTGCTCGCCCGCGGCGTGGGCGTAGGGAGCGACTTCGACCAAGCCGCCGTCGTTGCGCAGGCGCAGCGCCAGCTGAAGGTAGAGGCACTCCTCGTAGGCAAGGCGACGTCGCGCGATATCCCGCTCGGCCATACTCGATGGAAAATGGATTGAACGCAGCGCACGGGCATTACTCATCAGGCGGCGCTTGACACGCAGGCGTGCAGGAATCGGATCGAACGGATTGCCGACGACCTCGAGCGCGCCGCTTACGATGCGGCGCATCCACGCCTGGCTCACGCCATCACTCACGTAATGGACCGGCAGGATGGTGCCTGCGGCACGCCCGTCCTCGAGCTTTTCAAAGTGCGGCGAGGCCATCTGCTTAAAGCCGTAGGCAAACTCGACCTTGCCCATCACGGCCAGGCGGTCGCCCTGCTTAAGCTGCTGGGCAATCCAGGGCTGGCGGAAAAAGGCGACCTGCAGCACGCCCGTCTCGTCAACAAGCGAGACCTCGGTCACCTGCATGCGCGGACGCGGCTGCTTTTGGACGATACGGTCGACCGTGGCGATGATGGTGCACACGGTACCGATGGGCGCCATCTCGATAGACCAAGAACGGGTAAAGTCGAGGTATCGATGAGGGATATGGAGAAGGAGGTCCCCCACCGTCCGAATTCCCAGACGGCGAAGGGCCTCCTCACGTTTACCCGAAACATATTTGAGTCGCGCGATATCCTCGTCGAGCGCATTGCTCTGGGCAAAGCGCTCCGAGACGCGCGGCACGGAGCACAGCTCGGACATGGGCAGTTGCCTACTCGATCGAGAAGATCACGGGATAGAGCGGCTGCTCGCCACGATGGGCGTCAATCTCCAGATCGGGCTGAGCCTCCTCGATAGCGTCGACGATCTCCTGGAAGGCCTCATCGGACAGCTCCTCGCCGGCCAGAATCGTCAGCGCGTCGCCCTCCTCTTCCTCCTGCATGCGGTTGATGCAGTCGAGTGTGACCTGCTTCACGTCGGAACCGACCACGTCGATGGAGCCGGCGATGATACCCATGACGTCACCGGAGTGAATCGGAGAACCGTCAGAGGCACTGGAGTCGCGCACGGCGCGGGTGACCTCGCCATCGCGGACCTCGCTGATGGCGTCGACCATGGCGGCGACGGCATCCTCGAGCTCGGAATCGGGCAGGACCGCGAACAGCGCGGAGAAGGCCTGCGGGACGGTCTTGGTGGGAACGACGGCGACCTTCTTGTCGGTGCAGGCTGAAGCAGCAGCCTCAGCGGCCATGCGGATGTTGCCGTTGTTGGGCAGGATGATGACCGAGGTCGCGTTGACCTGGTCCACCGCGCCCAGCAGGTCGGCGGTCGAGGGATTCATAGTCTGGCCACCGGACACGATCACGTCGACGCCGAGGGACTTGAGGATGTCGGCCTCGCCGGAACCGGCGGCAACGGCGACAAAGCCCAGCGCCTTGGCGGGCTCGGCGGCCTTTTCCTGATCCTCGTGGATCTTGGCGGTACGGTCGTGGGCCTCCATCTCCATGTTGTGGATAAAGACCTCATAGATCTGACCGAGCTGCAGCATGTGCTCGAGCACCAGGTTGGGGGTGTTGGAGTGCACATGGATCTTGTAGTCGGGATAGGCGCCCACGAGAAGCTCGCAGTCGCCCATGGAACCCAGGAACTTAAGGCACTCGTCCTCGTCAAACGGGGCGTCGGCCTTAAACAGGAACTCGTTGCAGTAGCGGAACTCCGAGCCCTCCCAATCGTCGTTGGCCTCGATCTCAACGCGACCAAGGGCCGCGTCGCGGGCAGAGACAGCGGAATCAAACGTGGCGGAGAAATCCTCGACAACGGTGCTGCGGCCAAGTGCTGCAGCCACAAAGTTCTCAAGGAAGATGGCGAAGCCAAAGGCGCCGGAGTCGACCACGCCGTTCTCCTTCAGAACGGGCAGCAGGTCGGGCGTGCGGGCGACGGACTGGTACGCCTCGACGACGATAGCATCGAGCGCATCCTCGGCCGAGAACTTCTTCTTCTCGCACTCATCGGCCTTGGTCGAGACATCGCGCAGGACCGTGAGGATCGTGCCCTCGATGGGCTTGCGGACAGCCTGGAAGGCAACCTTGACGGCACGACGGAAGGCGAAGGCAATGTTGGCGGACGTAATAGGCTCGTCGGCAGAGACAAGACCCTCGGCCACGCCGCGCAGAATCTGCGAGGTGATGACTCCGGAGTTACCGCGGGCACCCATCAGGGAGCCGTGGGTGATGGCGCCGGCGATGGCCTCCATATCGGCATCGGCGGGAAGGGCGGAAAGCTCCTTGGTCACCGAGGCGAGCGTGAGCGACATGTTGGTGCCGGTGTCGCCGTCGGGTACGGGGAAGACGTTGAGCTTGTTGATCTCCTCGGCCTTGTCGGAAACGGCAGCCGCAGCGATCGGAAAACAGGTGCGAATGGTCTTTGCAATCATGGGTATTTGAATCTCCGTTTTCGGATGCTAGTTCAGACGGCTCTTGAGCGCGTCGATATGAATGCCGATCTTAAGGCTGGCTGGATCGATCTGGGCGATCTCCTGCAGAGTGAAGGCAACGGAGCTCGAAAGATTGTGGCAGACGGACTTCATGTTGACGCCGTTCTCGAGCACGACGTGAAGATCGACCGTAAGGCCGTTCTCGTCGGCGGAGACAAGCACGCCCTTGCGGAGGCGCTGACCGGCAAGCAGGCGCACGCTCTCGGCGCCCTGGAGCTGCTCAGCCATACCGACAACGCCATAGCACGTCATCGCGGCATAACCGGCAATATCGGCAATAACGTCGTTCGAGACGCTCAGGCTGCCGTTAATGGTCTCAGACACAAGAATCTCCTTTTCTTGGTGCTCGCGGCACCATGTCGTGGGAGCAATCATTGCAATATTCTACAACGACCGCGGCATGTTGAGGTGGCGGGCCTCGGGATTACATCCTCGACACGAAATGTTGATATGGTAACGTTCGCGAACGGCGATCGCGGCATGAAAAAACCCGCCGCATAAGCGACGGGTTTTACAACCTGGCTCCCCGGGTAGGACTCGAACCTACAACAGCGCGGTTAACAGCCGCGTGCTCTACCATTGAGCTACCGAGGAATTTAAAGCCCAACAGAAAGGGCTGAAAAATTCTGGCTCCCCGGGTAGGACTCGAACCTACAACAGCGCGGTTAACAGCCGCGTGCTCTACCATTGAGCTACCGAGGAATAGGTGCGTGCTCTCAAGCAACGAAGTTTATTATACGGACGAATCAGCTCAGGGCAAGAACTTTTTTAAGAAATTTTCCGACCTAGTCATTGGCCTTGATTATCAACTTCATCCGAACACTTCCCACATTCATCCGCACATGTGCGGATGAATGTGGGAACCCGATACCCTGAGGGCCGGACCGGCCG
>JAXJEC010000063.1:0-22654 GCA_036301625.1 Collinsella sp. | reverse complement strand
GGTCGCGCGCGCAGACGTGGTGTAAGAGTGTCCTGAGGTCCGTCGCTGCAAGTCCCGATGTTACTCCTTCTTGAGACCGCGCTTCTCGACTATCTCGTCCACTATCTCCCTGGCGCGCCGCCCGAGCGCGCGGCGCCTCCCCTCTGTCGGGGCCGGCCTGTCCGCGGGCTCGGCGAAGCCCTCGGCGGCCGAGGCCTCGGAGAACACGCGCTGCTGGGACCACTGCCCCTCGGTCTCCATGAGGCTCGCGCACGTCAGGCGCAGCATCGACTCCCTCGAGGGGAAGGACTGCACGACCCTGTAGCGGCGCTTGATCTCGCGGTTGGCGCGCTCCTGGACGTTGTTGGTGCGGAGCTTGGCCCAGTGCGCCCTGGGGAAGGCCGTGAACGCCAGCGCGGAGTCCTCGGCCCGCTCGAAGACCTCGCCGGCCCTGGCGGACACCGACGCCACCCAGGGCGCCGCCTCGGCCCACACGCAGCGCGCGAGGTCGGGGTCGTCCTGGTAGACCGCGGCGTGCACGAGGTCCCTGACGGCCGCCTTGGAGTCCTCGGGCCTGCCCGAGCAGGCGCTCTGGAGGTTGCGCTGCAGGTGCGTCACGCAGCGCTGCCAGGCGCAGCCCTGGAACAGGCGCGAGACGGCGGCCACGAGCCCGGCGTGGCTGTCGGAGACCACGAGGCGGACGCCGGCCAGCCCGCGCTCGCGCAGCCCGCCGAGGAATGCCGCCCAGGAGTCCTCGCTCTCGGTGTCGACCACGTCGCAGCCCGGGAAGTGCTTGCGCCCGTCGGCGCCCAGCCCGATCGCGGTCACGACGCCCTGCGAGACGACCGACGAGCCGACCCTGCAGCTCATGTAGGTGGCGTCGAGCCACAGGTAGCAGCACGGCGTGCCCGACAGGTCGCGGCTGCGGAACTCCGCCACCTCGGCGTCGAGGTCGGAGCAGAGGCTCGAGACCTCCGAGCTCGACAGCGAGGATATGCCCAGCCTGGACGCCACGCGCTCGACCTTGCGGGTGGACACGCCGCACACGTACATCTCCTGCACGATGGCGGCCACCGAGGTGTCGACGCGCGACCATCGCGCGAGCATGCCCTCGGGGTAGTAGGTGCCGTGCCTGAGCTTGGGTATCTCGAGCTCCACGTCGCCCACGGCGGTCTTGAGCGACCTGGGGCGGTAGCCGTTGCGGCTGTTCTCCCTGCCGTCGCTGCGCTCGTTGCGGCCCGCGCCGCACATCTGCTGGGCCTCGGAGTCCATCAGCGCGTTCATCACGCCGCCCAGCACCCTGCACGCGAACTCGCGCGCGTCGCCGCACTCCTGCCAAAGCCTCGCCGCCTCGAGGGCCTCGTCGCGGCCGAGGCGCAGTACACTCTCTTCTTGGGGCATCGCCTTTCCTTCCATTCGTCACCTTCATTACTCCAACGACGAATTCTAGGCGGTGTCCCCTCCCTTTCAAGAAAGAGAAGAGGCGGGGCATGCCCCGCCTCTTACACCACATCTCTGCGCGCTACCGAGATAGTAAACGAATGTGGAATATCTTGGCGCCAAGCAGGCTGTGCGGAACTCAAAAAGGGCTCGTGAGGCGGTAATACGCTGCTACTAAATTGGTGACAGTACTCATATTTGCCGTTTTTTGCACAGGGCGCCCTGAGACGGGTGCCCCGGAGCTCCCCGTGGGGGAGCTCCGGGCTTCATGGGGGCACGAATAGCCCGCTCCGACCTGCGAAATCTGTACTCGCGATGCGAATGACGCCCCTAACCTTAAACTTTAGCTTGAACTTAGCTATAATGCGCTTCGTTCCTACCAGGCTGTGGTTGCGGACGGACGAAATGCCCGTCCTAGTCCAAGACAGACGCGGTCAAAGGGATCCACGTAAGCGACCGCGTGTGCGCGGCGCGATCATGGCGCGTCCTAGATGTAAGCCGCACCGTCCGTTCTACTTTCTTTGGGGCAATACCGCCTCGCGGGCGAGCGGGTCAGTCGTGAAGGTGGCTGCGGCCTCCCGAGCAAACACCCCGGTGCGCAAGTGTGGGGTCAAATACCAGGTCAGCTGGTGGGAACAATCTGATATTCTGCGCAACGCACGGATTGTATACGACACAGAAGGCAGGGTAGTGGACATGGTGAGGGGCAGCTTGATGCACGCGGCTCGGTTAGGTGCTGGGACCGCAGCGGTCATTGCCGTTTTGGGCCTGGGCGGATGCGCGTTCAACCCGCTGTCTACGTTCACGACTCCCACGATCGACCAGATCGAGTACGAGACCGTCACGCCGGCGGTGTCGGACGATGCCCTGGTCACTCCCGGAACCCTGACGGTCGCCCTCGATACTTCCGATGCGCCGCAGGCCATGCAAGGCGCCGACGGCGAGCTCACGGGATATGCGGTTGACGCCGCCCGCGCCCTCGCAAGCCGCATGGGCCTTAAGGTCGCCTTTGTCGATGCGTCCTCGGCAGGTTCCGCGCTCGGCGACAAAAAGGCTGATATCTTTATCGGCGAGATCAACTCCACAGACGGGGACGTTAGCTCGCTCGGCACCTGCCTGTACGATGCCGCTTCTGTGTTCGGTAAAACCAGCGATGGTGGGTCGCTAAGCGTTTCCACCGATACCCTTAACACGTCTACCCTGGGTGTCCAGATGTCCTCGGCCTCGCAGGAGGCGCTTGCTAAGCAGAGCATTACCGCCAACCAAAAGACCTACTCCAACATCAACGAGTGCTTTGAGGCGCTCGAGTCCGGCGAGGTCGACTATGTGATCTGCGACTCCACGGCCGGCGGCTACCTTGCACGCCTGATGAGCGAGGTCTCCTATGTCGGTGCGCTCGAGGCGCCCTCGACGCTTGGTGTTGCGGGCCTCTCGTCCAATGACGAACTGTGCCGTGCCGTGAGTGATGCCCTCGACGACATCACGGTCGACGGTACGCTCGAGGCGGTTCACTGCGTCTGGTACGGTCAGATTCCCTACGACCTCACCACTAAGACGGTTTCGGGCGCTAACGTGCAACCGGGCGACTCTGAGTCCAGTGAGACCATGTCCTCCGGCAGCGAGTCTTTCGATTCCAACAATGAGACCGCATCCTCCGAGGACAAATCGTCCAGCCAGGAAGGCACCATCACTGACGATGACATTAACAAACTCAATAGCTAGTTATTGCCAGGGGTGGTGTCTCCTATACGTTGGAAAGGACACCTCTTCACGGTTTCAACATGCACTGCCGGGCTTCCCCAATAGGGGAGCCCGGCTTTTTCATCCCTATAAAACCAGCAGGTCAAAGCCAATTTTCGGGACCAAATACAAATCTGTCGGCTCCCTCCTATAGCGCACTTTGCCATGGAAAAGTACGAGACTTCGGTATGCGGTATCAAGCAATCGTTATTCGGGTCTTTAGGAATCCGCGTGATTAAATGCACGGCAATGGGTACATAGCCAGTACAGTAAGTCCCCGAGGCAGATTGGAGCCACGTATGGATATCAAGGTTTCTGGACGCAAGACGACGGTAACCGATGCTCTGCGTGCGCATGTGGATGAGAAGATCGGCGAGGCGCTCAAGGTTTTCGACATCGAGCCCATGACAGTCGACGTCGTGCTTCGTTATGAGAAGAACCCCTCGAACCCCAACCCGGCAATCGTCGAGGTCACGGTTCGTGCCCGCGGCTCTGTGATTCGCGTTGCCGAGCACGGCGCAGATATGTATGCCGCCATCGATCTCTCCGCCGATAAGGTTACTCGTCAGCTGCGCAAGTTCAAGACCAAGGTCGTGGACAACCGCCAGGGCGGTGCCAGCGCCGCGGATGTCGCACCGGTCGAGCGCGTCGAGGATCTGGCCGACCTGCTGCTGCCCGAGGAGGAGGACGACCTGCTCGTCCGCGAGAAGGTCATCGACGTCACCCCGATGACTGAGGAGCAGGCGCTGGTGCAGACCGATCTGCTCGGTCACGACTTCTACGTGTTCGAGAACGCGACGACTGGCCTCATCAATGTGGTGTATCACCGTAAGAATGGTGGATATGGCATCATCAAGCCCCGTATCGAAACACTTGACGAGTAAAATACGTTAACTTGCATGAGTTAACGGTTGGCGGCCATCCCATGCGGGTGGCCGCCTTTTTACGTAAGGAGTCGCTTTGATGGACAAGGCCGCATCTACCGGTCATTCGGACCGTTGCCGCATCGTCGTCGATACCTGCTGCGACTTTAGCCCCGAGGTCGCCGCGAACCTCGATGTCGATATCCTGGGTTTCCCCTTCATTATCGATGGCGAGGAGCGCACGGATGACATCTGGTCGAGCATCGCGCCCAAGGAGTTCTATGACCGCATGCGCGCTGGTGCCCACGTGTCCACCTCGGCTGTGTCGCTCGGTCGCTATATCGAGTTCTTTACCGAGTGCGCCAAAGAGGGCACGCCCACGGTCTACCTGTGCTTTACCTCGGCGCTGTCGTCGAGCTACAACTCCGCGTGCCAGGCGGCGGACGCCGTGCGTGCCGAGTATCCCGATTTTGAGCTCTACGTGGTCGACAACGCTCTGCCCTGCGCGACTGGCGCGCTCTTGGCGCTCGAGGCCGTGCGCCAGCGTTCGGCGGGACTGACCGCCAAGCAGCTGGTCGATTGGGCAAACGAGGCAAAGACCTACGTCCACGGCTACTTTACGCTCGAGAGCTTCGACGCACTGGCTGCCGGCGGCCGCATTCCGCCCGCGGCGGCGCAGCTCACGGCAAAGCTCGATGTCAAGCCCGAGCTCTCCTACGACCTTGCCGGCTCGCTGTCGCTGATCGGCGTCAACCGCGGCCGCAAGAAGGCGCTCAAGTCCATCCTCAAGTCGTTCCGCGAGAACTACGTGCCCGACCGCACCATGCCCATCGCCATCATGACGGCCGATGCCGAAAAGGACGGCGACTGGCTCGAAGCTGCCATCCGCAAGGAGGAAGGCTGCGCTGACGTCACGATCGTTCGCAGCTCCGTGGGTCCCACCATCGGCTCGCACGTGGGCCCCGGCATGGTGGCCTGCGCGTTTTGGGGTAAGAACCGCGCCGACAAGGCGTCGCTTTCCGACCGCATCGCCCGCCGCGTGCGCGGTCAGTAGGCAAGTAACGCGGCCGTAATCGACCCCAACTCACTGCCAAAACGCTGGCACCGAGTATTCAACCTGGTAATAACACCCAACCCAAAAGGAAAGGTTTCATGGCAAATAAGCTCTCTGTCGCATTTATCGGCACCGGAATCATGGGTGCCCCCATTGCCGGCCATATTCTGGACGCCGGCTATCCCGTCACGGTCAACAACCGCACTAAGTCCAAGGCCGCCGCGCTTATCGAGCATGGCGCAGTCTGGGCCGATACGCCGGCAGATGCCGTGGCGAACGCCGACGTCGTCTTTACCATGGTGGGTTATCCCTCCGAGGTCGAGGAGCTCTACCTTGCGGGCGACGGCCTGCTCGCGTGCACCAAGCCGGGCGCGGTCTTGATCGACCTCACCACGAGCTCGCCCGAGCTCGCCCGTGACATTGCCGAGGCCGCCCAGGTTTCTGGTCGCATGGCGTTTGACTGCCCCGTCACCGGCGGCGAGTCGGGCGCTATCGCCGGTACGCTCACGGCTATCGTGGGCGCTACCGAGAACGACATCGCGCCGGTCCGCGACATCCTTGCCACCTTTGCGGCCAACATCTGCTGCTTCGACGGCGCCGGCAAGGGCCAGGCTGCCAAGCTCGCCAACCAGGTGTCGCTGGGCGCCTGCATGGTCGGCATGGCAGACGCCATGGCATTTGCCGAGCTGAGCGGCCTTGACCTGGAGAAGACCCGCCAGATGATCCTGGGCGGTACCGGCAAGTCCGGCGCCATGGAGAGCCTGGCTCCCAAGGCGCTCGACGGCGACTACAAGCCCGGCTTTATGGTCGAGCACTTCATTAAGGACCTGCGTCTGGCGCTCGCCTACGCCGATGACCGCGAGCTCGCGCTGCCCGGTGCCGACGTGGCCTTTACGCTCTACGACATGCTCGACGCCATCGGTGGCGCCAAGCTGGGCACCCAGGCCATCACGGTCCTCTACAAGGAGGAGGCCGACGCCATCGCCGCCGGTCTGGACTGGTCGCAGTATCGTCCCGAAGAGCACGGTGCTCACGAGGACGGCTGCGGTTGCGGCGAGCACGGCGACGACCATGAGTGCGGTTGCGGCCACCATCACGGCGAGGACCACGAGTGCTGCGGCGGCCACGGCCATGACGACGGCCACGAGTGCTGCTGCGGCCATCATCACGAGGAGTAACGCCCATGAGCTGGACGTTCGTGGTGCTTGCGCTGGTGCTCTTTCTCTTTGCGATCTACATTGGCTTTTTGTGCGGCCAGTGGGCCTGCGAAAAGCGCGTGATCACCAAGCGCGACTACTGGATTGCCAACTTTGCGGGAGCGGCGGCAGTCGTCCTGCTGACCTGGGTGTTCTCGCTGTTCCCGCTGGTGCAGTTTGCGCCGATCGGCTGGCTCGGCGGCTTTATCGCCGGCCTTAAGATGAGCTTTGGCGAGTCCGTCGGTCCGTGGCGCAAGCACGACGAGGTCTTTAACGTCAACAAGGCCCATCGCGCCGCCGCCGACGCGGGCGACGCTGAGGAACGCCGCCGTGCGCGTCGCAATGGCGCGGCCGACCGACAGCTCATCTCGGTCACCGATGACAGCAAGGGTGCTGGCAAGCACGCTAAGAAATAGTAAGAAGAGGTAGCTATGGCAGAAAACAAGGAAGAACAGCTCACCGACGAGGAGCTGGCACAGCTTCAGCTGGCAGAGGAGAACGAGAACGCCGTCGACCGCCTGGTCCAGGAGCTCGGCTGCCCCACACGCCGCATTCGCCAGTTTGCCGCCCGCGTGCTGCACCTGCTCGCCGAGCGCGATCCGCAGCGCGTCGTGCCCTGCGTGCCCGCGCTGATCGAGGCACTCGACCGCCCCGAGGCTCAGACCCGCTGGGAGGCCCTCGATGCCCTGGCGGCGCTCGCCGCCACCTGCCCCGAGCAGCTGGGCGATGCCTTTGAGGGCGCCGAGACTGCGCTG
The DNA here is from genome assembly GCA_036301625.1 of Collinsella sp. Lineage (GTDB taxonomy): Bacteria > Actinomycetota > Coriobacteriia > Coriobacteriales > Coriobacteriaceae > Collinsella. The sequence goes on along the minus strand of JAXJEC010000063.1, from coordinate 15,627 downwards.
TTCGACGAGATTTCCTCCACGCTGCGCTATGCCGCCTTCCGCCTGCTGTGCGTGTGGGGCGCCACGAGCGTCGAGCGTTCGCGCGAGGCTTGGCCCATCCTGGACGAGGCTATCCAGTGCTACCACGGCGACCTTGAGTATCGCGACATGCTCGGTTGCCTGTACGAGTTTTGCCAGGGCGAGATCGACGCCGAGGTTGCCGAGAAGCTTGCGCTGCGCCTTAAGTTCGATGCCGAGAACGGTAAGGGCAGCTATCTCAAGGCCCGTTCGAGCGAGATTTGCGAAATGCTTGTTAAACGTTTTGGCCTGGATCTCTCCAAAAAGAAGAAGCGTGCTAGCGTTAAAAAATCTGACGACGCCGAAGACGAGGAGTAACAGATTATGGCGCACGATGTAGTCCTGATTCCCGGTGACGGTATCGGTCCCGAGATTACGCAGGCCATGCGCCGCGTGGTCGAGGCTGCCGGTGTCCAGATCAACTGGAACGTCCAGGAGGCCGGCGCCGGCGTCATGGACGAGTTTGGCACGCCGCTGCCCCAGCATGTGCTCGATGCGGTCGCCGAGACCAAGGTTGCCATCAAGGGCCCCATCACCACGCCGGTCGGCACGGGCTTCCGCAGCGTTAACGTCGCCCTGCGCAAGCATTTCGACCTGTACGCCTGCGTGCGCCCCTGCCTGTCGCAGCCGGGCGACGGCTCGCGCTTCCGCGACGTCGACCTGGTCATCGTGCGCGAGAACACCGAGGACCTCTACGCCGGCATCGAGTTCGATGAGGGCGCTGCCGAGGTTGAGGAGCTCTCGCAGCTTGTCGAGCGCTCGGGTCAGAAGACCTTCGCCGCTGATTCCGCCATTTCAATCAAGCCGATCTCCATCGCCAAGAGCCGCCGCATTGTGGAGTATGCCTTTGAGTATGCCCGCCGCTGCGGCCGCAAAAAGGTGACGGCCGTGCATAAGGCCAACATCATGAAGGCGACCGACGGCCTGTTCCTGCGCGTGGCGCGCGAGGTGGCCGCCAACTATCCCGATATCGAGTTCAACGACAAGATTGTCGACGCCACCTGCATGGGCCTGGTCCAGAACCCCAACGACTTCGATGTCCTGGTGCTGCCCAACCTGTACGGTGACATCGTCAGCGACCTGTGCGCTGGCCTGGTGGGCGGCTTAGGGATGGCCCCCGGCTCCAACATCGGTGCCGATTGCGCCATCTTTGAGGCTACGCACGGCTCCGCGCCCGATATCGCTGGCCAGGATATCGCTAACCCCACGGCCGAGATTCTGTCTGCGGCTATGATGCTCGATCACCTGGGCGAGAACGACGCTGCCAATCGCATTCGCGCCGCCGTATCTGCCACGCTCGACGAGGGCGAGCAGGTTACCGGTGACGTGCGTCGTGCCCAGACCGGCTCCGTTGAGGGTGCTGTGGGCACGCAGGCCTTTGCCGATGCCGTTATCGCGCACCTGGCCTAAGGCATGCACACTGCAAACGCCTAAATAGTACTTAAGTGTTTGCGTATAACCTGAGAATCAATACGTCCGGCGCTCTGTCGGGCGTATTCTATTGCGGACTATGTTTCCTAACAAGGAGTAACTGATATGGGTCTGATTCAAAAGAAGGACGAGAAGGACGAGATTGACGGCATCCAGATCATCGAGCGCGGCGAAGGCCCCGACGGTGACGAGGACGAGAAGATCGATCTGGTCGCCGGTACGTCTGCCGAGCACATTGCTGCCGGTACGACGGCCGAGGAGGAGGACGCTCGCCTGGAGGCTCAGATTGCCGCAGATGCCGCCGACGAGAATCTGATGCCCGAGGCCCAGGATGAGGACGACGATATCCTGAGTTCCGATGAAGACGATCGCGTATCCAAGCACAAGAAGACGATGATCGCCGCCTTTGTGGTTGCAGTCGTGATCGCTGCGGTGGTCGGCTTCTTTATTGGCAATGGCGGCTTTGGCGGCAAGGGTGTCGGCTCGGCGACCCTGACCGAGGACCAGCTCGATTCGACCGTGGCAAGCTATAGCTACAACGGCAAGAAGAGCGATATCACCGCGCGCGAGGCCATCGAGAGCCAGTACAGCCTCGACACCGTCAAGGATAGTGATGGCAACTACACCGCTCCTTCTGCCGACGTTATCCTGTCCTACGTGCGCAACCAGATTCTGCTGGACGCTGCCGAGGACGAGGGCATTACCGTCTCTTCCAAGGAAATGAAGCAGTACGCCGAGGATTCCATCGGCACCTCCGACTACAAGACCATGGCCACGCAGTATGGCGTGTCCAAGGATCAGGCCAAGCAGATCGTCCGCCAGTCCGCGACGCTGCAGAAGCTCTACAAGAAGAAGGTGGGCGATAGCTCCGCAAGCATGCCGACCGCTCCGACCGAGCCTTCTGACGGCAATGAGGACACCGCGAGCAAGGATTACGCCGACTACATCATCAACCTTGCCGGCGACGAGTGGGATAGCGAGAAGGGCACTTGGAAGGACGCCGACAGCACCTACGCTAAGGCCTTTGCCGACGATGCCTTTACGGCCGATAGCGCTACCTATAAGCAAGCCATGACCGCCTATTACACCGCCTACCAGCAGTATTCCTCGCAGGCTTCGAGCGCCAGCTCCAAGTGGACCGAGTATGCGAACGGCCTCTACGCCAAGGCCAACATCAGCATCTACGGCCTGTTTGCGTAAGGTTTGCCTGCACTACTGCGCGCTAACCGATCTACCTGATTGAGCCCGCTAGAACGGACAACGTTCTAGCGGGCTATTTGCGTTGAGGGCGTGATTGGGGGCTTAATTATGGCTATTCATCCTTAAGCCCAAAGAGGCTATCGGCTTCATCGTCAGGTATATATTCCAGTACATCGCCCGGCTGGCAGTCGAGTGCTCGGCATATCGCGTCTAGAGTTGAAAAACGCACGGCAGATACCTTGCCCGTCTTGATGCGCGACATATTGACCTGAGAGATACCCACGCGTTCTGCAAGTTCTTTGGATGAGATCTTGCGTTCGGCCAGCATGCGGTCGAGCCGCAGAATAATCATGGATTCCCCCTAGAGCAACTCGTCATCTTGTTTTTGCAGGATACACCCGTACTGGAAGACGCTGGCAATCAGGCTAATAATCAGGCCTGTAAAGAGCATGGAGAGGTCGAGATGCTGGCCGCCAAGCGCATCCGTAAAGCTACCGCCAAATCCTGAGAGTATCAGCCCTGTGACTATGGCACCAAAAAGTTTCACGGCGGCGCCGCCGATAAGGAACAAATGTCCTATTTGACGTAGTATGCGGATGCATTCGAGGTCAAAGGGCCTGCCCGCCTTTTCAATGGCGGAGAAAAACCTGTATGCGCTTAGCGCGATGGCAAGCGCGAGGCATGCCATCATGCCGCTCCCTATGGCAGTATGACCGTCGTGCGCGACAAGCATAAGAGGGGTCTGTTCGCTGGCGCCGACGAGAGCGAGAAATGGCCCTTCGCCAGCCGTATGCTCTACGGATTGGAGACAGAACCCTTGGGAGAGGCTAGGCAATATGAATAGAAGTTCGATTGCAATGACTGCGAGGAGTGCCAGAGCGAGCGCCACGATGGTGCAGATTGTGCCCCATTTGCAGTAGCGAGTGAGCTTCCTCAGTTTGGCTATTGCCTGTTCACGGTCGATGGCTTCATTCGATTTGGATACGTTCCAGCGGATCATAGCTCCTCCAACCAATGTCTTGGATGATACTTGTATCATATTAGAATTAACGACAAACGATAAATAATTTCGGATACTGAGTAAGTGATGATTGAAAACGATTAGCGTGAGCTATTAGCTCATTTTGGATGCCGGAGTTTGGCGCGCGGGGGATGAGGGCAAATGCCAAAACTTCCCGTGATCGCGCAGGTGCTTCATCGGGTCTCCCCAATTCATCTGGGAAAACGGCTGAAAACGATTGCAAATAACCGGTGAACGGTCGAAAACTACCGTTCACCGATAATCTCTACACTGGTTCTAACTGGTATTAAGTCAAAAAGACCAATTCATAAATCTTCACAATGACCTGCATTTTTTCCACACGCTATTTTTAGCCGCCCTGCGTTGTTTAGACGCAAAGAAAGTTCCGATCTCTCGCCCAATCATTTCGAAACGGTTTCAAAACCGCAGGTAGAAGTGTTAACGAGCGGTAAACGGTCGATTTTTTGCCGTGAGCGGTGCAAAAACGTTTTACTGTATGAATCAACGAAAGCGACCTCTTCTGTGGTGATATAGTGACAACAACACGTCACGTGGTTACTACCAGTTGAGAGACCACTGGTCTTCAAAGAACGCTTTCCAAGAAGCTTTAAGGGCACCCGCCCGCTGGCTTCCGAAAACCATCGAACTCAGATCGTACACACCTTCGGAAGGGAAATTTGAATGGTTGGCTTTATTCTTACCGGTCATGGACAGTTCGCCCCCGGCCTTGCAAGCGCTATCGCTATGGTCGCTGGCGACCAGCCCGCTTTTACCGTCGTTCCTTTTGAGGGCGACCAGGCTGCCTCCTACGGTGAGGATCTCCGCGCCGCCATCACCGCCATGCGCGAGGAGTGCGATGGCGTGCTCGTCTTTACCGACCTGCTCGGTGGTACCCCCTTCAATCAGTCGATGATGATTGCCCAGGATGTCGACAACGTCGAGGTTCTGACTGGCACCAACCTTCCCATGGTTATCGAGCTTCTGTTCCTCCGCGGTAACGCCACGCTCGCCGAGCTTGGCGAGCAGGCCGTGACCGTTGGCCAGACGGGCATCACCGCCCAGACGGTCGCTTCTGTTGCTGGAGCCGAGGAAGAGGATATTTTCGGCGACGAGGACGGCATCTAATGGCCGATTTCGGAGCCAACGTCCTGAGCTCCTCGGTGGCCCTTTTAGGTCTTCTTGTCATCATGGGCTTGATTTACACCATCTGGTCGCAAATCAACATGAAGAAGAAGCAGAAGTACTTCAAGGAGCTGCACACCGAGCTCAAGCCGGGTCAGGAGGTTCTTTTCGCCGGCGGTATCTACGGAACCGTTAAAGGCATCGAAGGCGAAAAGGTCCAGATCAAAGTCCGATCCGGAGCCGTCGTAGATGTTTCGCGTTACGCGATTCAGGAGATCAAGTAACTGTCGTCAGCAAATAACGAAAGGAAGCTGATCAACATGGCAGAACCCAACATTCTTCTTACCCGCATCGATAACCGACTGGTCCATGGTCAGGTCGCTACCCAGTGGAACTCCACCCTGGGCTCCAACCTCATCCTCGTCGCCAACGACGATGTGTCGACCAACACCATGCGCCAGAACCTCATGAAGATGGCCGCTCCCGCCGGCGTCGCTACGCGTTTCTTCTCCCTGCAGAAGACCATCGACGTCATTGGCAAGGCGAGCCCGCGCCAGAAGATCTTCATCGTGGCCGAAACACCGGAAGACGTGCTTACGCTCGTCAAGGGCGGTGTGCCTATAAAGAAGGTAAACATCGGCAACATGCACATGTCGGAAGGAAAGCGCCAAGTCGCCACCTCCGTCGCAGTTAACGACGAGGATGTCGCTGCGTTTAAAGAGCTGCAGGAATTGGGGGTGGAGTTGGAGATCAGGCGCGTTCCGAGCACGCCTGTTGAGGACACGAGCAAGCTCTTCTCGTAATCCTCGTGATCCACGTTGTCAGGATTGAAACCCTGACGTTCTGTACGTGATATCCAAAGTGCGTACATACATTTTGAAAGGAGGAGCAAGATGGAATACTCGATCATCCAGGTCGCTCTGGTCTTCATCGTCACGTTCGTCGCGGCAATCGACCAGTTCAACTTCCTCGAGTCTCTCTATCAGCCCATCGTCACCGGCGCCGTCATCGGTCTTATCCTTGGCGACCTCAACACCGGTCTTCTCGTGGGTGGTACCTATCAGCTCATGACGATCGGCAACATGCCGATCGGAGGCGCTCAGCCGCCTAACGCCGTCATCGGCGGCATCATGGCAGCCATTCTCGCTATCGCTACGGGCCTCGAGCCCAACGCGGCAGTCGGCCTTGCCATTCCGTTCGCTCTGCTTGGTCAGCTCGGCGTTACCCTGGTCTTCACGCTTATGTCGCCCCTCATGTCCTCCGCGGACAACATGGCTCATAACGCTGACACCAAGGGCATCGAGCGTCTGAACTACTTCGCCATGGCTCTGCTCGGCCTGATCTTCGCTGTCGTCGTCACCCTGTTCTTCATCGCTGGCGCTACCATCGGTCAGACCATCGCTTCCGCCATCCCGACTTGGCTGCAGACCGGTCTGTCCGCTGCAGGCGGCATGATGCGCTTCGTCGGCTTCGCCGTCCTGCTCAAGGTTATGATGAACCGCGATATGTGGGGCTTCTTCCTCATGGGCTTTGGCCTCGCGCTCATCACCGTTGCCAACGATTCTCTGGCAACCCCTGCCCTGCTCATCCTCGCTCTCATCGGCTTCGGCATTGCTTTCTGGGACTTCCAGCAGCAGACCGAGCTGAAGGGTGCAGCTGTTTCTGACGGAGGTGACTTCGAAGATGGCATCTAATGAGTATGTGATCCCGGAGCACTACGAGGATCTCACTCCTGCTCCGCAGCTCGACCAGAAGACCCTCAACAAGATGGCTTGGCGCTCCTGCTTCCTGCAGGCATCGTTCAACTACGAGCGCATGCAGGCTGCTGGCTGGCTCTACTCCATCATCCCCGGTCTGGAGAAGATCCACACCAACAAGAACGACCTCGCGGCTTCCATGAGCCACAACCTGGAGTTCTTCAACACCCACCCGTTCCTCGTCACCTTTGTTATGGGTATCGTGCTTTCGCTCGAGCAGAACAAGGTTGACATCCCCACGATCCGCGCCGTCCGCGTCGCCGCAATGGGCCCGCTCGGTGGTATCGGTGACGCCCTGTTCTGGCTGACGCTCGTGCCTATCACGGCCGGCATCACCTCCAACATGGCCATCAACGGCAACGCCGCTGCACCGATCATCTTCCTGGTGATCTTCAACGTCGTCCAGTTCGCTCTGCGCTTCTGGCTCATGAACTGGTCCTACAAGCTTGGCACCAGCGCTATTGACGCTCTGACTGCCAACATGCAGGCCTTCACGCGTGCCGCTTCCATCATGGGCGTCTTCGTCGTCGGTTGCCTGGTCGTCACCATGGGTGGCACCCAGATCAACCTCCAGATCCCCAACGGCACCACCCGTGGCCTCTCCGCTACTACCGTGATCGTCTCCGAGAAGGAGGCCGAGAACTTCACCGGTATGGAGGGCATCGATACCGAGACCGCTGAGGCCGGCACCATCGCCATGACCGATGAGGACGGCAACGCCCTCACCGCTTCCGATGCCGACGGCAACGCTGTCGAGTGCGGCGTCACCGATCTGGGCAACGGCATGGAGTCCGTTACCTACGGCACCGTCACCGAGGATCCGGTCAACTTCTCCGTTGCCGACACCCTCAACACCATCGTCCCGAAGCTCGTCCCGCTTATGCTTACGCTGCTGCTTTACTACATGTTCGCTAAGCACAGCTGGACCCCGACCAAGGGCATTCTCCTGCTCTTTGTCCTTGGCATCCTGGGCGCTGGCCCGCTTGGTCTCTGGCCGAGCATCTGGTAAGGCTCTAGCTTGAGGGGTGTGTCCCTACGCGGCTCACACCCCGACCCCTTAAGCCATGTGTATGTTAAAAGCCGCGTGCTCGAAAGAGCGCGCGGCTTTTGTTTTCTTGATGATTCGGGTGTTGCGGACTGATAATGCTTAACACCCTAGGTAGTTGGCCGAATTCGAGCAAAAGGGAGGATAGGTTGGCGATCGGAGCGCGTAAGCAACCGCTGTACGATCAGCTGGTCGATATTCTGACCGAAAAGATTGACCATGAATATCGCGCCGGTGACATGATTCCTTCCGAGCGCGAACTTTCGGAGCGCTATGGTCTCTCGCGCACTACGGTACGCCTGGCTCTGCAGGAACTGGAGCGTTTAGGACTGGTGGTTCGGCAGCACGGTCGCGGTACCTTTGTGACCGACCGTTCGGCAAAAGCAACCAATCTTATGCAGTCCTACAGCTTTACCGAGCAGATGCGCGCGATGGGTCGAGAACCCGAGACCACGATTCTCGAGTTTTGCGAGATGGAGGCCGATAAGAATCTGGCCGAGCATATGGGATTGCGCATCGGTGATCGCATTTTTAAGCTCAAGCGCCTTCGCTCTGCCGACAACATGCCCATGATGGTCGAACGCAGCTATCTACCGGTTCGTCAATTTCTGTCCCTAAAGCGACCGCTGCTGGAGCGTAAGCCGCTTTATGATGTGATTGAGCAAGACTTTCAGCAAAAGATACGCGTGGCCGAAGAGGAGTTCTATGCGAGCATAGCCCGTCCCACCGACGCACACCTTTTGGGAATTGTCGAGGGCTCGCCTGTGCTCGATTTGGTCAGGACTACGTATAACGAGTCAAACGAGGTTGTGGAGTATACACTCTCGGTTGCTCGTGCCGATCAGTTTAAATACAAGGTTTACCACCAGCGTAGCGACTAGTGTTCGCATCGTTTCCATATGATGATTCTTTGCATTTAACTGGTTACTACCAGATAACCAACTGAAGTGTATAATTGCACGTCAGAGGATTACTTCTAGAGAGAGGTATTAGAAATGTTCGAGAAGAGTGTCGAGGAGCTCACCGAGCTCGGCGCCCAGATCACCACGGCCGAGATTGCTCAGCAGCCCGAGCTTTGGCGTGATACGCTCAACATCTATCGCGAGAACAAGGAGGCCATCGAGGCCTTCCTGGCCGAGGCTCGCGCTATGGGCGAGGGCCGTCTGTCCGTTGTCTTCACCGGTGCCGGTACGTCCGACTACGTTGGCGATACCTGCGCCCCGTACCTGCGTCACGCTGGCAACACTGATCTCTACGACTTTAAGCCCATCGCCACGACCGACATCGTGAGCGCTCCGCGCGATTTCCTGCGCGCCGAGGATCCCACGCTCGTGGTTTCCTTTGCCCGCTCTGGCAACAGCCCCGAGAGCCTTGCCGCCGTTGCCGTTGCCAAGGAGCTCGTCCACAACGTCAAGTTCCTCAACATCACCTGCGCTCCCGAGGGCAAGCTCGCCGTTGAGTCTGCCGATGATCCCAACGCGCTGACGCTGCTCATTCCGCGCGCCAACGACAAGGGCTTCGCCATGACCGGTTCTTATTCCTGCATGACCCTGCTCTCCACCCTTATTTTCGACACTGCCTCTGACGAGCAGAAGACCGAGTGGGTCGAGACCATCGCCAAGATGGGCGAGGAGGTCATCGCTCGTGAGCCTGAGATCGCCGATTACCTGGCTGGCGACTTCAACCGCGTGACCTACTTGGGCTCTGGCTCCTTCGGTGGCCTTGCCCAGGAGAGCCAGCTCAAGATCCTCGAGCTCGCTCACGGTCTGGTCGCTACTTCCTACGACACCTCCATGGGCTATCGTCATGGACCTAAGTCCTTCGTCGACGATAAGACGCTCGTCTTCGTGTTCGTCAACAACGACGCCTACACCCGTCAGTACGACATCGACATCCTCAACGAGATCGGTGGCGACAAGATCGCTCAGCACACCGTCGCCGTTCAGCAGGAAGGTGCCACCGTCTATGAGGGTGAGTCCTTCACCTTTAAGGGCTACGAGGCGCTTCCCGAGGGCTACCTTGCTCTGCCGCTCGTGATGTTTGCCCAGGCTATCAGCCTGCTCAACTCCGTGCGCGTGGGCAACACGCCCGATACGCCGAGCCCCACCGGCACGGTCAACCGCGTGGTTAAGGGCGTGACGATTCACCCCTTCACCGCTTAATCGCGTCCCCCTGTAAGGGCGCCCGTCCGCTCATAACGGCGGGCGGGCGCTTTTTGTTTTTACATGGACCGGGTATAAGTATCACCACGGTCAACTGCTTTAGAAGCAAGGAGTGCATATGAGCACGTACGCAATTAAGGCTGACAAGTTCTTCTTGCCGGCAGGCCCGCAACTGGGCGGCTATCTTATGGTCGAGGATGGCGTCTTTGGCGCCTGGCAGGCCGACGAGCCCTCTTGCGAGATTAAGGACTACACGGGATCGTGGATCGCACCGGGTATGGTCGATACTCACATCCATGGCTTTTACAACCACTCAACTACCGATAACGATCCCGAGGGCATCGATATCAGCTCGACCGAGCTCGCCCGTCGCGGCACCACCAGCTGGCTACCCACGACGTTCACCGATGGCGTCGAGCAGATCAAGGACGCCTGCGCCGCCATCGCTCAGGCGGACGAGGGTCGCGGCCCCGACTTCTGCGGTGCTCGCATTCAGGGCATCTACCTGGAGGGCCCCTTCTTTACCATGAAGCACGTGGGCGCGCAGAACCCCGCTTACCTGATCGATCCCTCCGAGGAGGTCTTCGATCAGTGGCAGGAGGCTGCGGGTGGTCGCATCGTCAAGAGCGCCATGGCGGCCGAGCGCGACGGTGCCGCTGCTTATGCGGCTGCTCTGAATGCCAAGGGTGTCGTGACCAGCATCGGTCACTCCGACGCCACCTACGATGAGTGCATCGCCGCCATCAACGCCGGTGCCAGCTGCTTTACGCATACCTATAACGGTCAGCGCGGGCTGCATCACCGTGAGCCCGGTGTCGTGGGCGCTGCCATGTCCACGCCCGAGACCTACGCCGAGATCATCTGTGACGGCAAGCACGTTAACCCTGCCGCCATCAAGGCGCTGCTGCAGGCAAAGGGCTGGCAACACACGGTGCTCATCACTGACTGCCTGGGCTGCGGCGGCATGCCCGAGGGCGGCTACACCAGTGGTGGCATGGACGTCATCATGAAGGACAACCTGTGCTGGCTCGCCGACGGCAAGAGCATTGCCGGCTCGGTGCTCACGCTTGCCCAGGGCGTCAAGAACATCGTTGACTGGGGCATCGCCAGCGCCGATATCGCCATTCGCATGGCAACCGAGGTGCCGGCACGCTCCGCGCACATCGAGGATAAGTGCGGCAGCATCATGCCGGGTCGCGACGCCGACTTTGTCGTGTTCGACCATGAGCTTACCCTCGTCGAGACGTATGTTGGCGGCCAGAGCGTCGGCAACGCCTTTACCGAGTAACGATAGAAAAAGACGGCGGGCCCGAATCTGCTCGGACCCGCCGTATGGGTTAAACGCTCAAAAGCACCTTCACAGTTACAGCTTGTTAGCGATCTTCTTTGCCGTGCGCTTGACGCCGGCCACCAGGCCTCCTGCAGGATGCTCCTTCTCGTATGCCAGACGCTTCTCGCGCTTGGCGTACTCTTCGACGATGATATCGCCATATTCGTCTTCGATCTTGTCGAAGAAGTCGACGGCGCCCTTAATTTCCTCAGCGGTCGGGTGTCCCTTTTGGACACCGCCGGCGAGTTTGAACGGCCCCCACGTATCAAAGCCGGGGCAGCCGTAGACACCCATAAAGATGGCCTGCCTCATGCGGCAGATGCCATCGATATCCTTGCCGTACCACTTGTTTTTGCCACCGTAGGTCATAAGGCCAAACACCTTGTCCTGCGGCTGCAGCACGTTCGTGAGCACGCGTGCCATGTCCTTGTCGATCTCGGAGTAATAGATGCCCGTGGCGACACCGATCAGATGATATTCGTGCAGGTCGGGGTACTCGTTTTTACCGAGCGCCTTGACGTCGAGGGTATCGATCTCGGGGTGTGCCTCGACGATGGCGTCCACGAGCTTTTTCGTATTGCCGTGATGGCGCGAGGCGTAGAGGATGATGGTTCGCATAAGAAGGCCTTTCAGCTGTAATTGCATCAATGTCTGTATGGTACCCCGTTACATGGCTGGGATACCGGACGCATCGATGAACGTGCGGGTTTGTCCTTTGGTTAGGGCCGAGACGGGTACTTGCGAGTAAAAAGCAGTTGTTCGAAAGGATGGGCAATGGAATACGCTCTCTCCAACGATTCGATTTCTATTAAGGTGTCCACGGCCGGCGGTTCGTTTACCTCGATTGAGGCCGGAGGCCGCGAGTATCTGTGGCAGGGCGATCCCGCCGTGTGGTCTGGCCAGGCACCGATTTGCTTCCCGATTTGCGGAGGCTTGCGCGATAACAACGCCATGACGTTTGCCGGGCATCATGTAAAGCTCGCTCGCCACGGGTTTGCGCGCAAACAGGAGTGGAAGCTACTGAGCCAAGGCGAGAACGAGCTGGCGATGTGCCTGGCTTCGGAGGATAACGCCGCGCTGCTGAGCGATTATCCGTACCCGTTTAAGCTTGTCGCTCGTTATACGCTTGAGGGGGATGCCGTGCGCGTCTCCTATGAGGTGACCAACGAGGGAACCGAGGACATGCCGTTCTTTATCGGCGGTCATCCCGGCTTTAGGTGTCCGCTCGATGAGGGCGAGGCCTATACGGACTACGAGTTGCGCTTTGAGAAAGACGAGGCTGCGGAGCTCTGCACCGCCGTTCCCTCGACTGGATTGATTGACGTGGCAAACCGCTCCAAGAACCCCATGGTGGGAAAGACGCTGCCCCTGTCGCACGAGCTCTTCGATTTTGCGGAGACCATCTTTGACGTGCTCGAGAGCCGCCAGGTCACGCTTTCTAAGAAGGGGGAGGACAAGGGCGTTCGCCTGAGCTTCGAGGGCTTCCCGTATCTCATTGTGTGGAGTAAGCCCGAGGGCGATTTTGTGGCAGTTGAACCCTGGGGCGGCCTCTCGACCTGCTCCGATGAGGACGACGTACTTGAGCATAAGCGCGGCTGCCTTGTCGCCAAGCCCAAGGAGACCGTCGTTCGCTCGTTCACGATTGAGATTCTGTAATTCCGTTTTGTCGACTCGTATCGCGAGGCACAAGGAGCCTGCGAGATAAGGAGCTAAAAATGATCCTCACCGTTACGATGAACCCGTCTGTCGATACGCGCTATCAGCTCGATGAGCTCATTATCGACGACGTCAACCGCGTGACGCCCGAAAAGACCGCCGGCGGCAAGGGCCTCAACGTGGCCCGTGTTCTGGGTCAGCTGGGCGACGACGTTGTGGCAACCGGTCTACTCGGCGGCCACATGGGCGCTTACATGGCCGAGCTCATGGACGCCAACGGTATTAACAACGACTTTGTGCCCATCAAGGGCGAGACTCGCATTTGCCTCAACATTCTCCACGCCGGCAACCAGACCGAGCTGCTCGAGAGCGGCCCGACAATTGCTCCCGAGGAGCTCGATGCCTTTACCGCCAAGTTTACTGAGCTTGCGGGCAAGGCCGACGTCGTCACCATTTCGGGTTCGCTGCCCCGCGGTGTCGAGGCAGACTACTATGCCAAGATCACGGGCATTGCCGAGAACGCCGGCGCCAAGGTGCTGCTCGATACCTCGGGTGCCTCTCTCGAGGCCGCCCTTAAGTCCGAAATTAAGCCCGAGCTGGTCAAGCCTAACCTGACCGAGATCAACGGCCTTCTGGGCACGAGCTTTACCACCGACGATGTGGACGAGCTCCGTGCCGCGCTCGCCTCTGACGCCCGTTTCTCCGATATCCCCTGGGTCGTCGTATCCATGGGCGCTGCCGGCTCCGTTGGCTTCCACAATGGCCGTGCGTTCCGCGCAAAGACGCCCGATATCCCTGCCGTTAACGCCACGGGCTCTGGTGACTCCACTATCGCAGGCTTCGCACATGCCATCGCTGCTGGCGCAGACGACGAGACGGTGCTGCGTACCGCCAACACCTGCGGCAAGCTCAACGCCATGGATCCCATGACTGGCCATCTGGTCATGGACCGTTGGGACGAGGTCTACAACGGCGTTGTCGTGACTGAGCTGTAAGAGTTTGGGTGACGGACCCGGCATCGTTTGCTTGTGGTTGGAGTCGACGACAAGTGCGGTAGCATTGTGCCTGGCCGCGATGCCGATTTTGTCGTGTTCAATCCCGACCTTACCCTGGTCGAGACGTATGTGGGTGGCAACAGCGTCGGTAACGCGTTTACCGAGTAGCCGCCAAAGAAGCGATCCGAAAGGGGATTTAGATGATTTACGGTGCATTGGGCGATATCGAGGAGTACCGCGGAATGCTCAAGGGCCTCGACGTGCTGATCGACTGGCTCGAGGAGAACGACCCGGCGAAGCTCGAGGTCGGCAGCCATCCGATTCTGGGCAACAAGGTCTTTGCGAACGTCATGGCTCCTACGACGCGTTCTGAGGCCGAGGCTCACTATGAGACGCATCAGCGCTATCACGACCTGCAGATCGATGTCGAGGGTCGCGAGGCCTTTAAGGTTGCCACGGGCAGCTTGACGCTGGTCCAGGAGTTTGACGAGAAGGACGACTACGATCTGGTCGATTCCGACGCTTCGATTGCCGGCGATCTTGCTGACGATAAGTTTGCGCTGTTCGTTGCTGGCGAGCCTCACATGCCCACGCTCGAGTTCCCGGGCGATGGCGCGCAGCCGGTCAAGAAGATCTGCTTTAAGCTGCTTGCAGACGCTTGCTGGGAGGAGTAGCGCACTGCTCGTGAGCTAGCGTGGTTCCCCTTGGGAAGCGCGTTTAAGCCCCGCTGATCGCGGTTCCTTTGGGGATTGCGGTTAGCGGGGCTTGTTGTTGAATAGGGGAGTTATAGGCGGCGTTGTGCTTGGATTGGCGGATGTTCGCCAGAAATCGGCAACAAAAAAGCCGCCCGAAGGCGGCTATCTTGTGCAATGGAGCCAGCGACCGGGCTCGAACCGGTGACCCCCGCTTTACGAGAGCGGTGCTCTACCAACTGAGCTACGCTGGCGGCCATGTGGTGACGCAACTGAGGCGTCAACGGCTGTCTATGATACGGGACATCGCACATCCGCGCAAGGGTTCTGACGGCTTTTCTCACTTTAAATGCACTAATATTGGTGACGTGATGTCTTGCTCTTGCGGATCTCAAGCAGAATGGGGCAGCGATGGCTCAACCCAAGATTCTTCTCACACGTATCGATGACCGTTTCATTTACGGGCAAGATGTTGAGCTGTGGAACGAGGCCGTGGGCTCCAACCTTGTCCTAATCGTTAACGATGAGATCGCGGCGGATTCGCGCCAATGGGCACCAATGAGGGCGGCGGCGCCAGAAGGCGTCTGGACAAGGTTTTTCTCGGTGCAAAGAACTATCGACATCATTCATACCGCAACGCCGCGTCAGTGGATTCTGATCATGGTAGCCTCACCCGTCGATGCGCTCGCGCTGGTTAAGGGTGGTGTGCCGATCGCCAAGATCAGCATCGGCCATATGCAGGCAGGGGAGGGCAAGCGTCCTGCAACGCCCGCAGTTGCCGTAGACGACGCAGATGTCGCTGCTCTCAGAGAACTGCAAAAGCTCGGAGTAGAGCTGGAGATCCGCTACCTCCCCAGCTCCAACCCCGACCCCATCGGCAATCTGTTCAACTGATCCCTTGGGGACGGAGAAAAACGAATCATTTTGCCCTTGCGAGGGACGCGTGCGATACTGCCTGTCAAAAACAATGCCCATTTACTACGTTTGATCGGCTATCGCCGAGCATGTCGAATTTGAGAAAAACAAAACCGACGCTCCTATAAGTTGTCAAGAGGCAGTTTGCGGGAGCGCTCTCTCCAATTCGCACAGGAGCTCGTAATACCTCCTCTCCAGTTTCGTCGACCGCCGTTTCCCCCGTTCCAAGTGCCCGAGTGTGGCT
>JAXJEC010000062.1:0-5337 GCA_036301625.1 Collinsella sp. | reverse complement strand
GTTCGCGAGTATGCAACTGTGTATGTAAGGAGCGACATATGACTGTCGAGAAGAAGGATATCGATTGGGGTAGCCTCGGCTTTGGCTACATGAAGACCGATTACAGCTACGAGGCTCATTGGAAGGATGGCGAGTGGGACGAGGGCGGCCTGACCACCGACCACACCCTGCATGTCTCCGAGTGCGGCGGTATCTTCCATTACTGCCAGGAGGTCTTTGAGGGCCTGAAGGCCTACACCGCCGAGGACGGCAGCATCGTCTGCTTCCGTCCCGACATGAACGCTGAGCGTATGTATAACTCTGCCCAGCGCCTCGAGATGCCCCCGTTTCCCAAGGACAAGTTCGTTGAGGCCGTCAAGCAGGTCGTTTCTGCCAACGCCGCCTGGGTTCCGCCCTTCGGTTCCGGCGCGACCCTGTACGTGCGTCCGTTTATGATCGGCTCCGGTGACGTGATCGGCGTGGCTCCCGCTCCTGAGTACACGTTCCGCATTCTCGTGACCCCGGTCGGTCCGTACTTTAAGGGTGGCCTCAAGCCCGTCAAGCTGCGCGTTTCCGAGTATGACCGTGCCGCACCGCACGGCACCGGCAACATCAAGGCCGGCCTGAACTACGCCATGTCCCTTAAGCCCACGATGGAGGCCCATCGCGAGGGCTATGCCGAGAACCTGTATCTCGACTCCGAGTCCCGCACCTATGTTGAGGAGACCGGCGGCGCCAACGTCCTGTTCGTGAAGGAGGACGGCACGCTCGTCGTTCCGCAGTCGCACACCGACTCCATCCTGCCCTCTATTACCCGTCGTTCGCTCGTTCAGGTTGCTCAGGACCTGGGCATGACCGTTGACCAACGTCCCGTCGAGTGGGCCGAGGTCAAGGCCGGTACCTTTGTCGAGTGCGGTCTGTGCGGCACCGCTGCCGTCATCTCCCCGGTGGGCGAGATCGACAACAAGGTTTACGGCGCCGACGAGACCGTGACCTTCCCGGCTGGATACACCGAGATCGGCCCTGTGATGAAGAAGCTTCGCGAGACCCTGACTGGTATCCAGTCTGGTGCTGTCGAGGACAAGCACAACTGGGTTTACACCGTCGCGTAATTTGTCTTACCTATCCGGGCAGAGAACAAGTTCCCTCCCGGCGCGTCCTCGGACATGCAAGAAGCCCTCGCTGCGCACTTCGTGCGGCGAGGGCTTCTTGCGTCCTGCGGAGTGCGCCGGGAGGGAACTTGTTCTCTGCCCTGCGGGTTCGGCGATGTCACAACGGGCAATGATTAATCTGAATAAAGATGGTGCGCGGCCTTTTAGGCTGCGCTTTTGCTTTGCTTCGCGCCATGTGGGGGCGGTGGCGACGTGCATTTTTGCGAGTATTCTGCAGTCGAAGGTCCCTGCATACCGATCTCGGGCAAAAAATCGGGAGTTCTCGATGTTTTCTACGAATGATGGGCGGGGTTATGGGCTGGCAGCGTTTGATTTGCAGGGATATTCGCGGTCTTTGGCATTTATCGTGGCGCCCGAAGCTCTTGGTTATGTTGAATACTCCTAAAAATGCACGACGCTTAGAGGGGGACCTTCGCGAAAAAGGAAACCGCCCCGTCGAAGTATGCATTCGACGGGGCGGTTTATGCATTTGGCCGATTAAGGATGCGCTGTCAAACTACTAGAACTTGACGGTCGGGGCCTGGCGGGCTGCTTCGGCGGCCTCGAAGCCCTGGCGCTCCTTAAACTGGAAGATGCCGGCAAAGATGACAGCCGGGAACGTCTGAATGGCGTTGTTGTAGCTGAGCACGCAATCGTTGTAGCTCTGGCGTGCATAGCTAATCTTGTTCTCGGTATCCTCGAGCGATGCCTGCAGCTGCGTAAAGTTGGTGTTTGCCTTAAGATCGGGATAGGCCTCGGCTACGGCGAAGAGCTGACGCAGCGCACCGGTCAGCACGTTGTCGGCTTCCATCTTGGCTTCGGGCGTGGTGGCCTTGACGGCGGTGTTACGCGCGCTGATCACGGCGGAGAGCGTCTCCTGCTCGTGCTTGGCGTAGCCCTTGACGGTCTCGACCAGGTTGGGGATCAGGTCGTTGCGACGCTGCAGCTGCGTATCGATGTTCTGCCAGGCGTTATCGATGCGGTTACGCTTGGTGACCATGTTGTTGTAGATGCCGGCGATGGCGCAGGCAATCACAATGACAACAACGATGCCGATGATGACGGGAAGCATGATGTCTCCGTTTCGAATGGCCGCGGCGGCATGCGCCAGCTGCCGTTGGTATAACGCTACTAGTATACCCGCAACGTTTTGTCGTGCCGAACTTTCCGGTAAGCGTTGTGTTTTCGGCGGGGTTGGCACCGGGGCAAAGCGCGCGAGGTACAGGTGTAAGATATGCGACAGATTGACGAGTGTTGTCTTTGCCCTGAGGATGGCGATACCAGTGGACCTTCGCATCAAGAAAACCTACCGCGCCCTGTTCGATGCCTTTACCGAGCTTCTCGAGGAGCATCGTTTTGAGGACCTGACGGTTGCCATGCTGTGCGACCGCGCCATGATTCGCCGCACGACGTTCTACAAGCACTTTCGCGACAAGAACGATTACTTTGCCTTTTATATCGATGAGCTCATGTCGGGCTTGCCGCAAAAACAGCCCGATGAGGCCGGCGCGGTATCTGCCGAGGACGTGCGCGCGCTTCGGCACGCGATTTTGGACGATGCCATGGATTTGATTCTGGCGCACGAGCGGCTCATGGATAACATTTTGGCAAGCAGCATGTCGGGCATGTTGACCAACGTTATTTGCGACCGCATTGCCCGCTCCATCCGCGAGCGTGTGATGAACGTGCTTGCCGAGGATGCCCTGGCCCCCGTGTCACTCGAGACGACGTCTGAGTTTGTCGCCGGCGGTATTATTCGACTTTTCACGATATGGTGGGAATCGGGCCACGATCTTGAGCGTCGACCTGAGATAGCCGATGTGGTCGATGCACTGTTTGAGCGGACCATGACACCGGTGCATCACTAGGAGTGGCGGAGAGAGGGGGATTCGAACCCCCGGAACGCTCTCGCGCTCAACGGTTTTCAAGACCGCCGCATTCAACCGCTCTGCCATCTCTCCGTGAGTCGTAATGATAGCATCGTTTTGGATTTGCAACAGGGAAGGCGAACGATGACGATCACCGAAATCGATGAGAAGTTCATGCGTGAGGCGCTGGCCGAGGCGCGCGCCGCCGCTGCGGTGGGCGAGGTGCCCATCGGAGCCGTAGTGGTGCGCGACGGCGAGATTGTCGCGCGGGCGCATAATCGCCGCGAGCTCGACCAGGATCCTTCGGCGCATGCCGAGTTTTCGGCCCTGTGCGCCGCCGCTCAGTCGCTTGGACGCTGGCGTCTTTCCGATTGTACGGTCTACGTGACGCTCGAGCCCTGCTGCATGTGCGCGGGGCTTATGGTTAACGCGCGCGTGGGGCGCTGCGTGTACGGCGCGGCTGATGCTAAAGCGGGCGCTCTGGGGTCGCTATACGACCTCAATGCCGATTCGCGCCTGAATCATCGGTTTAATGTGACCGCCGGCGTGCTGGCAGACGAGTGCCGCGCGGTGCTGAGCGGTTATTTTAGTGGGCTGCGTGGCACCGATGGTGCTGGCTGCGGTTGTGGGGCCGATCTTGAGGCGCATACCGCCCACGCCGAGGCGCTTGCGGGTGTCGAAGATACTGCCGTTGGGGCGGTCGATTTTGGTGCCGCGTGCCGCCGGCCCCGCCGTGTGCAGCTGGCGATCGACTCCTTTAAGGGCAGCGTTTCGAGCGCGCAGGCGGAGGAGGCCGTTGCCGAAGGTGTGCGCCGCGTGTGGCCCGATGCCCAGGTAAGCGCGCTGCCGCTGGCGGATGGCGGCGAGGGAACGCTCGATGCCGTTGCCGCGTGCGGCGGTGAGGTCGTGGCATGTGAAGTCGCAGGCCCTCTGGGCGACTGTGTGTCTGCCCGGATGCTGGTGGACGGCGAGTACGAGTCGGCTGTAATCGAGATGGCCGAGGCGGCGGGTATTGGGTATTCGCCTTGCACAGAGCCGGCGGCGTTGGCCGCTACGACCTATGGCGTGGGCGAGCTCATGCTTCGAGCGGTTCGTGCTGGGGCAAAGACTATCTATATTGGTCTGGGCGGCAGTGCCACCAACGACGGTGGCGCCGGCATGCTGCAGGCGCTGGGCGCGCGTGTGGTCGATGATCAGGGCTGCGATGTCGCCCCTGGTCTCGCGGGGCTTGAGCAGGTGGCGAGTATCGATTTGGCACCGGCGCTTCGGGCGCTGAATAGCGCGCGTATCGTCGTGCTCTCTGATGTCGAGAACCCGCTCGTGGGGCGTCGTGGGGCACTTGCAGTGTTTGGCGGGCAAAAGGGCCTGCCGACAGACGATGTCGAAGCGCTGGGCAGGTACGACAGTTGGATGGTCGGCTACGGCCGCCTGCTCGATGCGGCGATTACCGGGGTGCGGGCTCAGGGGTTGTTGCGCGTGCCCGAGGGCGTGCGGACATTTGGCTCGGTGCTCGGCGTGCCTGGCGCGGGCGCGGCAGGTGGCTTGGGCGCCGCGCTGCTGGCGCTCGGTGCTGAGTTGCGTTCGGGCGTGGAGACGGTGCTCGATCTGATTGGGTTTGACGAGCGCGTGCGCGATGTCGACCTGGTCATTACAGGCGAGGGCAACATGGACGAGCAATCCGCTGCCGGCAAGGCGCCGGTGGGCGTGGCCCGCCGTGCCAATCGCTATGGCAAGCCGGTAGTCGCCGTCGTGGGCGGTCGTGCGGATAATTTGGATGCGGTGTATGGTCAGGGCATCGACTTGGTCCTGCCGGTCTGCCGCAGGCCCATGCCTCTTGACCAAGCGCTCGACCCCCAGGAAGCCACAACCAACCTCATCTGCGCCGGTGAAGCAGCCGCCCAAGCCTACGACCTCGCCCGCCTCTAAAACCCAACTCCCTATAAGTTGCGGTGGAATAGTTCCTGTTTGGCGGCTCAGGCGGCAAAAACAGGAACTATTCCACCGCAACTTCGAGAATGGCTATCCGAGGCTGGTCGCCTTGGGCCTTGGGTCGGACCGTCCGCCATGAAATGCGGCCATCTACTACGTTTAGCCGAGCGCCCTTGACCATCCCGGATTTTGTGAAATTAAAACCGACGCTCCTATAAGTTGTCAAGAGGCAGTTTGCGGGAGCGCTCTCTCCAATTCGCACAGGAGCTCGTAATACCTCCTCTCCAGTTTCGTCGACCGCCGTTTCCCCCGGTCCAAGTGCCCGAGTGTGGCTGCGGACAGGCCGAGCTCCGCGGCGGCTTTCTTCTGAGTCACCCGCATCGCCTTGCGCATCTTCGCGAGCTCGGGGC
>JAXJEC010000061.1:0-24513 GCA_036301625.1 Collinsella sp. | reverse complement strand
AGCTCCCGGCGACGGGGGCTTTTCTTATATGGGAGCATTGCGGAGAATCGAACCTCGGTCGAGGCGCGGGCGTCAAGAAAACGCGGAGCGTTTTTAGCCCGCGGGCGAGCGCGCCGGCAGGCGGGCGAAGCCGGTGCGGATCCGCGCAGCGGATGCGCGGAATCCTATACGCCGCACCATTTGAGATTAAAGCTCCCGGCAACGGGGGCTTTTCTTTTGCGCTAGCTTGAGTGCTTTTGTCCAAAGGGACGATTTCCTGTCGACTCGTGTAAGATTCCGAGTAGATGTCGCGACTTATTCGCGACCACTCCTTCTCAAGCGACCGATCAGGGTGATATTTCGTGGCAGAGCGTCCGACATACAAGCTCAGGTTTCTCGATCCCAAGAAGCGCTTTCCGGTGATGCCCGAGCAGCCTGCGGGACGCTCATATGGCGTGGCCTGGAAACTCTTTGGCGAGGATCAGCATGAATCTTGTTATGTCGTCGAATTCGTTGGCAAAAGCCATGTGTCGCTTTTGGGCTACGTAAGCGTTTCGGGTGAGGTGTACAAGGTGGACCGCCCCGTTAGCGAGGCTCCGCTGCCCAACGATCCCGACATGGAACTGGTCCTTGACGACTCGGACTCCGGTATTGGTGAGATTATGGTGAGGGGAGCAAACGGCACGATGCGCGCGTGCGCGCGAACCGTCGGCTCTCCCGAAGGTCCCATGCGCGAACAGTCCGATCACGAGACATGGAATTCGACCCGCTCCCTTCCTTACGGTGAGTTCATGGCATCGATGTTCCTGCGCTACGTGATATTCGCTGACTTCGAAAATACCATTGCGAGCACGGCGGACGCCGACGGACTCGACGAGGGTATGCAAAACGTTGTCGACAAGATCAAGCTCGTAAAGTTGCCCGAGCCGGTCGAGGTGTTTTTGGGCTTTAACACGGCACCGCTACCTGACGCTATTGAGACGCTGCTCTACCGCGTTGACCATGCCGAGAATCCGAGCGGTATCGAGCGCTATGCCGCCGCCCTTATGAGTGAAATTGACTTGCCCCGCTTGCGCACCATCGCCGCTAAGTCCGAGATGAGCCTGGCTCGCATCGATCGCTCAAAGCTTTTCTATCTCAATTTTGATCGCAGCCTGCTGGACCAGGACGAGATTGACATGCTGCTTGCCATCGAGTGCCGTCTTAACCGTCTCTCCGGCATCCTTGAGCACATCGGGGCCGGATTGGTCCCTGCGGCATCCTCGCCGAGCCTTGAGGGCTGCGCGCTCTTTGATGCGTGGCATATCGCCAAGACGACCAACGATGTTCCCCGACTGCTCGATACGGCCTCGAGCGATAACCCGTGGGGCAAACCGGGTACGGTGGCTTGCCAGCCGGGCGGTGAGTGGGATGTGCGTACCCGCTTCGCGCGTATTGTCGAGGCACTTAACGTGGTCACGCGGCTCGACTATACCTATCGGGCAAACGTTGCCGAGGGGATCATGCTCGTTCGGTTTGGGCAGTCTGTCGTTGATGCTATGCCACAACGTGAATACGACGCTCAAGATGACGCCTGGCGCGAGTTGGACGAGGACACGCGCGCGATCTGGGCCGCGGAGCACGATGCGCGCGTGGCACTCACGCTTGCGGCAGCGTGTTTTGCCGCGGGCACCTGCATCACGCGCTGCTATGTGCAGATTGCTGCTCCCGACAGTGAGCAGGGCGAGCGCGTTGTCGCAACGTATTTCTTTGGGCGCGCGGCCTATCTGGCCGATTGCGTGCCTGTCGCCAAGGATCTTGAGAGCATGGACATGGACGATATGCCGTGCAAGCGTGTGCTTGAGGCGTATGAGTCAACCGCTCCGGAGACGATTGAGCCCGCTGAGGTTCACGCTCGTCCGCGTGACGACCACCGTTCGCTGCCGCCGGCGTTGCGCGACCTTCTGCTTGCCGATACGGCTGATGAGCTAGAGGTCATGGAAGAGGACGACGACCCATACGTGGCCCGTGTTGTTGAATTGCGCGAGCAGGCAAAAGTCGACCGTACAGGTGCTTTTGAAGGTTTTTCCCGTCTTGTTGAGGAGTTGGAGGCCAAGTGCGCCGTCGCCGAGCTTTTGGCGACAGGTCCGGTCCAAACGCAGTTTTGCGATAACCAACTGGTGCGCATGGTGCTACCGGTGTTGGAAGAAGACCGCTCTGTGCGAATCCTTCGTGCGCCCGATGCGCTGTACTTTGCCCAGCACGAGATCTGCAGCTTTTACGCCGAGCAGGAGGACTTTGAACGAGCACTGCCCGAGGTGCGCCATCTTTACGATCTGGCGCGCTCGTCCATGCAGTCGCACTTTGCGCTCATCAACGTGCTTGCGCGTCTGGAGCGCTTTGACGAGATTATCGAGGTGGCGCGCCACGGCCTACGTATTGCCAGCGATCGTTCTGCAATCGGCTACCTGTTCTATCGCTTGGCGTTTGCCTATTGGAATTGCGATCAGCTCGAGCTCGCGTTGGCGTGCTACCGCCTCGTGCCGCGCGGCGAGGAGTCGGGTAGCAACGCGCTGGAGGAAATGCAGGGCCTTATGAACGAGATGGGTGTCAATGAGCCGCCGACGTTCGAGGAAGCGGTCGAGACCATCCACAAGGCTGGACTAGAGCTGCCGCCAGTGTCCGCCGTGACGAATCAGCTGGCAGATGCCGCTGTGCAACTGGTCGACAACGGTTTCTTTTTCCTGGCGCGCGGTTGTATCTTCCAAATGTGGCGCACCATGGGCAACGATGAGCTCGGCTCCCTCAATCGCTCGCTGGGGTAGGCGAAGCTTTCAAGAAGGAAAGGCTGCTAGGCAATTAGAAAATTTCCTCTTGCTCATCCTTGGCTGTTTGGTTACTATAGAACGGCTGTTACGGAGAGCTGACCGAGAGGCCGAAGGTGCTCGCCTGCTAAGCGAGTATGCCCCAAAAGGGCATCTGGGGTTCGAATCCCCAGCTCTCCGCCAGTACGAATTTGAAGAAGGGTCCCATTTGGGGCCCTTTTTATTATCAAGAATGGCGGCTGGGGATTCGAACCCTCAAAAAAGGAGGCATCCTTTCGGACGCCTCCTTTCAGTGGGCTTATTATTCTTGCGCACTACACCTCGGGCGCCTTGGCGACGGTCTCGCTTTCTGCCGTGAGCGGGCGGTTGTCGATGCGGCGGCCCAAGCGATCGAGCTTCACGAGTATCCATTCAATGGGATTCGGCCCTGCGCCTTCCTCGTCGGCAACCAGGTCCATAACGGCGATTTTGGTGCCGTCCTGCTTGAGCGTAACGCTGCCCACCTTGTCGCCCACATGCACCGTGCCCGAAAGATCGTCGTAGCTAACCTTTTCGGTCACCTCGCCGGCAAGGGAAAACACGGTCGCTTGCGCCGTAGGATCGGCGAGCGTGGCGTCGATCGTCTTATCCGTCCAGTCGGTTTGACTGATGCGCGCCATAAGCGGGTTGCCGTTGGCGGTCTTTTCCTGCGTGTTGGCGATTGCGACCGCCGCCTTGTGACCGTAGTACCAATTGGCAAGGGTTGCGGTATCGGTAAAGCGCTGATCGGTGGTGGTGGAGTTCAAAATAACGGTGTAGATCTCGTCGCCGTCGCGGTTGTAGGCGCTCGTAAAGCAATAGCCCGCGTCGTCGGTGGTGCCGGTCTTGCCGCCGATGTTGCCATCTTGGCCCAGCAAATAGTTATGCGTGTCCATGGAATGCGAATGGTCGGTGCCGTCGGCGCCCATGACCTCGATCCAGGGATCCTCGCTCGCTACGACCTCGCGGATCGTGTCGTTTTTCATGGCCTCCTGCATCATCAGCGCTACGTCGTGTGCGGTTGAGTGCATATCGCCAGCCCACTCATCAAAGTCCAGACCATGCGGGTTTTCAAAAAGCGTACCGGTGCAGCCGAGCTTCTTAGCGCGCTCGTTCATGGCCTTCACAAATGTGGCCTCGGCGTCTTTGGTCTTAGGGTCGATCTTCTTGCCCACATATTCGGCGAGCACGATGGCGGCGTCGTTGCCCGAGGGAATCATCAGGCCGCGCAGTGCCTGCTCCACGGTAAGCTCGTCGCCTTCGAGCAAGTCGGCGGTCGAATTGCCCACGGTGGCTGCGGCGTTGCTCACCGTGACCTTCTCGTCCATCTTGCAATTCTCGACGGTTAGGATTGCGGTCATGACCTTGGTGATCGAGGCGATTTTGACCTGCTCATCGGCATCGCGGGCATAGTAGACGGTGCCGTCTTTGCCCATGACGAGGGCATTGGTCGCATCGATATCGGGCAGGTTTTCGGCCGTGATGCCGCGCGCATCGGCGGTTTTGCCGCAAACATTGTCGGTCGTGTGCACTTGGGCGCCGGCGACGGTGGGCGCGCCAGCGGCAAGGGCGATAGCGCAGACAAAGCCGGCGGCAAGCTGGGCTGAGCGCTTTGCAAAAGAGGTGAGGGACTTCACAGATTTCGCTTTCGACGGGATGGTCTCTTCTGAAACTAGAGTATATCGTTTGCCGGCGTCGGCGATCATCGCGTGCGCGCTTGGCCCACATCCGCACCCGAACGGGCACAAGGGTGCTTAAGGCCGACTTAATCACCCACGCTTGTTGTGTGTGGCGTGCGTCGCCTCAGGCATAATGGAGCGCGAGAGGAGCACGCATGAACGAGCGCATTTTGGTAGTTGATGACGAGAAGGCCATCGCCGACTTGGTTGGCATCTACCTTACAAAAGAGGGCTTTGATGTCCAGATTGCCTATAGCGGGGCCGATGCTGCCAAGGCGATTTTGGAGCAGGAGTTCGATCTGGCGCTGCTTGATGTCATGCTGCCCGATATCGATGGGTTTGAGCTGCTGCGTACGATCCGTTCCAGCCATACCTATCCCGTGATCATGCTGACGGCGCGCGATGCCCAGCAAGACAAGATCGGGGGCCTTTCGCTTGGCGCGGACGATTACGTGGTTAAGCCGTTCCGTCCGCTGGAGCTCATCGCGCGCGTGCACGCTCAGCTTCGCCGCTACACCAGCTACGGTAGCCGTGCACAGGCGGCTGAGTCGCCGACCATTCAGCTCGACGGCTTGGAGATCAACCGCGATGCTCGTTCCGTGACAGTGGACGGTTCACCGGTTCGCCTCACGCCCACCGAGTATTCAATCTTGCTGTATCTGGTCGAGCATCGCGGCAGCGTGGTGGCCGTGGAGGACCTGTTCCGCGCGGTGTGGAACGAGGACTTTATGCCCGGCTCCAACAATACGGTGATGGTGCATATTCGCCACTTGCGTGAAAAGATCGGCGACGACGCACAAAAGCCACGCTTTATCAAAAACGTCTGGGGCGTCGGCTACATCATCGAATAACGCTTTTCGCTTGTGAGGATCTTGATATGACAAAAGACGATAGGCAAGCGTTCGAGGTGCCCGATCGGCTCTTTGAATACGTGAGGTCGGTCGTCGACAACCGCGCGCTTGCAACGGTGCTGCTCTTTTTGCTGAGCCTGCTGCTGATTGGCATCGACAACATCGTCGGAATCTTGGCGGTGCTGCTTGTCGGCTTTTTGCTGATCGATCGATTTGAGATCGTGTGCCGCTGCGTGGTGATTGGCGGCGCCGCGTGGGCCATGACGTTGGCGATTGGCGCCATGGCGCTCGGCGGCATCGAAGGGCCGGTGCTGTTCGATGCCGGCTTTGTATTCAACATGCTTGGCTTTGTGCTGGCGCTTGCCGCGTGCGTGCTGTTCTTGTGTGGCCGCGCCCTGTACTACCAGGGCTACGAGCAGGGCGAGCAGCATGCCGATTGTGTGCTGGCCGCTCGTATTCAAGATCGCCTGATCGATCACCCCGACACCTGGGATAACATCGACGGCGACTTCTTGGAGGTCGAGGGCGCCCTTAACCGCGTGCGTGACCGTGAGCGCAAGGTGCAACAGGCCTTGCGTGACGAGTCGCATCGCAAGGACGATCTGGTCACGTACTTGGCACATGACCTACGCACCCCGCTTGCCAGTGTGGTGGGCTATCTTTCGCTGCTGCAAGAGGCTCCTGAGCTGCCGGTTGAGCAACGTGCGCACTTTACGGGCGTGGCTCTCGACAAGGCGCACCGGCTCGATGCACTCATCGAAGAGTTCTTCGATATCACACGCTTTGACTTCCACGATATCGTGCTCACGCGCGGCTATGTTGATCTGGGGTTGCTGCTGGCTCAGGTGGCTGACGAGTTCTATCCCATCCTCAACGAGCAGCATAAGGAAGCCCAAGTTGATATCCACGAGGACCTGACGGTGCTCGTGGATGGCGACAAGATGGCTCGCGTGTTCAACAACATCATGAAAAACGCTATTGCCTATAGCTATGAGGGCTCGACCATCACGATCGAGGCCAGACGCCGGGACGGCGGTGGCGTGCGCGTTCGCTTTATCAATCAGGGCGATCCTATCCCTGCGGCTAAGCTCAAGGTGATCTTTGAGAAGTTCTATCGCCTGGATGCGGCGCGTGCGACCAATCGCGGTGGTGCCGGTCTGGGCCTTGCTATTGCCAAGGAGATCATCGCGGCACACGGCGGTACCGTTGCATGTGAATCGACGCCCGAACACACGATATTCACCATCGAGCTGCCCGCCGCATAGCCAGCGTGCCCTTACAAACACTTGACAATGCGCTCACGTGCATATGAGCGCGATTTCTACTATCGATACTGCTGAATTGATATCGATGTGGAGGTATGCGGTATGACGGCTGCTGCGGCTGTGGAGCCCACGGAGCTTGAAGAACTCATGGAAGCGCAGGCCGAGGCCGCGCACGAGCGCGAGGTTGGGGATGCGACTCGCCCCACGGCAGAGGATCTTGCCGCCTCGCCGACGCGCATCGACGTCGAGGGCCTCGACCTGTTCTATGGCGACCATCATGCGCTCAAGGACGTGAATATCAAGATCCGCGACAAGCAGATCACCTCATTTATCGGGCCTTCGGGCTGCGGAAAGTCTACGTTGCTGCGCTGCTTTAACCGCATGAACGACGGCATCAAGGATTGCCGTATCGAGGGCAAGATTGCGCTCGATGGTCAAGATATCCTGGGCGATTACGACATCTGCCGTTTGCGCCAGCGCGTGGGCATGGTGTTCCAGCGCCCCAACCCGTTTCCCATGAGCATCTACGACAACGTCGCCTATGGGCCGCGCGGTATGGGTGTGCGCGACCGCGTCGTGCTCGACGAGCTGGTCGAGGACTCCCTTCGTCGCGCTGCGCTATGGGATGAGGTCAAGGACAAGCTCAAAGAGTCGGGTCTGGGTCTTTCGGGCGGCCAGCAGCAGCGTCTGTGCATCGCCCGCGCGCTGGCCGTGCAGCCCGACATTCTGCTGATGGACGAGCCGACCTCGGCACTCGACCCTGTGTCGACGCTCGTGGTGGAGCAGCTGGCCTGTGAGCTCAAAGAGACCTGCACGCTCGTGGTCGTTACGCACAATATGCAGCAGGCGGCGCGTATCTCCGATTCGGCCGCATTCTTTTTGCTGGGTGAGCTGGTGGAGCACGCGCCCACCGCGCAACTCTTCAAGAATCCGACCGATCCGCGCACGGCGGATTATTTGACGGGGCGTTTTGGCTGATACCATCTAGTAAAGGTACCTTTAGGGTTAAGATGCGGTCATGCCGGCCGCAAAGGGGTTCAACATGATCTATTACGTCGAGGACGATGACAACATCAGGGATTTGACGGTCTATGCGCTGCGCAAGCAGGGGATTGAGGCCGAAGGCTTTTCGTGCGACGGTGAGTTTAAGGCTGCCGTGGCGCGACGGGTACCCGATGCCGTCCTGCTCGACATCATGCTGCCCGATACCGATGGCTTGGCGATTATGCGTCGACTGCGTGCCGATCGCCTGACGGCGACGGTGCCCATCATGATGCTTACCGCCAAGGATACCGAGCTCGACAAGGTGATGGCGCTCGATGGCGGTGCCG
This sequence comes from Collinsella sp., assembly GCA_036301625.1. Taxonomy (GTDB): domain Bacteria; phylum Actinomycetota; class Coriobacteriia; order Coriobacteriales; family Coriobacteriaceae; genus Collinsella. Next base: position 16,586 of record JAXJEC010000061.1, on the reverse strand, counting down.
ACGATTACCTGACTAAGCCGTTTTCGCTCATGGAGCTTGCGAGCCGCTGCCGCGCACTGCTGCGTCGCGGCGGCATGGTCAAGCAGGCGAGCGATGTGCTCAGCGTGGGCGACATCGTGCTCTCGCCCAGCCATCGCGAGGTGACCGTTGCCGGCGAGCCGCTTAAGCTCACCCTGCGCGAGTTCGACCTGCTCGAGTACCTCATGCGCAAGCCCGGCGTGGTTTTTACCCGCGAGTCGTTGCTGCAGAGCGTGTGGGGCTGGGACTTCGACGGCGGTTCGCGCACCGTTGACGTGCACGTGCAGACGCTTCGCCAAAAACTGGGCGAGCATGCCAGCGCCATCGAGACCGTGCGCGGCGTGGGCTACCGCTTGGCCGAGCCTTCTGCCGGCGATGGTGCCAAAGGCGACGACACCGCGGCCACCGCATCGGAGGAGTAACCCGTGGTCTTCGCCCCCCAGGGAAAACATACGCTGTCGCACCGCGTTTTTGTGACGATCTTTGTCTGCGCCATGGCGGTTATCGTGGCGTTTACGGTGCTGGGTGCGTTCTTTGTGCAAAACACCTTGGCGGATGCCACGAGTGCCAATCTGGCGCAGGAAACCGAGCTCATTGCTGCCGCTCTCGACGAACAGCAGGAGCCCATCCCGTTCTTGCGTAGTCTCGATCGCGAGGACTTGCGCATCACGCTGATTAACAAGGATGGATCGGTTGCCTACGACAACGAGGCGTCGCCTTCCACACTGCCCAACCATGGCGATCGCCCCGAGGTCATCGAGGCCTTTGAGAGTGGTTTGGGTTCCGCGGAGCGCGCAAGCTCTACGCTCGACGAGATTATGCTGTATCGCGCCGTCGCCCTTGATAACGGCCAGGTTGTCCGCTTGGCGCAGGCCCAGCCTGGCGTTGCGGCGATTTTGCTGTCGATGGTGGCGCCGATGCTGCTTATCGCAGCAGCGGGTGCGGTACTCTCGTTTTTTATGGCGCGCCGCGAGTCCCGTGCCATCATCGCGCCGTTGCAAGAGGTGGATTTGGACCACCCACGCCGTAGCTATGAGCACGCCTATGCCGAGATGGTCCCCATGCTTGAGCGTATCGAGTCGCAGCGCCAGGAACTCAAGCGCCAAATGGCGGTGCTAGCGGACAACGACCGTATGCGCCGCGAGTTCACGGCGAATATCACCCATGAGCTCAAGACGCCGCTTACGGCGATTTCGGGCTATGCCGAGCTCATCGCAAACGGCATGGTCGAGGGCGAGGGCGACCTGCGCAACTTTGGCGGTCGCATCTATCGTGAGGCGGGCCGCTTGGCAGCGCTTGTCAACGATATCCTTACGCTGTCTAACTTGGACGAGGCCGAGCGTGCAGCTGAGGGCGAGGCGGTGCCCATTGGGTCCACGGAGCCTATTGAGCTCTCGCGTGCCATCTACGCGGTCGAGCAGCGTCTTGAACAGGTCTCCCGTCAGGCGAATGTGACGATAAGTCATGAGACCAAGCCTGTGGTCATCGAGGGCGTGTCGCGCTTGATTGACGAGCTCATCTATAATCTGGCAAGCAACGCCATCCGCTACAATCGACCCGGCGGTACGGTTACGCTGCAGTGCGGCACCAACGACGAAGGCCATCCGTTCCTTGCGGTCGCCGACACGGGAATCGGTATCGCGCCTGAAGAACAGGGCAAGGTATTTGAGCGGTTCTATCGCGTGGACAAGAGTAGGTCCAAGGCACGCGGCGGAACCGGTCTGGGGCTTGCCATTGTCAAGCATGCGGCCCTGTATCATCACGCCACGCTCGATCTGTCGAGCGAGTTGGGCGTGGGAACCACCATTACGGTGACGTTTCCCATACAGCAGGACGAGCCATTCGCATAGCGATACAACATAGATATTGATGTAGACGCCGCATTTGACTTTCGGGTGCGGCGTTGTTGTGCAATTTTACGATTGCTTCCGACATTTTTACAGGAGAGCCTGTTTCTTATGTATAGAGTTTGGTCTCGGTAAAAAGATGCGATAACATACGGACAGTTTTGTCAATCCGAACTGGGGAAATGAAAGGCAAGCTGCATGACCCTTCTCGAACTGTTCCAGCTGCTGAAGAAGCACCTTCAGCTGGTCATCACCCTTCCGGTGGTCTGCGCGATCGCCATGGGCATCGTGTCCTTCGCCGCGATGGACAACACCTATACCGCGACGACGAGCATGTACATTCTCGCCAAGACCGACGATAGCGGCCAGATGAGCTACAACGATCTCTCGGCGAGCCAGATGCTTTCCAACGATATCGCCACGCTGCTGGATAGCGATAGCGTTAAGAGCGGCGCCGCCAAGGAACTGGGCCTCACCGATCTGGATGACTACAAGGTGTCTGTTTCCTCCGAGACCACCACGCGTGTCATTACGCTTTCGGTTACCGGCACCGATGCCAAGGAGACGGCTGAGGTCGCAAAGGCCATAGCTAGCTCGGTGAGTACGGTCGCTCAGAACGTCGGCGCTGCCCAGAGCATCAACGTTATCGACGAGGCTAAGACCCCCGAAGCCCCCAGCGGCCCCAAGCGCACGCTGTATATTGCCGTCGCGTTCCTCGCCGGTATCTTTATCGCAGTCGCCTATGTCGTTTTGGCAGACATGCTCAATACCCGCATCCGCGGTGCCGAAGAGGCGGAAGAGCTCCTGGGCATTCCCGTTGTTGGCCGAATTCCGGCTATGAAAGGTGGTAAATAGGCATGGCTAAGGCAAAGAACACCGATAAGCTCGTTGTACAGAATGCCGCCAAGACCCTTCTGGCCAACATCCGCTTTGCGAGCGTGGACGACCCCATTCGCACCATCACCGTTACGTCCTCGATTCCCAACGAGGGCAAGTCTACGGTTTCCATCAACCTTGCCCAGGCTATCGCCACCAGCGGCAAGAGCGTCCTGCTGGTCGAGGCTGATATGCGTCGCAGGTCCCTTGCCGATATGCTCGGCGTCCGCTCCCGCGGCGGACTCTATGCAGTCCTTTCCGAGCAGGTTTCTATTGACCAGGCGATTGTCGAGACGGGTCAGAAGAACTTCTACTTCCTCGATGCCGAGCCGCATATTCCCAATCCTGCCGACATCATCGTCTCTCACCGCTTTGCCAAGCTGGTAAAGGCACTGTCCGCCAAGTTCCAGTACGTCATCTTTGATGCTCCCCCGGTCGGCACCTTCATCGATGCTGCCGAGATCGCCAGTCTGACCGACGGCACGCTGTTCGTGGTGCGCGAGGACTTCACCAAGCGCGAGGAGGCACTCAACGCTATCGGCCAGCTTAAGAAGTCCGAAAAGGTCAAGCTCATCGGTACCGTTATGAACTACTGCGAGACCGAGACCAGCGAGTACTACTACTCCTACTACACCAAGGACGGTAAGAAGGTGAAGAAGGGCTCCGACGATCAGGGGACTTCCAAAAAGGGCATCTTCACCAACCGAGCAAACGTTTAGTTGATTAAGGCTGACCTATGCGTGACATTCATTGCCATATCTTGCCGGGTGTAGACGACGGCGCCGCCGATCTCGATGAGAGCTTGGCGATGCTCGAGGCTGCCAAGCGGGCCGGTGTAACCAGAATCGTTTGCACTCCTCACTGCCGTGATCCCTATTTTGATTACGACAAGATGTGGGATGCCTTTGAGCTGCTGCGTGATAACGCTGACGGTTTTCCGCTCCAGATGGGCTTCGAGGTCAACCATCGAAAGCTCGTTGAGCTTGGTATCGATGCCGCGGAGCACTTGCATTTCGATGGGACCAACGAGTTTCTGCTCGAGCTTTCGACGCATGCCGATGCGTATGCGTTTAGAGAGTACGAGAACACGATTTACGATTTGCAGTGTCGTGGCTACCAGGTGATCATCGCTCATCCTGAGCGCTATCGTGCGGTTCAAAAGGATGTAAGCGTGGCGGAGCGCCTGGTCGATATGGGCTGCAAGCTGCAGGCTTCGGCGGACTTTATTGCCGGCGGTCGCTTTGGTCGCGAAAAAAAGCCGGCACAGCGCCTGTTCGATCAGAACCTGTACAGCTTCATCGCGAGCGATGCCCATAACGTGGGTCATTACGACTGCCTGGCGAAGGCTCGCGCGAAGTTTAACGTGCGCGGAGCTCATTTTCGCTAATATCTGTCCCTAACGTTCGCATTGAATGAAAGGGCAGCCATGGATATCCAACTTAAGACGGGATGCTTTGATGACGCGGCGTTGGTGCGCCGCGTCGTTTTTATGGACGAGCAGGGCTACGAGAATGAGTTCGACGCTATCGACGAGGATCAGAACTGCATTCATGTGACGCTCTATGTAGACGGCGAGCTTGCCGGTTGCTCGCGCGTGTTTCCCGAGGAGCTTGAGCGCGTGGCCGACGCAGAGGCCCCGGTGTTGCCGGCATGCGACATGGACGAAGGCGTTGCGGCGGGGGAGACCTACATTATGGGGCGCGTCGCCGTGCTGCCGGCTATGCGTCGTCGCGGACTGGCGAGTGCGATTGTCGAGGCCAGTGCTGTGTGTGCACGCGATGCCGGCGCTAAGCTTATTAAGCTGCATGCGCAGGAATACGTGCTACCGCTCTATGCAAAGGTGGGCTACACGCAAATTGCCCCGGTAGATTACGAAGACGAGGGCCAACCCCATGTCTGGATGGCCAAGCGCGTAGATGGCAGATAGGGACGTTCCTTTTCTGCCGGCAGTTGGGGACACTCCTTGGCAATTGGCGCATCGGAGCGCTTAGACATACAGTTTTTCGATTCCGTATGTATATATGCGCGCTAATGGGTTATAAAATCTAAGTCTGAACATAGCAGGTCTGCGATGCGGCTCGGGCGACCGGGCCGTTTTTTGCGGACGGGGGTAGCGCGAAAGGACTGCACATGCGTCAATTTAAGACCGAGAGCAAAAAACTGCTCGACCTCATGATCAACTCCATCTACACCAATAAGGAAATCTTCCTGCGCGAGCTTATCTCTAACGCGAGCGACGCCGTCGACAAGCTCAACTTTAAGAGCCTGCAGGACCCGAGTGTCAAGATCGACCAGGGCGACCTGGCCATTCGCGTCTCCTTTGATAAAGACGCCCGCACCATTACCATCTCGGATAACGGCATTGGCATGACCGCCGAGGAGCTCGAGCGCAATCTGGGCACCATCGCCCATTCCGGCTCCGAGGAGTTTAAGACCGAGAACGCCGAGCAGCAGGGCTCCGATGTCGACATCATCGGTCAGTTTGGCGTGGGCTTCTACTCGGCTTTTATGGTCGCCAGCCACGTGAAGGTCGTGAGCCGCGCCTATGGCGAGGACACCGCTCACGTGTGGGAGTCTGATGGTCTTGAGGGTTACACCATCGAAGACGGCGAGCGCGCCGAGCACGGCACCGATGTCATCTTGACGCTGCGCGAGAACGAGAAGCTCGATGCCGACGGCGAGGCCGAGACCTACGATCGCTTCCTGACCGAGTGGGGTCTCAAGAGCCTGATTCAGCAGTACAGCAACTATGTGCGCTACCCGATTCAGATGATGGTGTCCAAGAGCCGCCAGAAACCCAAGCCCGAGGACGCCGGCGACGATTACAAGCCCGAGTACGAGGACTACCAGGAGCTCGAGACCGTCAATTCCATGACACCGATCTGGAAGAAGCGCAGCTCCGATGTCGAGCAGAAGGACTACGACGAGTTCTACAAGTCCACGTTCCACGACTTTGACGATCCTGCGCGCACCATCAGCTTCCATGCCGAGGGCACGCTCGAGTATGACGCCCTGCTGTTTGTGCCGGGCCGCGCGCCGTTCGATCTGTACAGCAAGGATTACGAGAAGGGTCTGGCGCTCTACAGCTCCAATGTCCTGATCATGGAGAAGTGCGACGACCTGCTGCCCGACTACTACAACTTTGTCCGCGGTGTCGTGGATTCCGCCGACGTGTCGCTCAACATCTCGCGTGAGACGCTGCAGCAGAACCGTCAGCTCAAGGCCATCGCCAAGCGTGTGGAAAAGAAGATCACCGCTGACCTTGAGGATATGCGTGACAACGACCGCGAGGCCTACGAGAAGTTCTTTGAGAACTTTGGCCGCGGCCTTAAGTACGGCATCTACTCGAGCTATGGCATGAAGGCCGATGAGCTCGCCGACCTGTTGCTGTTCTGGTCTGCCAAGGAACAGAAGATGATTACCCTGGCCGAGTATGCCAAGGGCATGCCCGAGGATCAGAAGGCCATCTACTACGCCGCCGGCGATTCGCGCGAGCGCTTGGCCAAGATGCCCGTGGTAAAGGGCGTGCTCGACCGCGGCTATGACGTGCTGCTGCTGACGCAGGATGTGGATGAGTTCACGTTCCAAGCTATGCGTGAGTACGTTGCCGCCGATATGCCCAAGATCTATGAGGACGACGCAGCTCGCGAGGCTGCCGAAAAGGCTGTGGCCGACGGTGCCGAGCCCGAGGTCGAGGATCGTCATCTGGAGCTCAAGAACGTCGCGACCGGTGATCTTGACCTGGCGACCGAGGATGAGAAGAAGGAGGCCGAGGACGCCACCAAGGAGAACGAGGACCTCTTTAGCGCTATGAAGGAGGCACTCGGTGACAAGGTCGAGAAAGTTGCCGTCTCCGCGCGCCTGACCGATGCCCCCGCTTGCATCACCACCGAGGGTCCGCTTTCGCTTGAGATGGAGAAGGTACTCCAGAAGGGACCCGAGGGCGCGCCCGACGGCATGCCCAAGAGCCAGCGCGTGCTCGAGCTCAACGCCAAGCACCCGGTCTTTGACAAGCTTGTCGCTGCCCAGAAGGCAGGCGACGCCGACAAGATCAAGCAGTACTCCGGTCTGCTCTATGACCAGGCCCTGCTGGTCGAGGGTATTCTGCCCGAGGACCCCGTTGCCTTCGCGGCAGCTGTCTGCAACTTGATGTAGTTAGGTAGTTACGCGGTTTTACCAAACCGCGTAACAGCTCGACGCTGCCCTCAGTTCCGCCGTTCTAACGAACGGCGGACCAGTCGACGCTGCGCGGGCGCCAGAGCGACAACTTGTCATTCAAAGAGGACGGCATGACCAGAAGGTCTATGCCGTCCTCTTTTCATGCCAATTTGTTCGCTCTGGCGCCCGCTCGCTGGCATTGCTAAAACATCGATGTTACCGTGGTCCAAACTAGTCGTTGGGGGCGTTCTTGTTTGACCAGTCGTTTAAGAACGTCCCCGATGACTATTTGAATTGCTAATTTGTGCGGGTTGTGGTTTTGTGACCTGCTGAAATTAAAGATACTGTACAACTGTACGTTAATTCGTCTTCGTAGTATATTGCTACCCGCAAAACTCAATACCATTGTGCTCTGAGATGCTAAAGCGCTTACGTACAATGGTTATCGATAGTACGATTCGATTCAACGACAGGATGGATGGTCCAAGCGTGAGTCTCGGCAGCAAACTATCCAACGCAAAGGTCTCCTTTGCGATCTTTAAGCGCGACATCAAGCGATTGCTCGTGAACCCCGTCGCCCTGGTGGTTACTTTGGGCGTGTGCGTCATTCCCTCGCTGTATGCCTGGTACAACATCGTGGCTAACTGGGATCCGTACGGAAACACCCAGGGTATCAAGATTGCCATCGCCAACAACGATCGGGGCACCCAAAACGACTTGGTGGGCGAGCTCAACGCGGGCGACCAGGTCGTCGATCAGCTCAAGGAGAACGATCAGCTGGGCTGGACCTTCGTCGATTCGGCGGCCGACGCCAAGGAGGGCGTCGAGAGCGGTGAGTACTATGCGGCCATCGTAATCCCTAAGAACTTCTCGGATAACCTGGTCTCGATGCTCGACGGCAACTACCATCAGCCCAAGCTTACGTACTACGTCAATGAGAAGAAGAGTGCTATTGCGCCCAAGGTTACCGACACCGGTGCAAGCACCATCGAGGAGCAGATCAACTCGGAATTTGTCTCCACAGTGGGCGAGACCGTTGCCAGCATCGCCAAGGATGCCGGGGTCGATTTAAAGGACAAGGCAACCCAGACTCAGAATTCGTTGGCTGGTTCGGTATCAGAGGCATCCGGTACCTTGGGTGAGGTGCGCGATTCGATTGGCGACATGAATGCCGCCATCGATAAGACGAGTGGCGCTATCGCCTCGGCTGATGCCGCGTTGGCGGGCCTGCAGGGTCAGACGCCCTCTCTAACGCAGGCAATCGCTCAGGGCAATGACCTGCTGGGCGAGGCGCGCGCTACGGCGGGCAACTCTGTCGCCTCGCTCTCCAAGGCACTCTCGGAAGGCAGCCTTGCGCTCACCAAGACGTCAGCCTCCGCGAACGCTGCGATTGGCAAGCTGACGGGCGCGGTCACATCTACGACCACCCGCATCGACAACTCGCTTGAGTCTCTCCAAGCGACGATCGACCACAATAAGGCCGTTATCGGGCACTTGGAAATTCTCGTTAATGACACGTCGACAGGTTCCAAGGAAATTGACGCGCGCATTGTATCGACCATCGATTTGCTCCGCGAGCAGAATGAAAAGCTTCAGAGCATCAAGGACGGTCTGTCTGCGCAGTCGAGCGCCATGGCGAATGACGCCGCGGCTGTCTCGGGCGCCAGCGACGCTATCAATAACGCAATCCAGACCGGTGCGACCAACCTTGGCCAGGCCCAGACGGACCTGGGTCAAAACGCGCTGCCGAAGGCCTCGAGCGCGCTTGATTCATTTGCCGCCGTCTCGGGTGATCTGACGGGAATCGTGTCTGGCCTCACGCCTACTATTGCAAGTGCGCGCGGTACGCTTTCGCAGCTTAACGCTACGCTCGGCCAGGCCAAGACCACGCTGTCCCAGACCGATTCCTCGCTTGCCAAGGTCCAGGACAAGCTTGCGACCGCAGCCAATGACATCGCGGCGCTGCAGACCTCTGAGTCTATGGGCGAGCTCGCCGACCTTATGGGCGTCGATGTCAATGACGTGGCAGATTTCATGGCCTCTCCGGTCGAGCTGACGTCCAAGTCGATCTATCCGGTCAAGAGCTTTGGCTCGGGCATCGCTCCCTTCTACACCAATCTGGCGCTTTGGGTGGGCGGTTACGTACTCATCGCCATCTACAAGCTCGAGGTCGATCGCGAGGGCATTGGCAGCTTTACGGCGCGCCAGGGCTACTTCGGCCGTTGGATGCTCCTGGTGATCCTGGGCGCGCTCCAGGCCACCATCGTTACGGTAGGCGATCTGGTGATTGGCGTGCAGTGCATCAACCCGCTGCTGTTCGTGCTGGGCGGCATCGCCATCTCGTTCACCTACGTCAATATCATCTATGCGCTGTCCACTACGTTTAAGCACATCGGCAAGGCAATCGGCGTCATTCTCGTCATCGTGCAGATTCCGGGTTCGTCGGGCATGTATCCCATCGAGATGATGCCCGGCTTCTTCCAGTGGCTGCACCCGTTGCTGCCCTTTACCTACGGCATCAATCTGCTGCGCGAGACGGTCGGCGGCATGTACTCGTTTAACTACCTGTTTAACCTGTGCATTCTGGGCGTGTTCTTGATCGTGGCGCTCTTTATCGGTCTGCAGCTGCGTCCGCTGCTGCTCAACCTTAACCTGCTCTTTGATAAACAGCTTTCCACGACCGGTATGATGATTTGCGAGTCCAACGACCTGCCGCGCCAGCGCTACTCGCTGCGCACGGCCATGCGTGTCATGCTCGATTCCGATTCGTACCGTCGCGAACTGCTCGATCATGCGGTCGCCTTTGAACATCGCTACCCGTACTACATCAAGGGCGGTTTTGCCGCCGTGGTGGGCGTTCAGGTCCTGCTCTTTGTCCTGTCGACGGTTCTCGATATCGACAATAACGGCAAGATCATCCTGCTTGTCATTTGGATCATCTCGGTTATTGCCATCTGCGGCTGGCTTATCAATATCGAGTACATCCGCTCGAGCCTCAACACCCAGATGCGCATCTCGGCGCTTTCGGATGAGGACCTGCGCCGCGAGATGCGCGAGCACACGGCCGCCATTCCGGCCGCTCGTCGCATGTTCGGCTTGAATGCGAGCGAGCGGGGGTCTGAACCCAAGACTCAGGCTGTCAACCAATGTGGTCATCGCGATGCGGCCCATGTGCCCGAGAACGGGGATGACACGTTTGTGATGAATGAAAAGAACGCCCCGCTCGGCAAGCACTCCAAAGGAGGTGAGGCATAAATGAAGAACATCCTGCATCTGTTTAAGCGCGATGTCCAAAACGTGTCTCGCTCCGTAATCGGCTTGGTTGTCGTGATGGGCCTCATTATCGTACCGTGCCTGTACGCGTGGTTTAACATCGCCGGCAGCTGGGATCCGTACGGCAACACCGGCAATCTTAAGATCGCCGTGGTCAACACCGATGAGGGTTACGAGAGCGATCTGATCCCCGTCGAGGTCAACGTGGGCGAAAACGTGACCGCCACCCTGCGCGGCAACGAGAACTTCGACTGGGTTGTGCTCAACGATCGAGAAAAGGCCATCGAGGGCGTCAAATCGGGCGCATACTATGCGGCTGTCGTTATCCCTAAGACGTTTAGTGCCGATATGATGACGCTCTTTTCGACCGACGTTAAGCATGCCGATATCGAGTTTTACGAGAATCAGAAGGCCAACGCCATCGCGCAGATCGTGACCGAGAAGGGTTCGAGCGCCGTTCAGAACCAGGTTAACGAATCTTTTACCGAGACCATTACGAGCATCGGTCTTAAGACGGTGTCCAGCCTGCTCGATTACATGAGCACCGACCAGGTCAGCAACTTTATCGCCAATCTGTCCTCGACGCTCGGCGATTCGATTGGGGACCTGCAAGACGTTCAGGCTAATGCTTCGTCGCTGGCGGGCATTTTGAGCTCTACGTCCGATTCGTTGACGTCGGCGAGCGGTATGCTCCAGCAGACGGGTACGGTCGATGAGTCGACCAAGCAGTTGATGGAGCATGCCAAGAGCGGCATGAGCGATTCCAAAGAAGCGCTGAAGGCCGCCAACGACGCCATCAACGCCGCGATTGACGGAAGCGCGGGCTCGTTCGACAACGTGTCCGCCGAGCTTGCGAAGGCATTCGATGCCGCGAATCAGCATGTCGACCTTACGGTGTCTCAGCTCAACGATGCCGCGGCGGCGCTCAATACACGTGCCGACGATATCGACGCCACGGCCGACCAGCTCCGCGGCTTTGCCGAGCAGGTCAGTGACGAAAAGCTCCGGGAGAGCCTTAAATCTGTGGCAACATCGCTGGGCAGGATCGCGGTGGAGTATCGCAACAACGCCAAGGACCTGACGGCAACTGCTAAGTCCCTTTCTGACAGCATGGCAGAGGTCAACAGCACGCGTGCCGAGGTCGATCAGGCCATCGCCGATGCCAAGGCGGGCATTTCGGGCGCCAAGTCCGACTACGATTCCACGTTCTCGGTTAAGGCCAAGGAGCTCAAGAAGACGGTTTCGGGCATCCTGGACTCGCTCGATGGCATCTCGGGCGATCTGGATAGCGTCGTAGACGGCCTGACCGACGCATCCGGTTCGCTGGCAAAGGGCCTCTCCAAGGCTGCAAAGCTGGTCAACAAGGCTTCCGATCAGCTGGGCGAGGCGTCCGATAAGATCAGCGCCTTTAAGGACGAGCTCGATGGCGCCCTGATGTCGGATGACCTTGCCACGATCAAGACGATGATTGGCAACGACCCCGAGGGTTTGGCCGTGTCGCTTTCCGGCCCCGTCGCGCTCGATCGCAAGCCGGTCTATCCGATTCGAAACTACGGTTCGGCCATGGCACCGTTCTACACGATTCTGTCGCTGTGGGTGGGCTCGATCGTGCTGGCGGCCATGATGAAGGTCTCGGTTGACGATGAGCTCATCAACGAGCTCATCCCCGTGCGCCTACACGAGATCTATCTGGGCCGCTACCTGTTCTTTGGCGGTCTGGCCCTGCTGCAGGCAACGCTCGTGTGCGCGGGCGACATCCTGTTTTTTGGCATCCAGTGCGACAACCCGCTGCAATTTGTACTTGCCGGCTGGGTCGCGAGTCTCGTGTTCTCCAATATCGTCTACACGCTCACCGTGTCGTTTGGCGATATCGGTAAGGCACTCGCCGTCGTGCTGCTGGTTATGCAGGTCGGTGGTTCGGGCGGTACGTTCCCCATCGAGATGACCGGCCCCGTGTTCCAGGCGATCTATCCATTCCTGCCGTTCACCCACGGCATCAACGCCATGCACGCCGCCATGGCCGGCGCCTACCATATGGAGTACTGGGTTGAGCTGGGTATTCTGGCGAGCTATCTGATTCCGTCGCTGGCCCTGGGCGTCGTCTTCCGCCGTCCGGTCATCAAAGCCAACGACTGGATCATCGAAAAGCTGGAGTCGACCAAATTGATTTAGTTCAGCAACGTAAACGCCGTCGGAACATCGAGATCTTCCAACCCGATGCTTTAGCGTAGTGAATTGCACGGGCTGCTTGGTTGTTGCTACAGTAGCGGGGCGTACCGGGGGTCCGGTGCGCCCTGTTTTTATTTGACCATGAGGCGGCACGCAGCCATACGCGTGCGGACACCACGCCCAGATTGAGTGTGAGGATGTTCCATGGCCCAATACGCTGCCAACGAAATCGAAAACATGCCCGATAGCCCTGTCGCACGGGAGGACCTGGGCGCCGGCGGCACCTCCCGCGGCGCCGGCGCGCGTTCCCCGTTCTTCTGGAAGGTCTTGCTGCTATCGGTGGCGGTCATCTGGGGCTATTCCTTTACCACCATGAAAGATGCGCTCGACACCATTCCGGTGTTCGAACTGCTCTATATTCGTTTTCTTCCGGCTTCGCTGGTTATGTTCGCCATCTTCCACAAACGCATCATCGCGCACTTTAATGCCCGCAACCTTATCGTCGGACTTGGTATGGGCGCACTTATGTGGGGCGCGTACGGTTTGCAGACGATTGGCCTGGCACAGACCACGGCGGGCAAGAGTGCATTTTTGACGGGTACCTATTGCATCTTCGTGCCGTTTGCGAGCTACGTCCTAAGCGGCGAAAAGCTTACCCGTTACAACTTGGGCGCCGCGTTGCTGTGCCTGGCGGGCATTGGTCTGGTGGCGCTCGATAGCGTCGAGTTCAATGTCGGCGATGTCATCACACTGGGCGGTGCGGTCTTCTTTGCCATCCAGATGGCGGTGACCGCCAAGTATGGCCGCAAGATGGACATCAACGTCATCACGTTTTGGATGTTTGTGGGCAACGGCGTGCTGAGCCTGATCTCGTCGCTGTTATTCGAGACCCAAGCGCCGCTGTCCGTGTGGACGCCGAGCTTTATCGGTGTGATGGCGTTTCTATCGGTGGGCTGTACGTGTGTGGCTCTGCTCATCCAAAACGTCGGCCTGGCGCATGTCCCGGCCTCAACGGGCTCGCTGCTCCTTTCGATGGAGTCGCCTTCGGGTGTGCTGTTCTCGGTGCTGCTGATGGGGGAGGCGCTCACCTCGCGCCTGCTCGCCGGCTTCGCGCTCATCTTTCTTTCGATTATCTTGAGCGAGACGCATTTCGATTTTTTGCGTCGAAAGCCGCGTCCGCAATTGTAAACAATTTGTTGCGCCGCCTCCCGGGGCGGCATTTTTTATGCGTCGCCCTTAAAGTAGTACCTTGCACTTTACGCTATCAAAGTGCTTGCTGCAAAAACGTTACTGGAGGGCATCTATGGCACCAGCACTGTCCGATCTTCAACCGCAATCAGCGCCCAAGGCCACCGCGGCGGCGCAGACCGCTATCGGTGACGGTCTTGTTGCAGAAGCTCAGGCTTTTGCAGGCGAGCTCGCTGCGTGGCGACACGATTTACATCAGATGCCCGAGCTGGGTAATAGCCTCCCGCAGACCTCTACGTATATCCAAGCGCGCCTGACCGAGATGGACATCCCATTTGCTACGCTCGTCGATGGTTCCTGCGTTGTGGGCCTTGTCGGCGCCGGTGCCGCCGCGGCCCAAGGCAATGGCATCTGCACGAATGAGCAGGCCGGTACGGTCATCATGCTGCGTGGCGACATGGACGCCCTGCCCGTTGCCGAGGAATCCGGCGAGCCCTTTGCATCCACCAACGGCTGCATGCACGCTTGCGGTCACGATATGCACGCGACGGCGCTGCTTGGTGCGGCTCGCCTGCTCAAGGCCCGCGAGGCCGAGCTCGTCGACGCCAATGCCACCGTCAAACTGCTGTTCCAGCCGGGCGAGGAGACCTTTGAAGGGGCACGCGCTGCCATCGCCGATGGCCTGCTGCAGAACCCGCGTCCTCAGGCGGCCTTTGCCATGCATGTCAACAGCCAGTCGCCGCTTGGCCTGGTGCTCTACGGCAGTCCGGCGCTTTCGGGCGTGTACGGTTTCCGCATCACGCTCCAGGGCAAGGGCGGCCATGGCTCGAGCCCCGAGATCTGCATCGACCCCATCGCGGCCGGCGTCCATGTGCACCTGGCGCTCCAGGAGCTTATCGCCCGCGAGGTGCCGGCGGCCAAGGAAGTCGCACTTACCGTTGGTAAGTTTGCTGGCGGCTTGGCGGCCAACGTCATCCCCGACACCTGCGTGCTCGAGGGAACGCTGCGCGGCTTCGATGTTGAGCTCATGGAGCACCTCAAGACCCGCATCGCGGAGGTCGTTAACGGCGTTGCCACAACATATCGTACGCCGGCGACCATCGAGACGCTTTCGGATGTTCCGCCGCTTGTACTCGACAGCGATATGACTCAGGCGTCGCTTGGCTACGTGGGCGCAGTGCTGCCCAAGTCGGCTTTCTTGCCGCTTTTCCATGCCATGGCGAGTGAGGACTTCGCGCTTATCTCGAGCGAGATTCCGAGTGCGTACTTTACCGTGGGCGCGGCCGTAACCGACACGGACGAACACTTTGCCCAGCACCATCCCAAGGCACGTTTTAACGATGCCGAGCTGCCGCTCGGTGCTGCGGCTTATACCGCCGTCGCTTTGGGCTATATCGCCGACCACCGGTAGCACCCAACCTTGCCTTTCAAGCCTGCGGGCATGGCCATAAGGCCTATGCCCTTGTCTTTCAAGGCAATCTTGGGCACTACCGGCGCCCGGCGCAGGCTATTCGTTTTTTAAAAGGAGCGGTATGTCCCAGCAACGTAAATTCTTCCCCGGCTGGCTCGTGGTGGCCTCCGGCTTCGTAATCATGGCCACGTGCTACACGATTTTCGTCAACTGCATGAGCCTGTTCCAGCCGCTCATCGTCAGCGACTTGGGAATATCTCTTGCGCAGTACAACATCTCCAATGCGATCTCTACCGTGGTGAGCGTTATCGGATCGCTTGTCATTGGCCATGTTGCCGATAAGGTGAGTGGCCGCGTATTGGGCTCGCTTACCGTTATCGCTACCTCGGCGGTACTCGCGGGCATGAGCTTTGTGGGTGAGCTTTGGCAGGTCTATGTGCTCTTTGCTGTTTCGGGCTGCTTTGCTGTGGCCTCGACCCGTCTGCTCATTAGCCTGGTGACCGCCAACTGGTTTACCGCCAAACGCGGCCTTGCCATTTCCATCGCACTTTCGGGCTCGGGCTTTGGCGGCGCTATTCTGTCTCCCATCGTGAGCTCGCTTATCGTGAGTGTGGGCTGGCGCTCTGCGTTCCTGGTACTCGCTGCCGTCTGCATGGTGGCGGCACTGCCCATCACGGCCTACTCCTTCCGCACTAAGCCTTCCGAGATCGGCCTTAAGCCGCTCGGCGAGAACCCGGGCGATCCGTCCGTCTCGACGGCTGGCGACAAGGACGAGCACACGGCGCCCGAGGTTAGCGTCGGCTGGTCTCGCATCAAGAAGAGCCCGGCGTTTTGGCTGCTTGTCGTCGCCTTCCTCTTTATGGGTCTCGTTAACGGCGCCATCTTGCCCAACCAAGTCACCAACATGACGAGCGTTACCGTCAACGGCGCCAAGATCGTCACGGGCGGTCATGATCCCATGTGGGCGGGCACTGTGCTTTCGGCCTATATGGTCACCGTCGTTATCGCCAAGATTTCGCTCGGTGCGATTTATGACCGCTTTGGCCTGCGCTTTGGCAATATCCTTGGCTCCGTTGCGTGCATTATCGCCTGCGTGGCGCTGTGCTTCCCGACGACGGACCTCGGTCCTATTGTCGCCGCTGTGAGCTTTGGTATCGGAACGTGTATGGGCACCATCACGCCTACCATCGCCGCGTCCAAGCAGTTTGGCATGGCCGACCTCGGCAAGGTCACGGGCACCATCACCTCGCTCGAGATGGTCGGCGGCACCGTGGGCGCCATTGTCTCGGGCGTGCTGTTCGACGCCACGGGCTCCTTTGCGAGCACCTGGATCGTGTGCTTGGCGTGCTCCGTGGTCATGCTCGTGTTCCTGCTGGTATCCGAGCCCATCGCCGCCAAGCTGCGCGCGAGCGTGGCGGGGGAGTAGGCGTTCGTCGCTCTTTTCTGTTCGTCCCGTTCTGTCCGTGGCCGCCTTGGAAGCCGAATGGATGCTCGTACCATCATTCGGTTTCCAAGGCGGCCACGGGCCTACGAAATGATCCCTATTCCTCCGTCCCCAAGGGATCACGTGATCCGAAGGGGACGGAGGAAAAGGGATCACAAACAGCGGCGGCGCGTCTGGCCGAACGAGTCCCCATACCCTCGTT
>JAXJEC010000060.1:0-30790 GCA_036301625.1 Collinsella sp. | reverse complement strand
CTCGAGCAGGCGGCTCGCCACGAGCGTCAGGATCAGGTAGACCACGAGCGCCACGCAGTAGACCTCCATCTGGCGGTAGTACACGCCGGCGACGGTGGTGGTGGCGTACATGAGGTCGAACACGCCGATGACCGAAAGCACCGACGAGTCCTTGATGTTGATGATGAGCTCGTTGGTGAGTGCGGGGATCGCGTTTTTAATACCCTGGGGGAACACGACCTTGCGCATGGCCTGCCACTGCGACAGACCCAGCGAGCGCGCCGCCTCGGCCTGGCCGGGATCGATGGACTCGATACCGCCGCGCAGGACCTCCATCATGTAGGCGGTGGAGTTGAGCGAGATGGTGACGAGACCGGCGGTGAAGGTACTCCAAATCTGGTTGGCCTGGGCGGTCTCGAAGCCCATGCCGCGCAAAACGGTGAAGCCCGCGTAATAGATGAGCAGGCCCTGGACCATCATGGGCGTGCCGCGCACGATGGTAGAGTAGACGGTCGCAAAGCCGCGGCCGATGCTCTTAAAGAAGCGCACCAGATCGTTATCCACGCGGTCGAACGTCTGAATACGCAGGAACACAAAGAGCAGCGCCAGGAAAAAGGCGATGACGGTACCGAAGGTCGCAAGTGCGATGGTGATCTCGATGCCGCGGATAAAGAAGTCGCCGCTCTTGTAGGTCATGTAGACCAGGCTCGACAAAAAGTCGCTGGGGTTGGAATCCGAGACAACGCTCACCTGCACCAGGTCGATTAATGAAATGACGCAGCGGTCTATAAAGAAGATCGCCGCGATGGCGACCACGACGTAGCTGCCTAAGCGTGCGCCACGACGGAAGCGCTCGGATGCGAACGGCGACGTTTCGCGATAGTCGTTCCAGTGCATAAGTTTGGTGACCAGCGCCGCCGCCGACACGACGAGCCAGGCCCAAAGGATTGCCCAGAGGCAGTCTTGGAACACGCCCGTAGGCGCCAAGAAGCTCAGCGACGTGGGGTTGCGCTGGCTAAACGCCAGGCCGAGCGCCGCGATGACGCTCGTGCCCAGGTACACATAACGGTGGTCGGCCCTGATAAAGGAGGCCAGACGATTGATGGTTTTCATGCTGCCTCCCTATGCCGGCTGACGGTCGAGGCACGCGTCCCACATTTGGTCGCGCTCCTCCTGGCTGACGCCCTTGAGCGTCTTGTCGATGAGCTTAAGCAGCTTATCCGAGCCCTTGCGGCAGCCGACGTTTGCCGTGACCTCCTGCTTAAAGCCCTCGCCTTCGGCAAATTGAATCGGCACGATACCCGGGTTTTGGGCCATATAGCCCTTCTCATTCTCGGTGTTGTAGGTCACGGCGTCGCACGTGCCCTGCAGCAGGTTCGAAAACACCGTGGGAACCGAATCGACCGGGTTCTTGTGCACAACGCCCGGGATCTCGTCGATGACGGTGTCGAGCATGGTGTCCTTTTGGCCGAGCACCGTGGCACCGCTGAAGTCGCTAAGCTTGGTGGCGTTTTGGTAGGGGGAACCCTCTTTTACGAACAGGCCAAAGTAGCCAATGAAGTACGGGTCGGAGAAGCCGACCGACTCCTCGCGCTCGGGCGTGGCGCTCATACCGGCGATGATGAGGTCGATCTGGCCGTTGTTGAGCGAATCGATAAGGCCCGAGAAGCTCTGCTTGACGGCAACGGGCTCGCCACCGAGGGCCTTGCAGACGATCTTGGCGATCTGCACGTCGTAGCCATCGGCATAGGCGCCCTGCACGTTGTCGATGGGGATGGTGTACTCACTGGCTTCGGAAACCTGCCAGTTGTACGGGGCGTAGGCCGCCTCCATACCAATGCGGATCTTGTCCTTGCCGATCACGGAATCGGACAGGTCGTCGCGACCGCCGCCCGTCGTGGGCTGAACCACCTTGAGCGTGGACGGGCGCTGACAGCCGGCGAGCGCGCCGGCGACGACGGAAGCGCTCGCAGCGAGAGCGCTACCCAAAAAGATGCGACGGCTGCATACCGGCTGGCGCTGCGCATCGCACTGTTGGGGAGAATGCATAATCTGCCTTCCCTGTTGAATCGTACGCTAACGACTTAACAGGATACCGCTCAGCGTCACTTCCAGCAGATGCATATATAAGATGCATATATACAAATTAACGAACTGAAAACGATTGGTAGTCGTTGGGGACGTTCTTAAACGACTAGTCAAACAAGAACGTCCCCCACGACTAGGCATGAAAAAGGCAAGGCATAGACCTTCTGGTCATGCCTTGCCTTTTGAATGACAAATTGTCGCCCTGGATGGCGCGCAGCGTCGACCGGCCCGCCGTTCGTCAGAACGGCGGAACCTCTAGAGCAAAGTGACGCTAAAGCTGCGGACGTCCGTCTCGCCCGGCGCCAGCGTGATGGTGTTGACCTTGTGCTCAAAGACGTCGTCCTCGGTGTCCATGGTGGTGTGACCGGTCCAGGGCTCGAGCGCCACAAACGGGGCGTCGTTGGCGGCAGACCACACGCCGATGTACTTAAAGCCCTCAAAGTCGATCTTGACGCCATGGCCCGACTTGCGACCGCGCAGCGTGAGCGTGGAACCCGGGGTATCGGTGAACATGATGGCATCGTTATCGAAGCTGCGGTGCGTGATGGGCAGCACGTCCGAGTTATCGGGAGCCTTGTAGCTGTCCTCGAACGTCATGAGGCCATCGGGCGTGATGATGGGGGCCTCGTTGGTCCAAGCCTCGGTAAATGCCAGCTCGTAATCCTCGAATGCCTCGTCCTCGGCACCGGGAGCCGGCACGTTAAATGCAGGGTGGCCGCCCACCGAGAACGGCAGGTCCACGTCGCCGGTGTTGGTGACGGCAAAGGTCTGGGTAAGCGTGGCGTCGCCGGTTAGGGCATAGGTCATGTTGAGCTTAAAGTGGAAGGGGAAAGCCTTGAGCGACTCGGGCGTATCGGTGATCTCGTAAGTTACCGAGGAGCCGTCCTCCGAAACCTCGACCAGCTTGTGCTCGACGATGCGCGCGAGTCCGTGGCGCGGCATCTCGCAGGTGCCAGCCGCAGACGTCGCCGTGTTGTTGCGCAGCGATCCCACGATGGGGAACAGAATGGGCGCGTGCTTGCCCCAAAAGGCCGGGTCGCCCTGCCACAGATACTCATTGCCGTCGAGGGCAAGGCTCGTGAGCTGGGCTCCCATGGAATCGATGGCCGCGGTGAGGCCGTCGCGCTTGATGGTAGTAACGGTGGACATGCTACTTCCTCCAAAAGTAAACAATAGTGTCGAGGGCTATTGTCCCACTCTTGGCGACGGGACGGGACGGCAGGCGATTATTGAGTAGCCATAGCGGAATGAGCGGGAGCGCCTACTAGGTATCCACGTAAAGGTCGAACCCGCCCTGCGGTGTGGTGTCGACCGTGTCGGGCGCCTGTGAGTTAAAGCTCACGGGGACCATGCGCTTTGAGGCGCGGAAGCGCGTGCCGTCGGTGGCGACGGGCGGTTCATCGACGGTGAGCTCGTAGTCGCCAGGCTTGAGCTCGATGCCGTCACCAGCGGAATTGACGTATTGATACTCGTCAATCGTCTGTCCTTTGAGCGTGCGCCCCACGATGTGAATGAGCATTTGGCTGTCGCCGCGCGCGGTGTCCCACGTCGCGCCGTCCTTGACCTCGACCGACACATGTACCGAGCGCGTGCGGCCGAGCGATTGCTCGACAGACATCTCGACCTTGGCGGCGTCTTTTCGCTGTTGTTCAACATGGCTCCAGACGTTTCCAATTACCGAGCATGCGATAACGCCGGCCATGAAGGCGATAAGGATGGGGCCAAGCGGAGAGCGACGTCCTGCATCTTCCTCGCGAGACAGATTGGGGCGACGTGTGGGCGCGGGCGCCTGAGCGCCCTGCGAGGGCACGTCGAGAATGCTGAAGGATGCCGTGCTGTCGGGGTCGATGGTGTGACGCGGCTGCGGGGTCTTTGCCGGCGAGATCGACATGTCGGCTGGCTCGCCGAGCGTGGCCGTAGCGTCGGCCTTGGCCTCGTCTGCCTCGGCCTGGGCCCAAGCTTGTTCGAAGGTCAGGGGCTCGACGGAATCGAGGGCGGCGTCCGAGTCGGCGGCGACGTCGTTGCCGGTCTCGTCCTCGTCGCTCGACACGTCACGCGGCGTAGGCTCGTCCCACTCCTCATCCGGAGCTTCGCCCTCGCTATACCACCATTCAAAGTTATCGATATCCATACGGGGCGCCCCTTAGGCCTCGCAAATAAACACTCGCTAGTCTTATACCCCCAGACGGCACGGCGGCTCGCCGGCACAGATAGGAAAACCATCACAACATTCGACGCTTTTCTTCGATTTCGAGATTTTCGCCGAATGTTGTGACGGTTTAAGCGACTGGCCGGCAGCGCAATGTGACAAAGGGACTGTCCCTTTGTCACATTCTGTTAGAGTTGCAGGGATTGAATCCCGCTTATTCATGCGCCATTGGAGTGACAACCTTGACCGCCGCAACCACGCCTAAAAGTAAGTCAACCGCCGCCGCGCTCTCCCCCGCGCGCACCAAGCTCTGCCTGGCACTGCTCGTGCTGTTGGGGTTCTCGCTCGGCTGCTCCGAGTTCGTGGTCATCGGCATCGAAAGTGACTTGGCGACGGAACTCGGCATATCACTTGCCACCGCAGGCCAGCTCATCAGCGTTTTCGCACTTGTCTACGCTATCGCGACGCCGGTGCTTGCGCTCAGCACGGGGCGGTTCCGCCGCTACCAGCTGCTCGTGTGCTACAGCATCGTCTTTGTGCTCGGCAATTTGGTTATGGCGCTAGCACCCAACTTCCAAGTGCTCTTTATCTCGCGCATTGTCTTGGGATCCGTCTCAGGCGCGCTGCTCGCCGTAGGCGTGACGTACATCCCTGAGCTTCTGTCCCCGCAGCAAACTTCGCTTGCCATCTCGGTAGTGTACGGTGCGTTTTCCGTGGCGATGGTCTTTGTGACCTCGATTGGCAAATTTGTGGCCGACACGCTCGATTGGCACGTGGCCATGTACGGCACGCTGGCCTTTGCCGTTCTGATCTGCGGAGCGCTCGTGGCGTTTATGCCGCGCGCTGGGCAAACCGACGAGCCCGCCACTTTTCGCGAGCAGGCGGGTCTGCTACGCGAGCCGAGCATCATCACCGGCATGCTCATCTTTTTGTTTGGTGTGGGGTCGGTCTATGTGTTCTACGGCTATGTGACGCCTTATCTAGAGCAGGTGTTGGGCATGGGCACGGTCGAAGCCAGTACCACGCTTATGGCCTACGGCGTATTCTGCCTGATCTCGAACATCCTGGGCGGATGGATCGATGCGCGCTTTGGCATGAAAGCGCTGCTTGTGACGTTTGTGCTGCAAGCTGCGGCGTTACTCGGGCTGTTTGCTGTGGGCGGCACCATGCCGCTCGCGCTGGTCTTTGTCTTTAGCTTGGCGCTGCTCATGTACCTGTTCTCGGTGTCGTGCATCACGCACTTTATGGACGTGGCACGCAGCCGCCATCCCAAGTCGATGGTACTCGCAAGTTCGGTGGAGCCCATGGCGTTTAACGTCGGCATCTCGTTTGGCACCGCAGTGGGCGGCGCCGTGGTAAGCGGAGTTGGCATTGCGTGCGTGGGCGCCGTGGGCGCCGCGTTCTCACTTGTGGCCTGGGCGCTCACGCTGGTGACGATTAAGCTGGCACGTTGGGAGCGCCGTCGTCAATCAGCACGGCCCCGGATGCAGGCATAGGGGCGAACATAGCCCAAGGTGGCGAGCAACCGGTGAACCGCCCAATATGAGTATGTTTATCCGCCCGGAAGCTTCAGCAGTGCAATTTCGTGTACTTCAGATACACGCTTTTCTACAATTTCGTGTATTTCAAGTACACGAAATGCGCGTGGGGTAACTCAAAGGCGGCGACAGACGCATTGTCTGCCGCCGCCTTCTACACCGGATTTTATAGATATGTGGGGCGTTTATTCCATGCCCAGCAGCTCGCGCATCTGAGTTGCGTAGTTAGAAGCCATATTACCGTAGACAATCTGCACGCCGCCGTTAACATGCACGATGCCACGCGCTTCGAGCTTTTCGGTAAACTCGGCGTCATCAACCACCTTGTCACAGTCATTGAGCTGGATGCGCAGACGGGTGAAGCAGGCCTCGACAGACTTAATATTGTTGTCGCCGCCCACTGCCTCAACGATGGCGGGAATGAGGTCGCTGATCACGGTCTTGGGAGCCTTTTCGGCCTCATCGTCGGACTCTTCCTCGCGGCCGGGGGTCTTAAGGTCCTTCTTAAGAATGATGAACTTGAAGACGAAGTAGTACACCACGAAGTAGATGGGGCCGAGGAACAGGATAACCTGCCAGTTGGAACCCTTTGCGGCGCCCATGATGCCATTAAAGATCAACGACAGGAGCGGGCCGCCGAAGGACGCGGAACCGGCCACGTTGAACTGCAGGATATAGGTCAGCGCATAGGCAAGACCAGCCATGAGGGCGTGGAACACGTAGAGGATGGGCGCGATAAACAGGAAGGAGTACTCGAGCGGCTCGGTAATGCCGGAGAGGATGCAAGGCACCACGATGGCGATCATGAGCGCTGCGGTCTTCTTCTTGTTCTTGGGAAGTGCCGTCTTGTAGAAGGCGAGTGCAGCGCCGGGCAGGCCGAACATGGCGAAGATGACCTTGCCGTTCATGACAAAACGGCTGACCTCGATGTTAAACGGCGTGCTGGGAGAGCCCAGGATCGCGTTGTAGATATTGATAGCGCCCTGAACAGTCTGGCCGTCGATGGTCTCGACGCCACCGAGCGACGTGAAGAAGAACGGCAAATAGACAAAGTGATGCAGGCCAAAAGGCAGGAGCATGCGCTCGCCGGCGCCGTAGACAAATGCTCCAAAGGCACCCGTGGTCTTGATGAACTCGGACAGCGCACCGAGAGCGTTCTGAATAAACGGGAAAACAAAGGACATGACCAATGCGAGGATGCTGCATGAGAGCAGCGTCACCGCCGGAATAAAGCGTGTGCCGTTGAAGATGGAGAACACGGCAGGCAGCTCAATCTTGTAGTAACGGTTATGCAGCCATGCGACGATTGCACCCACCAGAAGACCGCCGATAACGCCAGTGTCGAGCGTGGTGATGCCGAGGATCGTGCTCTGGCCCGTCGTAAGATTCGCGGGATCGATAACGCCAGTCGCCGTAAGGAACGTGCCCATCACGGAGTTCATGCACATGTAGCCCAAAAAGCCACAAAGCGCCGCGGTAGCCTTCTCGGACTTGGCGAAGCCATAGGCGAGACAAATCGAGAAGATAACCGGGATGTTGTTCATAACGATGCCGGCTGCGGCCTTGAGAATCGAAAAGAAAATCGCAAAGCCCGGAGCAGCAAGCCAGGGAACAGCTGCCGTAAGGGTGGGGCTGGTAAAGGCATTACCAAAGCCCTGAAGGATGCCGGCGATTGGCAGGATCAGGACAGGCGTCATGAGGACTTTGCCCAGGCGCTGGAACTTTGCCAGCAGCTCATCTTTGTTCATGGGATACCCCTCTTAAAGAAACGGGGCGTGCAGTTCTACAACCCACACGCCCCATAACAGTTATCAAGCGCTATGGAATTAGCTACTTAAGCTCCGGCCAGTAATCCTTATTGGCCTCGATGAGCTTATCGAGCACCTTACGCGCCTTCTTTGCGTCACCGACCAGACGATTAAGCGTGAGTGCCTGCAGGGCCTTCTCGTAGGAGCCCTCCATCCAAGCCTCAACAGTCAGGCGCTCATAGGCGTACTGGTTCTCCATAAGGCCGCGATAGAAGGTGCCGATCTTACCGACAGCATAGGGCTGCGGGCCATTGGCGCCCACGCTTGCCGCGACCTCGACCATGGCGTCATCGGGCATACCCTCGATAATGCCGTTGTTGGGCACGATGACAATGAAGGTCTTGTTGGTGTTGCGATAAATGGCCGAGGTGATTTCCACGATCATATCGCCATGAGCGTCGTTCTGCACAACCGAGGAGTTCTTTGCGGTACCGACTTCGGCAACGCGCTTGCACTCGGCGAACACGCGCTTCTCACGACCGTTGATAACCTCGTCGGAGCGAGTGTAGTCGGGGTCGAGGTGAGCGACCTTGTACTCGGGATACAGATAGTACTGCAGATAAGTGTTGGGCAGATAGTCGGGGAAGTCCTCGAGCATGTCCTTGACCATGGCGTAGGTATCGAGCCAGGACTGGTCACGCTGCTCGGCATCGGCAGGAAGGAAGCCGTTCTTCTCCGTGTACTCCTTAATCTGCGGGACGAGGTCATGGCCCTCTTCATCGTAGATGTGCTTGAACCAACCGAAGTGATTGAGGCCAAAGTACACGGGCTCCGTCTTGCTCATATCGCGACCGAGCAGGCGACCGTAAGAACGCATGAGGTTGACGGGCTGGTCGCAGATGTTGAGGACGCGATGCTCATCGGGCAGGACACGCTCGAGACCATATGCCACAATAGCAGCCGGGTTGGTGTAGTTGATAATCCACGCCTCCGGGCTATGAGCGCGAACGTCGTTGACGATCTCAACCATGTCATGCATGGAGCGCATACCGTAAGCCATGCCGCCAGGGCCCACCGTTTCCTGGCCGATGATTCCCATATGCAGCGGAATCTTCTCGTCCTTGCTACGCATCTCGTAGCCGCCGGTACGAATCTGGCAGAGCACAAAGTCGACGTCGGTGTAAGCCTCGTCCTTATCGGTGGTGTAACCAAACTCCACACCGGGCTCTTCCTCGGCGAAGAGGATCTTGCCAAACTCGCCGATCGGACGCTGACGCTCGGCATCGATGTCATAGAGCATCACGCGGTTCAGCGGCAGAATGTCCATGTGCTTGGTCAGGGCTTTAAGAATGCCAGGGCACCACGTGGAGCCGCCGCCAACGATCACAATATTGAGCTTATCCTTCATGTTCCATCCCTCCAGGGTTGGCTGATCGGTGTTCTCGAAGACCTTGGGCTCCGCGGTTGTCCTCGGCTTGCTTCGTTTCGATTGATATTTTGCGACTTGAGACCATTTGTGAGTCCCCGTGTGGGCCAATGCGAAACGGGGACACATGATTTCGCTCACGACACAGATATGTGTAGGCAAACACGCGCGTTTGCCCAGTTCATGGGCAATAGGCAATCTTGACCGATTACCGATTTCTCACTTGGCTACACAAAGCGGTACCATATGTACGGCGAGATGCAAGGGGCTGAAACATCTTATGAAAGATCAAGAATCTTTTTATGATCATGTGCGAGCTGGCGAGAGCAAGCTCAACGATCTCGAAAGCGAGATCATGCGCTACATCATCGAGCTGCGTGATGATATTGACGATGTCACGCTTAAGAGCGTTGCTGAACGGTTCTTCGTCGCTCCCAATACAATTGTCAGGCTTGCCCACAAGCTTGGCTTCTCGGGGTTTACGGAGCTCAAGCAATCGTATTCCGCCTCGCTCGACCGCAATCGATTCACTATCGAGGCACTTCCTCTTGATACCCAGCTCGTACAGACCAAAGATCTGCTTAACGACCGGGTCATCGATTCGGTTGTGAGTCTTATCCAGGACGCCTCGCATATCGTGTTCTTCTGCTCGGGCTTTTCGAAGTACCCGTGCCTCGAAATGGCTGAAAAGCTCAAAATTATGGGCAAGAACACCGATACGCTCAGTGAACGCCACGTCATGAGGCATTACGCAGAACTCCTCGGCAAAAACGACCTGGTCTTCAGCGTTTCCGTAAGCGGCGAGACGCAGGTGTCTATTGACGCCACATCGATAGCCAAAACGCGCGGATGCAAGGTCGTCACGCTCACCGGCTTTTCTCGAAATTCTCTCTCGAAACTAGCCGACTACCCTATCTACACCGTGCAAAAAGAAATCCGCCTGGGCAGCATGGACCTCGACAGTCGATTGATGTTCTATTACGTTTTCGAATTGATATTTGAGCGCTACTTCAAACTGGCCAAGAAATAAAACTTGGCATGCGCCCGGCTTCGACTCTTTAGCGGCCTTCTATATGAAAGGTATCGTTCTATGCAACGCGTACTGTTTATCTGTCACGGCAATATCTGTCGCTCGACGATGGCTGAGTCGGTGTTTACCGAGTTGGTGCGCCGCGCCGGGCGCGAGGGCGAATTTGTCATCGATTCCGCTGCGACCTCGACCGAGGAGATTGGCAACCCGCCGCATCATGGCACTGTTGCCAAGCTGCGCGAAGTCGGGATTCCCGTCGTTGCGCACCGTGCTCGCCAGGTACGTCGCGCGGAGTATGGCGACTGGGACCACATTGTCTATATGGATGCCGAGAACGCCCGTGGCCTGCGTCGCATCTTTGGCAACGATCCCGACGGCAAGATTTCGCGCCTGCTCGATTGGACTAATCGCCCCGGCGACGTGGCCGACCCTTGGTACACCGGTAACTTCGATGCCACCTACCGCGACGTGATCGCCGGCTGCACCGCCATGCTCGAGCAGCTGTAGGTTCGTGGGCGCACGAACCGCGCCCTAAACGGGAGAAAATCCACGCTCATGAATGCGACAAAGGGACTGTCCCTTTGTCGCATCCGGGACTAGCCCTAGACCGGCTTGACCTCCAGCTTTATCCCCTCGGCGCAGGAGTCGCCCAGAACATCCGAAAGGGCCCAGGTCGCATATAGCGGCAAATAGAGAACCGCTCCGTTGCGCTCAACGTTGCCTCTCGAGAAAACAATCCCGAGCCTTACGCCATATTCAGCCGTATCAAGCACATGACCGAGCGCAGCGTGCGCGTGGTAATAGGAGCCCGATTTAACCTCGATCGGAACAGCCGTCCCATCCGGTCCATCGACCACAAAGTCCACTTCACCGCGCTTTTTTGTCTGATAGTAGTAAAGCTGGCGATTTTGGGCAGCCAGCTGCTGGGCCACCACGTTTTCGTAAATGCCGCCCAGATTGGGCTCCTTGCTATCAAGATACGCCGCTTGGGCGACTCCAACGGGGTAGCGCGCCATCAACATGCCCGTATCCGATTGATATAGCTTGAACTGCGATGGCCGCGCCGTCTTGAGCAGGGGCGATTTTGGCTCGGTTACGATATCGGCTTTGAGAGCAACGCCGGCATCGACAAGCCATACAAAATCTCGCTGATACTTCTCGTAGTGAGCCTTGGGGTCAATGGAATTGAGCACGAAGCGCTTGTTTTCGCCCTCGAGCATAATAGGGAGCTGATCGTAGATGCTCTGCACCTGCAGGGCTCGCCCGCTCGCATACTTGGAGATATCCCGCCGGTACTGTTCGTTGAGCTCTGACTGTAGCTGACGAACAGAGGCAAGGTCGCCCCGCGTGTCAAGGAAACGCTGCACGACCTCCGGCATTCCGCCGACAACGGTATAGGTCCTGAAGTTTGCCATCATCGCGTCATGAATGTAATCAGGAATGGGTCTCTCGCTGATACACGCGTCACGTATCGTTTGGCGAGCCCTCTCGCTCACCCCGATTGCCCAGCAAAACTCCTCAAAATCGAGCGGGAACATCCTAAGCTCGTGAACATACCCCACGGGATAGGACCTGACGCCCTTGAACTGAGTCCCGAGCATTGACCCCGAAAACGCCCAGCGGCATCTCCCGTCCTCAACAAGGAACTTTGCCATCGTCATGATGTCGGGGGCCTCTTGGACCTCATCGATAAACACGAGCGTTTTGCCTGGTGCAATCGACTTTCCCGAAAGAAGCGTCACCCTGCTGATGAAATCATCGGCATCCCGCGCCTCGAGAAGAGCATCTTTTGCCTGGCGGTTTTCCATGAGGTTAAGCTCGATGAAGGTTGCATGGTTGGCTTTGCCAAATGCGCGAATCGAATAGCTTTTGCCAATCTGGCGAGAACCCGTAATGAACAAGGCCTTTTGCTCGGAAGACTTCAGCCAACGCTCCAGCTCTGCCGCTATTTTCCTACGCAGCATAGGCTCTCCCCTCGGTGTCATCGAATGAAATGCAAAGTTTTATATGCTTGATTATCGATGAAACGCAGAATTTTTAGAACCTAAAATCGGATGATATGCAGAGATTTGAGATTATAAGCAAGAGAAGGGGCACCACCGGCGAATGTGTCAAAGGGGCTGTCCCTTTGTCACATTGCGCTCGACTACTCGTCGACGATCTCGGCGAGCCAGACGTTCAACGTATCGACTTCGGGGCAGCAGAACTTTGCCGTGCCTGGCTCGTTGCCGGGCACGGTACCGCCATAGCGCAGGATGTCGATATAGGGAAAGCCCACATGGCAGGCCATGGCGCACATCTTGCCGCGATCGCGGTCGAAATCGAAGACGTCACCCGGCTTGTGTCCGTGATGGCAGTGGCATGTGCCCAGCTGGTCCACGCAGCTAATGCGAATACGTGGGCGCTTGCCACGCGGCGCGCCGAGCGGCTTGTTCTCGCCCGCAGGCTTGACGCCGCCCTCATCAGCATTACTCATGGTCAATCACATCCAGGCAGGCCTCGATGGGAAGGCCGGCGGACTTATCCTCCTGGTCGGCATTGCGCTCGATAAGCTCCGCTACCACGCGCATGGCATCGCTCGTCGCACGCTGCAGGCTCCAACCGGCCATAACGCGGCCGACGAGCAC
Source organism: Collinsella sp. (assembly GCA_036301625.1). GTDB lineage: Bacteria > Actinomycetota > Coriobacteriia > Coriobacteriales > Coriobacteriaceae > Collinsella. Next base: position 18,205 of record JAXJEC010000060.1, on the reverse strand, counting down.
CGCCGAGAACGTGTCGCCCGTGCCCGGAAAGTAGACCGGAATCAGCTCGAAGGGAATCGTGAAGTACTCCCCCGCCACATGGTCGTAACCGATGACGACATTCGCACCGTCGACCACAGCGCTCGTAATGACCACCGACTTGGCGCCCAGGGCACGCATGGCATCCACAAGAGTGCGGCCCTCATCGGGCGTGATTTGCTCGGCAATGGGCGTATCGGTAAGCAGGCACGCCTCGGTGTAGTTTGGCACCGCATAGTCGGCGCACTCGAGCAGGCTGCGCATGAGACCGATCGTGGACTCGGGCACGCCGGCGTAGAGCTTGCCGTTGTCGCCCATGATGGGGTCGACGAACACCTTGGTGCCCTTTTGCGCGCGACGGTGGCAGAAGTCCGAAATGATGCGCGTCTCTTCCTCGGTCACGATAAAGCCGGTGGAGATGGCGTCGAACTCAAAGCCGAGCTCCTCCCAGATGGCGAGGCTCTGGCGCACGTACTCGGTGGTGTCATGGATGTAGAACTTGGGATAGTTGAGCGTATCGGACACCAGCGCCGTCGGCAGGTTGTGGATGCGGTAGCCCATATGCGACAGCACCGGCAGCATGGCGGAAAGCGCGACCTTGCCGTAGCCGCACATATCGTTGATCAACAGCAGCTGAGTGTTCTTCATGAGAGTCCCCCTTGGGTCGGGCGCGGCACGATGGCGCCATAGTGCAACTAAGTGTAGCGCAGGGGACGTTGTGAGCGGGCGCTACGGTCGCGAAGAGCGCATTGTTGCGAAAAGGTTACGAAAACGAGGTAGTCGTTGGGGACGTTCTTAAATGACTAGTCAAACAAGAACGTCCCCAACGACTATCCCAGCAATTAGCCCAAGGAGTGTCCCCAAGTGCCGGCACATAAGGAACGTCCCTAAGTGCCAAAACGACTGGTCGGGCAACGCCGATGTTTTGGCGAAGTCAGCGAAAACCCGCCAGAGTGAGCAAGGTGCCTTGAAACGAGGCGGCATTGACCTTCTGGTCATGCCGCCGAAGTTGAAAGGCAGATTGCCGCTCTGGCGGGTTTGCAGCGTCGAGCCGTTACGCGGTTTGGTAAAACCGCGTAACCACTAGTTTGGTACCTTGACATTGATTTCTCACGCTCCTAAATTGGTTAGGCACAAAACAATTACTCTACCTAACTAAAGAAAGGAGCGAAGCTTAGATATGTGTGTTGAACCACTCGTCCTTCCGCATGAGCCCGGCGGCGACCCGTCGCAACCGGTAGACATACCCGAAGCGGTCAGCGCCGAAGACAAACTCGCCAAGCGCATCCTGAGCGGCCTGGGATTTTGCGGCCATTACATGCATTTTCACGGCGGCGGCATATCTGGCAAGGCGCCTATTGTCTGCCTACTCGCCAAGCAGCCGACCGGCGAGCTGTCCCAACAGGAGCTCGGCATGCACTTCGACCTCAAACCGGGGTCCCTTTCCGAGATTCTGTCCAAGCTCGAACTGGGCGGTCTTATCGAGCGCAGTCGCAATCCCAAAGACCGTCGGCAGCTCACCATCCGCCTGACCGAAGCGGGATGGGAAAAGGCCCGTGTTGAGCAGGCAGCCCGCATTCGCTTTAGGGAACAGGCCTTTAGCGCCCTTACGCACGACGAGCGCGAACAGCTCGCCGAGATGCTCGAAAAAATCCGCGTAACCTGGGAGGAACTGGATGATTAAAACCCTCATGGGAAGCATCCGCGATTACAAGAAGGTCACGATCGCCACGCCGCTGCTGGTGCTTGGCGAGGTGCTCTGCGAAATGATGATCCCGTTTATCACCGCCGACATGATCGACGCCATCAAAGACGGTGCCACCGTCGCCCAGATGCTTCCCACCGCAGGCTTTTTGGTGCTCATCGCACTGACGTCGCTCGCTTTTGGTGCCGCTGCCGGCGTCACCTGCAGCCATGCGAGTTGCGGCTTCGCCAAGAACCTGCGTCACGACCTGTTCTACAAGATCCAGACGTTCAGCTTTGCCAACATCGATGAGTTCTCGAGCTCCTCGCTCGTCACCCGCCTCACCACCGACATCAACAACGTGCAGCAGGCCTTTATGATGCTCATCCGCATCGCCGTGCGCGCGCCGCTGGTGTTGGTCTTTGCCTTTGCCATGGCCTACGCCATGGGCGGCAGCGTCGCCATGGTCTACCTGGTCATCATTCCGCTGCTGGGCTTTGGCCTGTTCTTTATCATCTATAAGGTGCGCCCGATCTTTGCCCGCGTGTTCCGCAAGTACGACGCGCTCAACGAGTCCGTCGAGGAAAACGTCACCGGCATGCGCGTGGTCAAGAGTTACGTGCGCCAGGACTACGAGAAAGAGAAGTTCGCCACCGCCGCGCGCGACGTCCAGATGGACTTCACCCGCGCCGAAAAGCTGCTCGCCTTCAATAACCCCATGATGAACATCTGCGTCAACGGCGCGTTCGTCGTCATCATCTACCTGGGCTCCGAGCTCATCATCACGAGCCAGGGCACCTTGTTCGACGTGGGCCAGCTCTCCTCCATCTTTACCTATGGCTTCCAGATTCTGATGAGTCTGATGCAGCTGTCGATGATCTTTGTCATGGTGACCATGGCCGACGAGTCGGCACACCGCATTACCGAGGTGCTTGCCGCCGAGCCCACAATCGCCAACCCGACCGAGCCCGTGCTCGAGGTTGCCGACGGCTCCATCGACTTTGACCACGTGAGCTTTAAGTACTCCGAGCACGCGAAGCGCCAGGCGCTCGACGATATCGACCTGCATATTAAGAGCGGCGAGACCATCGGTATTATCGGCGGCACCGGCTCGGCCAAGTCGACGCTCGTGAATCTGATCGCCCGCCTGTACGATGTCACCGAAGGCACCGTGCGCGTCGGCGGCGTGAACGTACGCAACTACGATCTGGACGCGCTGCGCCACCAGGTAGCCATGGTGCTGCAGAAAAACGTGCTGTTTAGCGGCACCATCGCCGAAAACCTGCGCTGGGGCGACCCGAACGCCACCGACGAGGAAGTCCGCGAGGCAGCACATCTGGCCTGCGCCGACGAGTTTGTCGACGGCTTCCCCAAGGGCTACGACACCTGGATTGAGCAGGGCGGCTCCAACGTTTCCGGCGGCCAGAAGCAGCGCCTGTGCATTGCGCGTGCCCTGCTGCGTCGCCCCAAGATCTTGATCCTGGATGACTCCACGAGCGCCGTCGACACCAAGACCGACGCCAAGATCCGCGAGGGCCTGGCGAGTTATCTGCCCAACACGACCAAGCTCATCATTGCCCAGCGTATTAGCTCCGTGCAGGATGCCGATCGCATCATCGTCATGGAGGGCGGCCGCATCAAGGACATCGGCAACCACGACGAGCTGCTCAAGACGAGCGAGATCTACCGCGAGACCTTTACCTCGCAGAACAAGATGAGCGCCGAGGGCGAGGACGCGGGCGAGACCGCTGCAGCCGGCACCGAGGCATCTGCATCGCAAGCCCAGACCCAGGAAGGAGGCGAGGCACATGAGTAAGGCCGCTACCGCCGAGCACGCACGCAACCGCAAGGGCGGCACCATGACGCGCCTCATCAAGATGCTCTTTGGCTTCTACCCGGTGCTTTTGCCCCTCGTCGTCGCCGGCGTGGTGCTCTGCGCCGTCATCAACTCCATCGGCGCGACGTTTCTCCAGAGCGCGCTGCAGGTCATCAGCGAATCATGGCAGTCGGGCGACTGGACGGCCGCGCAGCCCAAAATTCTGAAGCTTGTGACTACCCTCGGCTGCATCTACGCCGTGGGCGTCGCGTCTTCGCTCTTCTGGAACCGCGCCATGGCCGTCATCACGCAGGGCTCGCTCGAGAAGCTGCGCGAGAAGATGTTCAACCGCATGCAGGACCTGCCGATCCGCTACTTCGACACGCATCAGCGCGGCGACATCATGAGCCACTACACCAACGACATCGACACGCTGCGCCAAATGATCAGCCAGTCGCTGCCCAACCTGCTTATGACGATCATCGTCATCGTCACGGTGTTCTTCATCATGCTGTACTACAGCGTTTGGATGTGCCTGGTCATCATTGCCGGCGTCGCCTTTATGACCTTTATGACCAAGCTCCTCGGATCCAACTCCGCGCGCTTCTTCATTGCACAGCAGACCGAGCTCGGCGTGGTCGAAGGTCATATCGAGGAGGTCATGAACGGTCAGAAGGTCGTCAAGGCGTTTTGCCACGAGTCCGCCGCCGAGGCCGATTTCGATGAGCGCAACGAGAAGCTCTTCGAGGTCTCGCAGAAGGCCAACATGTACGCCAACATCCTCATGCCCGTCCTTATGAACCTGGGCAACCTGCTCTACGTGCTGGTCGCGTTAGCCGGCGGCATCTTCCTGGCGCTGGGCGTGCCTAACCTGAGCATCTCGGGCATGGCGCTTTCCATCGCCGTCGTGGTACCGTTCCTCAACATGACCAAGCAGTTCTGCGGCCAGATCGGCCAGATCTCGCAGCAGATCAACGCCGTGGTCATGGGCCTTGCCGGCGCCGAGCGCATCTTTGAGCTGCTCGACGAGGAGCCCGAGGCCGACGAGGGCTACGTGACGCTTGTCAACGCGCAGGTCAACCCCGACACTTGGCAGCTCGAGGAGGCCGACCACCACACCGGCATGTGGGCGTGGAAGCATCCGCACCGCGCGACCGGCGAAATCGAGTACGTGCCGCTGCGTGGCGATCTGGTCATGGACAACGTGGACTTTGGCTACACGCCCGACCACGAGGTGCTGCACGGCGTGTCCGTGTACGCCAAGCCGGGTCAGAAGGTCGCGTTTGTCGGTGCCACCGGTGCCGGTAAGACGACCATCACCAACCTCATCAACCGTTTCTATGACATCGCCGACGGCAAAATTCGCTACGACGGCATCAACGTCAACAAGATCCGCAAGGCAGACCTGCGCCGCTCGCTGGGCGTGGTGCTGCAGGACGTGAACCTGTTCACCGGCACCGTGATGGATAACATCCGCTACGGCAACCTGGACGCTACCGACGAGGAGTGCATCGCGGCGGCCAAGCTCGCCGGCGCGGACGACTTTATCACCCGCCTGCCCGACGGCTACGACACCATGCTCACCGGCAACGGCGCCCAGCTGTCGCAGGGCCAGCGCCAGCTGATTTCGATCGCACGCGCCGCCGTCGCCGATCCGCCGGCGATGATTCTGGACGAGGCCACGTCGAGCATCGACACCCGCACCGAGGCTATCGTGCAAGCGGGCATGGACAAGCTCATGGAGGGCCGCACGACGTTTGTCATCGCGCACCGTCTCTCCACCGTGCGCAACTCCGACGCAATCATCTGCCTGGACCACGGCCGCATCATCGAGCGCGGCAACCACGACGAGCTGATTGCCAAGCGCGGGTATTACTATCAGCTCTATACCGGAGCATTTGAGCTGGAGTAGTTCGGCTCGCCGAGATGGCCGATTTGTCGCTCATTCGTCGGGCATGACCCTAAGGTCAATGCCCTCCTCTTTCGGGGCAAATCGACTCATCTCAACGACCCAAACACAATGCACCGCAACGCATAAGCCCCCGCAGTTCATTCATATGAGCTGTGGGGCTTTTTTCATGCCAGCCGGAAACCGTATCCCACTTTTCGGGCTCAGAATGGGATGCCGTTTCCCGCTGGGCCCCCTCCGGGAAACGGCATCCCATTTCAAGGGCATAAACCGGGATGTGGTTTCCCCTAACGGCACCTTTGGGAAGCCGCATCCCACTCTGTACGCACAAAACGGGATGAGCTTTCCCATGGTGATCCAAGACCAGAAGCATGTCCGATAGCGCGGCCAGGTCAAGAACAACAAGGCAAGCGTCACGCCAATTTGGACGAGCGTCTGCTGCAGTTTAAGGCTGCTGGCCCATATGGTAGAGTTAACCACCCATGAATTTCAGCACACTGCGTGCTACCTGTTCTTTTGTCATTTAGGGAAGTGAACTTGTGAATACTTCTGTCGCCAAGAAGGCCAGCCAGGCGGTGCGCCTGCTCATGATGGTGCTCACGGCAGTTCTCATCTTCTTCTTCATCAATGTCATGCTGCTCGTCTCCGATATCCAGGGCACGGCGCGTGTGGTCAACTACGCCGGCCTGGTGCGCGGCACCACGCAGCGAATCGTTAAGCTCGAGGACGCGGGCCAGCCTCAAGATGACCTGCTCAAAGCCGTGGATTCATACATCAACGGCTTGCGTTGCGGAAGTGACGACCTCAACCTCGTCCGTCTCGACGACGATGAGTATCAGGCAAAGATGACCGAGCTTGCAAATTATTATGATGAGCTTTGCGCCGAGATTAGCCGCGTGCGCGAAGTCGGCTACGAGAGCACCGACATCATCTCCATGAGCGAGGAGTTCTTTGGCATTTGCGACGATGCTACGCGACTCGCAGAGGACTACTCTCAGGAGAAGGCGTCGGCGCTCAACTATCTCGAGGGCTTGGTGATCATCGACATCGTGGGCTTGGTGGCGACCTTTGCGGTCGAACTTGTTCGCGCGGTGCGCACTGCCGCGCTCAACCGCGAGCTGCAGAGCAAAGTCTATCTCGACGAAGCCACAGGACTGCCCAATAAGAATAAGTGCGAGGAGATCTTGGGGCAGGAGCAGCCTGTCTCCGCGGAGGCGTCCGTTGCGGTGTGCGTCTTCGATCTTAACAATCTGCATATGGTCAATAACAACTTCGGCCATGAGAAGGGCGATGAATACATTCGCTCTTTTGCCCAACAACTGGGAAGTGTGGCGTCGGAGACGTGCTTTGTGAGTCGCGACGGCGGCGATGAGTTTATCGCGGTGCTGTGGGATGCCGACCGAGCCGCTGTGGAATCCTGTCTCGCTCGGGTTCGTGCGAACGTGAACGAGTATTCCGGGGCTCACCCCGACATGCCTATCAGTTATGCGGTGGGCTACGCGCTTTCCAGTGATTTTGATGAACCGCCTATGATGCGTGAGCTCTTTTCTCAGGCCGACAAAAACATGTACATCGACAAGAACCGCGTAAAGACAGCCGAGGCAGCCGGGCCGCAACGCGAGGACCGCTAAACCCGTAGCAAAGGGTAGCTAATTTGGGGCGGGACTCTTTTGGCTACTTGAGGAGTTGGGCCATGGCGTTGACGAATTTTTGGACTTGGAGGGTGGGCTCGAGCGGATAGTGCAAAAAGACCGGCACCTCGCGACCGCATAGGAACGGCACGCCCACAAAGGCCGGGTGTACCCCCGACCATGCGCCACAGGTGAGTACCGCATCGCCCTTTTCCTCCGCCTCGTTAAAGAGCGCAAAGTCAAAGCTATCCACATCGATCACGTCCACGCCGCCGTCGGCCAAAAGGTCGATGCGTAGGCTGTCCATCGCATCGTTGCCGTGACGGAGCACGCGCAGGCGCATGCCCTCTAGGTCGGCAACCGTAATGCGATTCTTGCGCGCCAGCGGGCTCGCGCGCGGCAGGTCGATATAAAACGGTACGTTGACGATGTGGAGCTTTTGGCAAGCGTCGCCCCAGCGTGGGGTAGAAAAACTCGACTGCACCACATCGACCTCGCGGCCCAAGCTGCGCATGACGGTCTCGCGCTCGTCGTAGAGGTCACTTACCGGCACGATCTCAAATCGTAGCGACGGTTCCAGATCGTGGATGCCCGACCACATCGACAGCGTCTGGCGTCCTGGGCACATCATTGACACGCCCAGGCGCACGGCACCACCATCGCCCGCCGCGCGTCGGGCACGGCGCAGCGCGTCCTCGGACTGCCGCATGATCGAGCGCGCGTCGTCCACCAGCAGTGCGCCGGCCGGCGTCACCTTGACGCCCGAGTGCGAGCGCTCGAACAACGTGATGCCGAACTCGGCCTCGAAGCCCGACACCTGCTTGACGAGCGCCGGGGTCGACACGCGCAATCTTGCCGCCGCACGCGAGAAGCTCCCCAGCTCCGCGGCGGCCGATATGGCCTCAAGTCGTCGATCGTACACGTCAATCTCCCGTTTTCGCGCCCGTGACCGCATGGTGCCACAGGGGGTTGTTTTCGCAGGTCACACGCTCAATTGAGAATGAGCTGCATCGCACGGTGTAAACCTACGGTTAACGCCATTCTAACAAATATGCAATTCACCTGCGCAAATGCAAAGCATACGATAACCTGCGAAAACCACGTGGGTCGATTAATGGGAACGACCCACAGGGAGGCACAAGAAGGGAAGTTCCTATGAGCAACTGGCTTAAGCTCGAGGGCGATGTCTGCGCCGTAACCGGCGCACTCGGCGGTATGGGCGTCGCGATTTGCCGCGAGTTCGCCCGCAACGGCGCCAACGTCGTCCTGCTCGACCTGGACGAGGAGAGGGTCAAGGCCGCAGCCGCCGACCTCGCCGCCGAGTTTGGAATCCACGCCGAGGGCTACAAGATGAACGCCACCGACGAGGCCGAGGTTCAGGCCGCCGTCGATGCCACCATCGCCGACTTCGGCCGTGTCGACGTCCTCGTCAACACCGCCGGTATCCTGCGCTTCGCCGCCATGGAGGACCTGCCGCTCTCCGACTGGAACGAGGTCATCAACGTCAACCTCACCGGCTACTTCATCACCTCGCAGCGCTTTGGTCGCGAGATGATCAAGGCCGGCCAGGGTCGCCTGGTGCACATCTCGACCGTCGCCAGCCACTCTCCCGAGACGTTCTCGGGCGTGTACAGCTCCACCAAGGCCGGCGTCAACATGATGTCCAAGATGCTCGCCGCCGAATGGGGCCCCTACGGCGTGCGCTCCAACTGCGTCGAGCCCTGCTTCGTTAAGACCCCGATGTCGGCCAACTTCTACGCCGACCCCGAGGTCGAAAAGAGCCGCAGCCGTCTGATCGCCACGCGCCGCATCGGCGAGGTTAGCGATATCGCCAACGCCGTCATGTTCCTGGCGTCCACGCGCTCGGACTTTACCACCGGCGACGCCATCAAGGTCGACGGCGGCTTCTCCAACATGATGGGCGACCTCACCGCCAAGCCCGGCGGCCGTCGCGCCTATGCCGACAACTACCTTAAGAACAAGGGTGTCGAGCTCTGGTCCGATGAGTCCGGCGTCGCCAAGCCGACTGACCAGTAAACCAACCTGACAGGGAGGCCCCGCGGACACGCCCGCTCCTCCCCCGTATCGATTAGAAAGAGTCCAATGGCTTCCACCAACTCCAACAAGGGTCGCGCCGTCGTGCTTTCCGCCGCGTGCGTCACCATGTTCTTCATTAGCTCCATCGCGCTGTATTCCGTCGTGAGCAAGAATCTGCTCGCCGTCTACCCCGAGTGGTCGAGTGCCCTTACCTGGGCTTTCCCCGTCTTTCAGACCATCATGGCCGTAACGGGCATCTTCGCCGGCCGCATCTCCGATAAGATCGGCCCGCGCAACGTCGTGATCGCCGCCGCCGTGTGCTACGGCCTGGGCTGGTTCATGTCCGGCACCGTCACCGAGCCGTGGCAGTTCTACCTGTGGTTCTCGCTCGTCGCCGCCATCGGCAACGGCCTGGGCTACAACCCGGCGCTCACCACCGGCCAAAAGTGGTTCATCGACAAGAAGGGCCTTGCCTCCGGCATCACCCTGGCCGCTTCGACCGCCGGCCCCGCCGTGCTGTCCCCGGTGCTCGCCTCGCTGCTCATCCCGAGCCTGGGCATCTTTGGCGCCCTCAAGGCACTCGGCGTCATCTTCTTTGTGACGATCGCCGCCTCCGCCCTGTTCCTGAAGGCCCCCGAGGCCGGTTGGCTGCCCGAGGGCTTCGAGGCCCCCAAGGGCGGAGCACATGCCGGCACCTTCGGCGACCTCACCCCGGGCGAGATGGTCAAGACCCCGCGCTTCTGGGTCCTCATCGTCACCTTCGCCTTTGCCGCCACCGCGGGCACCCTGCTCGTGGGCAAGGTTGCCTCCATCGCCGCCGTCCAGCTCTTCGCCGACCCCACGAGCGCCGCGGCCGTCGCCCTCGGCGGTGTGGTGGTCTCCGTCAACACCTGCGCCAACCTGGTTGGCCGTCTGTCCTTTGGCCAGATCATCGACAAGCTCGGCGCCTATAAGTCGCTGCTCATCAGCCTTGTCGTCACCATCGTCGCGCTCGTCATCATGTCGATGAGCTTTACGCAGAGCATGTTCTTTGTGGCGCTCGCCCTGCTCGGCTTTAGCTTTGGCGCCCTGCTCGTCATCTACCCGCCGCTCACCGGTGGCGCCTTTGGCACCAGCAACATCGGCGTCAACTACGGCATCATGTTTTTGGGTTACGCCGCTTCCACCTGGATCAGCCAGCCCATCACCGCCGTGCTGTATCACGCCGAGGCCGGCAGCGCCGCCTACCAGCAGTCCTTCTACGGTGCCATTGTGATCGCCGCCATCGCCGTCGTGCTCACCGTCTACATGATGGTCTCCGACAGCAAGAAGAAGTCCGCCTAGTTTTACCGATGCGACAAAGGGACAGCCCCTTTGTCGCATTCCACCGGTCACCAGTATTAAGGAGTCGAAATGTCTGAGCTCAACCCCGTCCGCATTGCCGTTATCGGCGCCGGCGCCATGGGCCGCAACCACATCCGCTTTGTCACCGAGGAGCCCGAGGCCGAGCTCGTCGCCATCGCCGACGCCTTTGAGGGCGCCCGCGCCACGGCCGAGGCCGCCGGCGTGCCGTTCTATACCGATCCCGCCCAGATGATGGACGAGGTCAAGCCCGAGGCCGTCATTATCGCCACCCCCAACGACCTGCACCTGGGCGTTGCTCGCGAGGCCATCAAGCGCAACATCGTGCCGCTGGTCGAAAAGCCGATCTCCAACGACCTTGAGGATGCCCAGGCCTTCGCCGCCGAGGCCGAGACCGCCGGCGTGCCCGTGCTCGTGGGTCAGCACCGTCGCCACAACCCCTTCGTCAACAAGGCTAAGGAGATCATCGAGTCCGGCGAGCTGGGCAAGCTCACCGTGTCGAGCTTCCACTACATGATCTATAAGAATGACGAGTACTTCGACGTCGAGTGGCGCCGCAAGAAGGGTGCCGGCCCGATCCTGGTCAACCTGGTGCACGATGTCGACCTGCTCCGCTATCTGCTGGGCGAGCCCGTTGCCGTCCAGGGTATGCAGTCCAGCGCCGCCCGCGGTTTTGAGACCGAGGACTCCGCCGTGGTCAACGTCCGTTTTGCCGATGGCGCGCTTGCGAGCATGACCATCTCCGACGCCACCGCCAGCCCCTGGAACTGGGAGGCAACCGCTCGCGAGGATCCGCAGTACCGCCCCTTCGACGCCGACGCCTACTTTATCGGCGGCACTAAGGGCGCCCTGTCGCTGCCCCGCCTGCACCAGTTCTCCTACGACGGTGCCTCTAACTGGCACAAGCCGCTGCAGATGGAGATCCCGGCTGTGGACCCGGCGCTGCCGCACAAGATGCAGCTCAAGCACTTTGTGAAGGTCGTCCGCCGCGAGGTCGAGCCCGTCGTGACCCCCGCCGATAACGTCAAGACGCTCACGCTTCTCAACGCCATCAAGGAGGCCGCCGAGACCGGCCAGCTCGTCGAGCTGTAATGCCTTAAGAGCGGGTCGCGGCAAACTCCCCGCCGAGCGCCTTGGCCCGCCGCCAACAAGCCCCTCTTCTTTGCCCCGCGAGCAGCCTCCTGCCCGCGGGGCTTTTGTGCAGTGGCATGCGACAAAGGGACAGTCCCTTTGTCGCATCGCGGGTGGTATCCTTGGTAGCTCTGTGCTGCAAACGCACCTTAAACGCAAGGAGTTCCATGGATCTTATCGCCCAGCTTGCCCGCGAGCTCAACCTTAAGGCCGCCAACATCGAGGCAGCCGTCAAGCTCATCGACGAGGGCAACACCATCCCCTTTATCTCGCGCTACCGCAAGGAAGCCACAGGCGGAATGGACGACGTCGCCCTGCGCGCACTCGACGAGCGCCTGTCCTACCTGCGCAATCTTGAACAGCGCAAAGAGGACGTCCTTCTGCTCATCGACGCCCAGGGCAAACTTACGCCCGAGCTCGAACAGCAAATTCGCGAGGCCGCGCAGCTCCAGCGTGTCGAGGACCTCTACAAGCCCTACCGCAAAAAGCGCATGACCCGCGCACAGAAGGCCCGCGAGGCAGGCCTGGAGCCGCTTGCCAACATGATCATCATGCAGGCCTCGGCCAAGGGCAGCGCGCTCGACACCGCCGCGGCCTACGTCAACGAGGAAGCCGGCTTCGACACGCCCGAGAAGGCGCTCGCCGGCGCGGCGGACATCGTGGCCGAGACGGTGGCCGAAGACCCCGAGAACGTCGCCGACCTGCGCGCCTTTACGCAAAACACCGCCGACATCATCGTCGAGGCCACCGACCCCGCCGAGAAGACCCCCTACGAGCCGTACTACAGCTATGATGAGCCGCTGCGCCGTATTCCCAACCACCGCGTGCTGGCTATCGACCGCGGCGAGCGCGAGGGCAAGCTCCGCGTGCGCGTGAACGTCGACGGCGCCGCCGCCACGGCACGCCTCGGCAGCCGTTGGCCCCGACGCCAGGGCGTATTCGCGCTCGTCTTCGATGCCGCCATCGCCGACGGCTACAAGCGCCTCATGGCTCCCTCGCTGGAGCGCGAGGCCCGCGCCAAGCTCACCGTTCGCGCCCAGACCGAGGCCATCAACGTCTTTGCCAAGAATCTCGAGGGCCTGCTCTCGGCCCGCCCCGTCCGCGGCGCCCGCGTGCTCGCGCTCGACCCGGGCTACCGCACCGGCTGCAAGGTCGCCGTCATGGACGAAACTGGTAAGCTGCTCGACCACGGAGTTGTCTACCCCACCAAGCCGCGCCACGACGTCGCCGGCACCAAGCGCGAGCTCGCCCGCCTCGTCAAGAAGGACGGCGTCAACACCATCGTCATCGGCAACGGCACCGCCAGCCGCGAGACCGAGGAAGTCGTCTCGGAGTTCATCGCCGAGCAGGCGCCCAGCCTTCGCTACACCATCGTCAACGAGGCCGGCGCGTCGGTGTACTCCGCCTCCGAGCTCGCAAGCCAGGAATATCCCGACCTAGACGTCACCGTGCGCGGTGCCATGAGCCTGGGCCGTCGCCTGCAGGACCCGCTGGCCGAGCTCGTCAAGATTCCGCCCCAGTCCATTGGCGTGGGCCAGTACCAGCACGATCTTGACCAAGCCGAGCTTTCGCGCACGCTGGGCCACGTGGTGGAGGACGTCGTCAACCGCGTGGGCGTCGACGTGAACACCGCGAGCGCGAGCTTGCTGGGCTACGTGTCAGGCATCACGCCGAGCGTAGCCAAGAACATCGTTGCCTACCGCGAGGAAAACGGCGCCTTTACCGATCGCCGCCAGCTCAAGAAGGTCCCCAAGCTGGGACCCAAGGCATATCTCAACGCCGCGGGCTTCCTGCGCATCGGCGGCGGCAAGAACCCGCTCGATGCGACGAGCGTCCACCCCGAAAGCTACGAGGTGGCCACGTCCGTCCTGGAGCGCGCCGGCGTGGCGGCCAGCGAACTCAGTCGCGGCGGCGTGCCCGACATCGAGCGCCGCCTGGGCAGCATCTCGGCGCTGGCAAGCGACCTGGACTGTGGCACCCTCACGCTCATCGACATCGTCAACGAGCTCAAGAAGCCCGGCCGCGACCCGCGCGACGATGCGCCCGAGGTGGTCTTTAGCCGCTCAGCACTTTCCATCGACGACCTGGAGCCCGGCATGGAGCTCAAGGGCACAGTGCGCAACGTCGTCGACTTTGGCGCCTTCGTCGACGTGGGCGTGCACCAGGACGGCCTCGTGCACATCTCCAAGCTGGCCAACCGCTTCGTCAAGCATCCGAGCGACGTGGTGCGCGTCGGCGATACGGTCAAGGTGTGGGTCGAAAAGGTCGACCGAGACCGCAAAAAGATCTCCCTCACCATGGTGCAGGGGAAGTAACAGAAGTGCGAGCCGCCGCCATCCATCGTTGAACCTGCAAGTTTTTCTCACCTGATGGGAAAAACTTGCAGGTTTTGCAAGTTTTTGTTACGCTCTGAGAAAAACTTGCAGATTGGACGAACGATGAACGGGCAGCCCGTAGCAAGGGATAACTACCTCAAGAAGCTGATCGCTTTTCGCGATTCAGATGTTATCAAGGTCGTCACCGGCATGCGGCGATGCGGCAAGTCAACGTTGCTCGACATGATGCGCTCCCATCTTGCCAAAGACGGCGTACCGACCGAATGCCTTCTCTCTTTTCGAATGGAATCATTCGAGCTCGAGGGAATTCGCGATTGGCGCGAGCTTTACCGTCATGTCGTCGAGCGGATGCCGTCGAGTGGGAAGTGCTATCTCTTCTTTGATGAGCTTCAAGAAGTTTCCAGCTGGGAGAAAGCCATCAACGCGCTTCGCGTCGACAAAGACTGCGACATCTACATTACGGGCTCGAATGCGTTTTTGCTCTCCAGCGAAATAGCGACCCTAATCTCAGGAAGATACGTCGAAATCAGAATGCACCCGCTATCTTTCTCCGAATACCTCGACTTCCTTGGCCCGACCGAAGTCACGAGCAGATATGCCGTCTTTGGGAGGGAAGAAATCACCCCGCTCGACGAGTTGCTCGACCGATACCTTCAATTTGGAGGTCTCCCCTATCTCGCGATTTCCGGTCTGCCCGAACGAGAGATGAAGGACTACATCTGGAGCACCTACCAGACCATTGTCGGTCGCGACATCTTGGCCCGTGAGGCCCGCCGAGGACGGAGGGCCGTAACGAGCAGAGACCTACTCGACAGAGTTTGCGCCTACCTGGCAGACAACATCTCAAACCCAACATCGATCAACAAGATCGTCGGCTCTTTGAACGAAAGCGGGACCAAAACTTCGCACGGCGCCATCGACACCTGCGTGTCGGCGCTCGAAGAAACCTATATCTTCTCCCATGCCCTCCGCTTTGACATCAAAGGGCGCGAGGTGCTCAAAACCGGAGGAAAATACTATATCGAGGACCTTGGACTCCGCGCCTACCTCGACGGTTATCGCGGCAGCGATAGCGGACGCGCCCTCGAAAACGCCGTGTATAACCGCCTCGTCATCGATGGATATCGGGTTTTCACGGGACACATGCGAAATGCCGAGATTGATTTTATCGCCATCGGCGACGGGGCGGACCGCAAGTTTATCCAAGTCACGGACACCATTGATGAGGAAGCCACGCGCAATCGCGAACTGCGCCCCTTCGAGCTGAAATCGCTCGAGAAGGTTGCCGCCGGTTACGAGAAGATCCTCGTCGTCCGTCACGGCGATCACCCTACGGACATAGACGGCATCAGAATCGTTTCGGCTGTCGATTTTCTGCTTGGGCGCTTCTAGCATCGATGTCACCCATCGCGACGATTCGTTCATCGAAGACGGAATCGCTTGACCGATTATTCGAACCTGTCCCATACGACCGTCGCCCCACGGCATGGGCAAATATACCGCTGGAGGCGCTCGATAGGCCACGTCCTGCCGAGCGCCTCTCCTTCTAAAGCGATCTGGCCGAAACTCCGAAGCGCGAAACGTCGTTCCTCTGAGCCCCACCAACAAAAATCGAGTTATGCGGCCTCGCTGGGCCACGATGACACCCCTCAAAGCGCCAAACGCAACAAATTGACGCTAGATATTCCACAAACGTCCCGTATCGGCACCCACAGAGGTACGATACGGGACGTTTTTCAGCCGCATTGCGATCTTGACAGCAATCAGAGGCCGAATAACTCGATTTTTGTTGGTGGGGCCTATTAAAGGCGCGGACTACGGCAGGATATGGAAGCCGAGCGAGGCGATATCCTTGGCAAAGCCGCGCACGGTGTCGAGCGAGACCTCGTATGGGTCGCGGCCGATGTTCTTGCGCTTGGCCAGGATGCTGTTGGGCACCGTGATAATCTGGCAGCCGCAGGCCTCCGCCTGGTAGATGTTGATGAGCTCGCGCGTGGACGCCCACAGGACCTCGCAGTTGGGCTTGGTGGCGGCCTTCTCGACCGACTCCGTCATAAACGGAATGGGGTCGACGCCGGTATCGGCGATACGGCCGGCAAAGAGCGAAATGATGGACGGCGTCTCGGCGTCAACGGCCTCGACCATCTCGTCGACCTGCTCGGGCGTAAAGATGGTGGTGACGTTGACCTTGATACCATCGGCGGAAAGCTTGCGGACCAGCTCGGCGGTGGACTCGCCCTTGGTGGTCACGCACGGAATCTTGACGTAGACGTTGTCGGCCCAGGTAGCGATCTCGCGAGCCTCGACCTCCATGGTCTCGACGTCGTCGGCAAAGACCTCAAACGACACGGACACATCGGTGATGTGCGCCAGAACCTCCTTGGCAAACGCGCGGTAATCCGTCACGCCGCCCTTCTTCATAAGGGAGGGGTTGGTCGTGAAGCCCTGAACATTGCCGTTCTCGTACATGTCGAGCATGCCCTCGAGATTTGCGCCGTCAGCGAACACCTTGATTGCCATCTGCCTGATTCCTTTCGTTTGCATAAGGCCATTGAGCTGGTAAACACTTTAGCCATGCTTACCTAGGTTTGAGCTGCAGCTTTTAAGCTTTATCGGTAAACGGTTTAGCATCTTTACCACTTTTATCAAAGACTTTCCAGCGGCAAAACGGTTTTTCGGCGCGCTGCGCCATTTCCGTTCACGGCGCTTATTTACAGCAAAACCAATCGAATCCACACTCGCTTCAAGAAAAAAGGCGGCGGCACCTCACAAGAGATGACGCCGCCTTTTCGTGTAGGAGCCGGTTATCGGAGCTCCGCCCGATTAGGGCTTAACGTATGCCTGGATTACTCTTCCTCAACGTGGTTAATCACAGCACCCTTGGTGTGGATGAAGTTGGGGACGAAGGCGACGACCAGAAGGACAGCGAGAATCGCGTAGACACCGGTGGTACCGAAGGCCTCGGCAGCGCGGCCAAGCGTAATACCAATGACGGAGAAATCGAAGTCGCCGAACGTAGTGTTCTTGAAGCCAAAGACGTCAAGAACAGGCAGGAGCAGAGCCGGGGCAAAGGTGATGAGCAGGCCGTTGACGAAAGCACCAAGAGCTGCGCCCTTGCGACCGCCGGTAGCATTGCCGTAGATGCCTGCGGTAGCACCGCAGAAGAAGTGGGGAACCATGCCCGGGATGATGAAGATGCCCAAGGTAGCGCCCACGATGAACATACCGACCACGCCACCGATGAAGGAGGCAACAAAGCCGAGGATGACGGCGGTGGGAGCATAGGGGAAGAAGACGGCGCAGTCGACGGCGGGGATGGCGCCGGGGATCAGCTTGTTGGAGATGCCCTGGAAAGCCGGGACCAGGTCGGCAAGGATCATACGAACGCCGTTGTAGACGATAGTGACACCGACGGCGAAGGACAGGGCACAGGTCAGGGCGTAGACGATTACATTGTCGCCGCCAGCGGTCTTGGTAACGACCGCAGGATCTGCGATGTAAGCGGCGAAAGCGGTAACCAGGTAGAAGAAGGCCATGGTAAGAGCCGTGGAGATGGTGGTGTCGCGCAGGAAGGAGAACTTCTCGGGAACCTCGATCTTCTCGGTGCTGTTCTCCTCGGCGTCCTTAGCAAAAAGCGTACCGACTGCAGCGGAGATGTAATAGGCGAGTGAACCGAAGTGGCCCATGGCGATTTCATCGCCATCGGTAACCTTCTCGGTGAAACGCTGACCAACGGCGGGAAGCATAGCGCTCACGAGGCCCAGGAACATGCCGCCCACGATGACAAGCTGGACATCCTGGAAGCCAGATGCCTGCAGAACGGCAGACAGCAGGCAAGCCATGAACATGCTGTGATGGCCCGTCAGGAAGATGTACTTAAACTTGGTAAAGCGGGCAATGATAATGTTCACGACGTAGCCGAGAATCAGGATCATCATGGTCTGAACGCCGAGGACGCTCTGAGCCATCGAAACGACAACCTCGTTGTTGGGCACGACGCCGGTGATGTGGAAACCGGTCTCGATGAAGGTACCCAGCGGAGCAAGGTTCTCCTGAACAACAGCGGCGCCGGCAGACAGCATGATGTAGCCAAGGATCGGCTTCAGGGTGCCTGTCATCACCTTGTGGGCGGGACGCTTAAGCGCGACAAGGCCCACAAAAGGGTTGATTTCCGATCTCAGCCGAACACATTGAGCGGATAGGCCATTCCCGCAGTTAGCTGAACGCCCCCGCGGCCCCTCCTGGGGTCCGGGGGCGCCGTTTTCCCAGTTGATGGAACGGTGGAGATGTGTTTCGATAGGT
>JAXJEC010000059.1:0-14966 GCA_036301625.1 Collinsella sp. | reverse complement strand
TTGCTGCTCTACAGTCCTGCGCAAGACGGAAAGCACATTAAGTGCTTTCCTTTGCGTGCGGAACTCGCGACAAACTTAACCCCCGCCCTCAGCCCCGGAGACCCTCCCTGCCGTCACATTATTCAACCAGTTTTGCGGGCGTGCGCCGCTGCGCGGCTAGCCCGCGTGCTCCTCGGCGGGGTTGGTCTGATGGATCTTGTTGAACTTCGGCCTTTGGCTTAAAGAAAAACGGGGGATGCATTGTGCATCCCCCGTTTTTGTTGCGGTTAGTCTAGGTCAATAAATTTGGTGCTTATGATCTTGCCGTCTTTTACGAGCATTCTGGCCATGGTGGGGCCTCGGGTGCCTCTGGGGTAGCTGGCGCTGCCTGGGTTGAGGACCAGGCAGCGGCCCACTTGGGCTTCTTTGGTTACGTGGGTGTGGCCGTTGATGGCTACGTCTACGGATCCCACCGGAAGGTCTTCGCGGTAGTGGGCTACGGCGAATTTAAGGCCTTCGTAGGTAAAGAGCGCAAGACGGTCTACATCGGGGCCGTAGTCGCGGTAGTAATCGTTGTTGCCCAGTACGGCCCGAACGGGGGCGATGGTGCATAGGTGCTCGTAGTCCATCTCTGACGTGAGGTCGCCGGCGTGGATAATCAGGTCTGCGCCCTCAAGCTCATCCAGGAGCGCAGGCGATAAATAGCCGTGGGTGTCCGAGATGATGTCGATGCGCTTGGCGCTTGCACTGTTCATGGGATCCCTTCCGCAAAAAACGATTCGGCAGATACATGCAAAAAAGGCCCCACGGCTCCGCAGACGATGGGTCTACAGGGCTGCGGGGCCAGTGTGCTAGAGACTCAGGGCCTTCTTGAGCGGCACGACGCGGCGGCGCGAAACCGGCACGCGTTCGTCGACGCCCGTAATGCCCAGCTGGATGGCACCCGAGGGCACCGTCTCCACGTCCGTGACGCACGCCAAGTTGACGATATAGCGGCGGTGAACACGGAAGAAGCCAAAGTCGCAGAGCTTGGCCTCAAACTGCGCCAGCGAGGTCGTCGACAAAAAGCGATCATCGACGGTATAGATGCAGGAGTAATCGTCCTTGGCCATGATAAAGCGAATGTCGTCCACGGGAATGAGCACCTTGCGGCCGCCCTTTTCCACCGGGATACGCTCGATGGTCACCTTGCTGTCCGTAACCGGCTTGGCGCGTTGCATGACCTTCTCGATCGCGCGATCCAAGCGAGCTTCCTCGACCGGCTTCATCAGATAATCGACGGCATCCACGTCGAATGCCTCGACCGCATGATCGCTATACGCAGTCACAAACACGATCGCCGGCGGATTTTTGAGC
Organism: Collinsella sp.; assembly: GCA_036301625.1. GTDB lineage: Bacteria > Actinomycetota > Coriobacteriia > Coriobacteriales > Coriobacteriaceae > Collinsella. The sequence continues at coordinate 13,631 of JAXJEC010000059.1, read as the reverse complement.
TTATGCAGCGCCTCGGCAAGTTGCAGGCCCGAGGCACCGGGCATCGAGATATCGAGAAACACGACATCCACGCGACTTTCCATAAGCATCTCGATGGCGGAGCGGACGCTCGACGCCTCCGTGATCGTGCCGATCTTGCCCGTTTGCTCGAGCAGGAAGCGAAGCTCCGAGCGAGCCGGCGCCTCATCATCCACAATCATCGCACGCAGCATAGGGATAAAACCTTTCGTCAACTAACTACGCCGGGCATCCGTCGCATGACGTTGAGCCCGTAGCCTTTTATTTTACTCTTGAATGTCAAAGATGCTCTCTGACAAATCAAGATGAAGGAGCACTTTGGTGCCCTTGCCCGGCGCCGATTCGACACGCGTATAGGAGTGCGGCCCATAAAAGCGATGGATGCGCTCCGAAATATTGTGCATGGCCACACCGGCGCCGCCACCCTGGGGAGAGCTGGCGTCGGGACGGGCAGAGCGCTCGTCAAACAGTCTGGCGGCGGTACCCTCATCCATGCCCACGCCATTATCGGCCACGGCAATCAAGATTGCATCCTCGCCGTCTTGGTGAACGGTCACGTCGATCCTCAGGGCGTCGTCATCGCCCATACCATGGCGTACGGCGTTCTCGACAATCGGCTGGATCACGAACGCCGGCACCAGCGTATCTTCCACGTCCTCGGACACATCGAACGTCGCAAGCACGCGGTCCTCGCCAAAGCGGGCCTTCTCAAAGGTAAGGTAGCGCTTGGTCTGTGCAACCTCGCGCGAGACCGGAATAAGCGATCCCGAGTTGTCGAGCGTGGCACGATAGAACGATGAGAACTCACGAAGCAGTTCGCGAGCCCGCAGCGGGTCGGTGCGCGTAAACGATGCAATGGTGTTCAGCGTGTTGAACAGGAAGTGCGGGTTAATCTGCGCCTGCAGCGCACGCACCTCGGCGCGCGCCGTGAGTTCCTTTTGCACCTCGAGCTCGTGGATGGCGAGCTGCGTGGACAAGATCTCGGCAAAGCCCGAGGCAAGCGCGTACTGGGTACGGTCGACGGCGCGCGGGGTCTTGTAGTAGAACTTGAGCGTGCCGACGGTACGATCGCCTACCTTGATGGGGACGATAATGCCGGCGGGAACTTGGTTGTGCGAGCCGTCCGAGCCCACGACATCCACCATACGGTTGAACGACTGCACGATGCCATGTTCGATAACGTAGCGTGTGGCAAGCGTGTGGATGGGAGAATCTGGCAGTAGTTTTTCCTCAAACTCTCCCGCGCAGGCAAGCACGTTGCCCTCGTCGGTGATGGCCACCGTCATGGCGCGCGTCTCGGGCAAAATGCGCCGGCACACCAAACGCGCCGACTCCTGCGTCAGACCGCCCTTAATGTCCTCGAGCATGGCCGAGGCCACCGAGAGCGTCTCCTCGGTGTACTGGGAGCGCACCGAATCGGGATTGAGCGTCAAAAAGATAAAGATGCACAGAAAGATGCACAGCAGCGCGCAGGCAATCACCGTGGCGATCGGCTCGATACCGGTCACCAAGGCAAAAATAAAGTACACCAGCACGCAAATGGCGCAGGCAACGGCAATGATGCGAAAGATTGATATTGAGCTATCGCGCTGGGCGCGGCGGTCGATCATTCGGCCCCCTCCAGGATACTGATCAGTTGTGCGTCACGCCAAAGCCCGTCCATGATCTTGGGCCAAAAGCTCTGGAAACGCAGGTAGCTTGCAGCGTTTTGGCGCGCATAGGCCTTTGCCTCGCCGATACCATGGCGCCAGATGCGCAGGTAGCCCTCATGCTCGCGGGTAAACACGCTGCGGACCATAGCGGTCTTGCGCACGCGGTCGTCGAGCTCGCGCGAAATCCACGGGCCCGGGTAGGGCATGAGTGATGCCGCCGTAACGGGAATGAGCTCCTTTTGATGCGCGGCGAATGTCAACTTGGCCCGTTCGTAGTACCAACGGTATACATCCTGCATAAAGCGCGGTGAGCGCTTTTCGGACTCCGGAGGCAGATGGCGCACGGTCCACTCGTTATCGAACCACACGTCGTAGCCAAACATGCGCATGTTAAAGAGGTAATCCAAGTCCTCGCCGCGGGTGATAAACGGGTCAAAGGCCACACGCGTAAAGGCGCGGGCGTGCAGGGCCATCAGGCCGCCGCACACGTAGTTAGTGCGCGAGATGCGGGTGCCCGAGAGCGCCTTTTTCATCCAACGGTTGAACTCGATGCGCTTGGTCCACCAACGATGGCAGATGCCCGCCTTGTCCGTGGGAGCCAGCGGCGAGCCGTCGCGATCGTAGAAATAGCCGCTCTTGACCAAGATCGGCAAGCCCTGACGCGTCTGCTGCCCCAACGCATAGGTCGCGCGCTTCATAAAGTCGGCGTCGATGACAGTCTCATCGTCATCCAAAAAGATAACCGCGTCATGCCCCAGCACAGCGGCACAGGCTAGCCCCATGTTGCGGATGGCACCGTAGCCTCGCAGGCTCACGCACTCGCCCGAACCCTTGGGCGCGATCTGAGCAACCCGGTCTGCGATGCGCGAGGCCTGGGTGTTGGTGACAACGGTGACCTTGAGCGTTGGATGCGCGTCGACAATCTCGTGCACGCGCAGCGACACATCGGCTGTGGCAGAAACGGGACAGACCACCAAAAGGATGATGCGCGGGATGTCACGTACCTGCTCAAGCGAGGCCAGGCAGCGGTCGAGTTCGGGATTGTCGGCGTTGAGTCGCGTCGAATGGTCATAGGTGCCAGGGGCGTTTGCGCAAGCGTCATCGCCCGCCCAATACGTTGGAATCACGACCGTGGCGTTCATGCCTTACCCTCCCTGCAACACAAAAACGGGACGCCGCCAAACACAGGCGACGCCCCGCGACCTAGCTGATTCCATCATACCCACTTGGGCAAATCATTGCTCGCAAGTCGCAATGTTTATTGCGGATAACCCCAAAAGAGTACCGTGGACAGGCACAATAGCCGCTCGCTCCTATGCGGCATGTTCTGCCGCCCGAGTCATGCGGGACAGGCGGACCAGCAGCATAAAGCCAACGATCAGCAGCACGCCAATGGAAAGGACGCCCAGCGACGGGTTGCCGGTCAGCGAGGTGACGACCGACACTAGGAAGGTGCCCATGACGCTTGCATAACGACCAAAGATGTCAAAGAAGCCGTAGTACTCGTTGGACTTTTCCTTGGGGATAATGCGGCCAAAGTAGCTACGGCTGAGCGCCTGCACGCCGCCCTGGAACAGGCCGACCATAATGGCAAGCACCCAAAACTCAAAGGCGGTCTTTAGGAAGAACGCGGCGAACAGCACAATGCCCATATAGGCGGCGACTGCCACCAAGATCATGTTGAGCGTGCCCACGCGGCCGGCGAGCTTGCCGTAGATGATGGCGGACGGAAAGGCCACGAACTGCGTAACGAGCAGCGCCAGGACCAACTGGGTCGAATCGATGCCCAAGGCCGATCCGTAGCTGGTTGCCATGGAAATGACCGTGTGCACACCGTCGATATAGAAGAAGAACGCGATCATGTAGACCAGCACGGTCTTGTTGTGGGCGATCTCGCGCATGGTGTGTCCGACCTCGGAGAACACACCGCCCACGATGTGGCCGATAGTGTCCTCGGGACCGCGCTCGCGACCGTACTTTTGCTTATAGGTGCGAATGAGCGGCAGGGTAAAGATGAGCCACCAGGCACCAGTGATGATAAACGACAGACGCGTTGCCAGCATGGTAGGGACGCCAAGAGCGGGGCCACCCATGATGAGCGCCAGGCAGATGACGAACGGCACGGTGGAACCGATGTAGCCCCAGGCATAGCCCGAGCTGGACACGGCGTCCATGCGCTCGTCGGTGGTAATGTCGGGCAGCATGGCGTCGTAGAACGTCATAGAAGAGTTAAGGCCGATGGTGCACAGCACGTACACGGTCAAAAATGCCATGGCGGACATTGGGATAGCCTGCGCCAGGCAAAGCACCAGGCCCGTGAGGAAGAAGCCCAAGAAGAACTTGATCTTGTTGCCGGCATAGTCGGCAAGCGCGCCCAGAATGGGCATGAGCATGGCGATGACCAGCGAGGCGATCGTCTGCGCATTGCCCCAGGCGACCACCAGGTCGGCCGAGGAAGCACCGGTATTGATGGCGTTAAAGTAAATGGGCACCACCGAGGTATTGAGCAGCACGAGGGCCGAATTGCCTACATCATACATAACCCAGTTACGCTCGAGCTTGGTGTATTTCATGGACAGGGACCCTTCGTATTCGCCCGATATGCAGTTAGTTCATCGTACCCCAATTGTCCAGAACCGCCGGTAAGGATTCGGCAAAGGGGCACGCACGGGCCCTATTCCTCGCGGTCGAACTCCTCATCGGCTTCGAGCACGCGACCGCTGTAGTTGACGTGACTGGTCACGGCATCCATGTCACCGGTCTCGATAAAACGTGCGACCGTGCACTCGTAATCGACCAGCGCGCGATCAAAGACCTCGGGGAAACTCTCGTTCGAGACCTCGTCGGTAAAGGGATTCTTCCATGTCAGGTGGCCCAGGTTACCGGTGCGCTCGGGCAGCTCCGTCGTCACGCGATGGGCAAGGCCGTCGAGCAGCGAGTAGTCGTGCACCAAGCCCTCAACCAGCGAGATCGCGCGCGTCTTTGCGGAGCCGGCCGGCTCAATCGCGCGGTAAAGTCGCTGCATATTGGCAACGGCAGCACCGTACTCCCCCGCCGGAATGTCAATGCCGTACACGCGTCCGGCAACATAGCTCATCAGCACGCCGGCCACGCGATTGATGCGATCGGTGGTGACGATCTCGCCCGCCGGCGGGTAATCGTCGACCGTAGCGCCATCGCGTTTAAGCTGCAGCATCAGCACATCCAGGTCGCTCTCGATCACGGCATGGACCTGACTGCTCGAATTCTCAAGCTCTGAATCGGACTCCACGATGCCAAACTGCTGCTCATAGACAAAGGGATGGGCGTTGCGGTCGAGCACGTAATGAGACAGCAGGCCCAGCGCAAAGGCGCGACCCAAGCTGGCGTCGCGCGGCAGCAGATGCGACACGCCGTCGCGCAGGCACGCGAACTGGCGAGACATACGCGACCGATGCATGACCTGCGCCAGCAGCGTGCAGTCGGAAACACGCGGTGTCAGAATGTGAAAGAAAAACGGGTCGGGGCCTTGGTTGCCCAAGATAAAGGCAATGCGCTCTTCATCGGACGTGATGACGCCCTGCGGAAGACGGTCGATGCTTTCCTCGCCAAACAGATGATGGGTGATAAGCGCGGGCATAATGATCCTTTCGATTTCATTCGATGCCACCCATTATGCCCACCGCGCGCCCATGCCAAACCTGCGATGGTAAACGACGGCATGCAGACCGTCTACGCAAGCCCCAAGTGTGCTTTAACCTCGGCAGCGCGACGGCGGGACACGGGCACCGTCGAGGTTACGCGATCGAGTCTGAGCTCCATAAGACCCGTGGAACCGATCTCGACATTGTGCACGTCTTCCAAATTGACCAGATAGCTGCGATGAACGCGAATAAAGCCCTCGGAGACCAAGCGACGCTCGAGCGAAGAGATCGACTCATTGATCAGGTACGTTCCCTCGGCGCAGATGGCGTTGCAAAAATCGGCGCGCGCCTCAAAGTAGCAGACGTCTGCGGCGGGAATGAACACCTTTTTGCCCCCGCGGTCCACCGTCAGACGCAAAGGCTGGCGCGGAGCGTGGATAACACGACGGGCACCCAAGGCTGCCTCGATCTTGTCGAGTGCCTTTGACAGGCGTGCGTCCTCGACCGGCTTGACGACATAGTCGACCGCATCGAGGTTATACGCATCGGCGGCAAACTCGGCAAACGCCGTCACAAACACAACCACCGGCGGCGTCTTTAGGTTCTGCAGCGTCTCGGCAAGCTCAATTCCCGAGCGGCCGGGCATCGTGATGTCCAAAAACAACACGTTGGGCTTGTTCGAGAGAATCGACTCCACGGCCTCGGTGACATTGCCCGCCTCGGCAATCTGGCCCACACGCGTATCCTTTTCCAACAGATAGCGTAGCTCAGCCCTAATGGGAGGTTCGTCATCAACCACCAAGATGTTCCAGCCTTCGGACATATGTGCTTCCCCTCTTTTTCTCTCAATCCAACCGCGTGCTACGCCGTCAACGGCGCCGGCTCATGCGGCTCGCCGTTCAGCTCGACGATGACCTGCGTTCCCACGCCCTCCTGGGACTTCACGCGCATGCCGGAATCTTCTCCGTAAAAGAAATGGATGCGCTGAAGCACGTTGAAGAGCGCCAGGCCGCAACCTCGCTTGACGGAGCCGTCGGCGGTAATGCTCTCGGGCTCCTCCAGGCGATGTTGCTCAAACAGATGCGCGCAGACTTCTTCGCTCATACCGATGCCGTCGTCCTCGACGATGATCTCCAAACCGTCATCGGTCTCGAAAGCCCTAACATGAATAGAAAGCGGCTCGGTCTCGCGCTGCGCGTGCTTGATGCAGTTTTCGAGCAACGGCTGCAAGATAAACGGCGGCACCATGCAATCGCGCACCTCAAAGTCGATATCGACCGAGACGCGCAGACGGCCGTCGCCATAACGAGCCTGCATAAGATTGATATAGCGAGTGCCCTGTTCCACCTCGTGCTCGAGCGTTGTGAGGGTATCGGAATCAGAAAGCGTCTGACGGTAGTAGTTGGAGAAGTCGATCAGCAGCGATCGCGCCTTGTCGGGCTCGGTTCGAACGAGCGACACGATGGTGCTGATGGTGTTAAACAGAAAATGAGGATCGACCTGCGATTGCAAGGCGCGCAGCTCCACGCGGGCCGTAAGCTCGTCCTGGCGCTCGAGCTCAAAGCTCGCAAGCTGCGTGGAAATGAGGTCGGCAAAGCCCGAGGCAAGCGCCGTCTGGCGCATATCGATGCTGCTCAGACGGGGATAATACAGCTCGAGCGTGCCCACGCAATGCCCGCGCACGGTAAGCGGTGCGACAATACCGGCGCGCAGGCGCGGAAAGTAGCCACCTGTCTCGGTCGAGGCATCGCGCGAGAACACGCTTTGCTCACCGCTGTTGATCACGTTGAGCGTAGTCCGCAGCACCACCGGGGTACCCGCGGGGCATTTTGCCGAGTCCTCGCCCCAGCTTGCCAACACCTGCTTGCCGTCGGTAAAGCAGATGGCAGAGGCGATAGTTTCGGACAGGATGATCTTAGAGGCGCCCAGGGCAGCTTCGGGCGTAAGGCCGCGCGACGTGTAGGCGAATATTTTTGAAGCGATGGCGAGCGTGCGGTCGGTTGCGCTCGATGTGAGGTCGTCGGGAACGACAAAGACGTACGAGAAGAAGAAGCACAGCATGACCAAGCCGGCAATGACGACAACGGCCGGAACGGGATTGGGATTATCGGTTAGATCCCAGATGAGCAGCAGGATAAGCAGCGGAACGACAATACCGAGCAAGATGGCTTGAACCACATGCTGAGCGGTACGAAAGACCTTGGTAGAGTTGTAGCTCTTGCCCAGAATCAGCCTATTGAGATCCACCGTCATCTCCTTCTTACCGACGCACCCCATAGCAATAAAGAGGGCCGCAAGCGACCCTCTCCATTGCATTATGCAATCAAATACTGTGTTTTACATCAAGCCATCGATGAACGGTAGCTTAGGCGCTGTACTTGTTTGCCTCGCCGAAGGTGCCGCCCTCGACAATCCAGCCGTCCTTCATGATGACGTCCATGTTGTCGGTGTTGAGCACGTGGATGTCGGCGGCGACGTCACCGTTGACGACCAGCAGGTCGGCGCACTTGCCGGCCTCGATGGAACCGGTCTCGTCCTCGATGTGGCACATCTTGGCACCGTTGAGGGTGGCGCAGGTGATGGTCTCGACCGGAGTGAAGCCGATCTTGTCGACGAACTCGTACATCTCCTCGATGGAGCAAGTGCCGTACGGGGTGACGAAGGAGAAGGAGTCGGAGCCGATCGTCATGACGACGCCGCGCTTCTTGGCCTCGCGCAGGCAGTCGTAGTTGCGCTGCAGCTCCTTCTCGACCAGAGTGCCCTCGTACTTGTCGTGCAGCTCGGGAACGTAGACGGGCGGATAGGTGGCGTACCAGGTGGGCAGGAAGGCGATCGTCGGAGTGAAGAAGGTGCCCTGCTCGGCCATGAGGTCCATGGTGCGCCCATCGATATCGAAGCCGTGAATCAGCTGCTCGCAGCCAAAGCGAACGGAATCGTAGGCAGCGGCGTGGTTGTTGTAGCAGTGGCTCCACACGGGGATGCCGACCATCTTTGCCTCTTCGACCACGGCCTGAATCTCCTCGGAGCAGTAGTGCTGGTCGCGGCCGGAGTCCCAGCGCCAGATGCCGCCACCGGTAGCCCAGATCTTGATGGCATCGGGGTTCTCGCGCAGGCGACGGCGGACGGCCTTGCGCAGATCCCAAGGACCGTCGACCTGATCGCCCCAGGGGTGCGATTCCTTGTTGAGCTCCTGGCTGCAGTGGTGGGAGTCGCCGTGGCCGGCAACGCGGCAGAAGCCAAGGCCGGTGGCCAGAACGCGCGGGCCCTTGAAGACGCCCTTGTCGATGCAGTCACGGATCTGGATACCAAAGCGGCCGATCTCGCAGACGGTGGTGAGGCCGTGGGTGAGGCAGTCGTAGGCCTGCTTGACGGCGACGGCCTGCTTCTCGAGGAGCGGCTGCATGACCCAGTCGGTGTCATCGTCGGTCAAGTTGCCCGAGAAGTGCAGGTGGGTGTCGATCAGGCCGGGAAGGACGGTCTTGCCGGCGGCGTCGATGACCTCAACGCCCTCGGGAAGGTCCTGCATGGCGCCGGCGTACTCGATCTTGCCGTTGTCGTCGACGAGAACGAGGGAGTTCTCGACCGGCTCGGCACCGGTACCGTCGATGAGCTTGCCGCCAACGATTGCATACTTAGTGGACATGGTTCCTCCTTATGGATCCATATAGTGGGCGAGGCCGCGTTGGGTTAAGGCCTCACAAAGCTACCCAAGTGGTGCCGGGTTCGGTGCGCGGAAGAGAGGGTCCCGCGCACCTGATCCGCCCCGGCTCGGCGTTACTTTTTGCGGGAATTGGTGAAGGCCATGAGAGCCAGGCCGACGGCCAGCCAGCCGATCACGATGCTCCACTCCACCATGTTGAGGGAGGCGGGAGAGAACGGAATCACGAGCAGGCCGATGATGATGGCGCAGGCAGCGATAGCGAGGCCGATGCCAAACTTGCCGCCGGGCACCTCGTAGGGACGAGGCAGGTCGGGCTCGGTGAAGCGCATGCGCAGGCAAGCGAGGGCGACCATGCCGCAGGAGAAGATGAAGGCGAGAGCCGACACGTTGGTCAGAGGGATGAGCATGTTCTTGCCCAGGAACGGACCGACGACGGTGATGGCGCCCAGAACGACGCAGGCGAGCTTGGGAGCGCCGGACTTGGGGTCGACCTCGGCGAACTGCTCGGGCAGCTGGCCCTTGCGGCCCATGGCGAGCATGATGCGGCTCGTGGCGCCGTAGAAGGAGTTCATCGGACCCATGGGTCCAAGCGTAGCGATGACGAGCATGGCCAGGTACAGGAGCATGTTGATGCCCTTGAGGCAGGCAAGCGCGGGAACCGGGCTCTTAACAAACTCGTGCCAGTCAAGGATAGTGCCGAACGAGTAAATGCAGACCATGTAGAAGCCGCCGGCGGCCAGCAGGGCCAGGGAGATGATCTTGCCGAACTTGTTCCAGTTAAGGCCCTCGGCTGCTTCCTCAGCCTGCTGAGGAATGGTGTCGAAGCCGGCGTAGAAGAACGGGGTCAGAACCAGGACCGACACGATGCCGGCAAACAGGCTGGTGCTCTCGGTAGCGGCCTTGCCGCCGCCAGCGCCGGTGACCTGGGAGAACACGGGCATGGCGTTGTCCGGCGAGCCGGTGAACAGCGAGACGCCCATGGCGAGCAGCATGCCGCAGAGCAGAGCCTTGGTCAGGAAGGCCTGGAGCTTGGCAGCCGAGCTGGCACCGCGGAAGTTAAGGAAGATGACGTAGACTGCAAAGCCGAGCGCGATCAGCGTCGGGAACAGGTAAACGTCGGCCCCCAGGATGGTGTAGAGCTTGATGGCGCGCAGCCACTCAAGGCCGGGCAGGCTGCCGAACATCTCGGACACGAGGGTCGAAATGGCGATGGCCTCCCACGGGCACAGGATGCCGTTGCCCAGGGCCAAAAGCCATCCGGTGATGTAGCTCAGCGTACGGCCAAAGCTACGATCGACATACTCGACGATGCCACCCGAAATGGGGATAGCAGCCGTGAGCTCACCGAAAACAGCTCCGACGGGCACGAGGAAGATTGCACCCAAGAGGAATGCGATCATAGCGGGAACGGGACCGCCGCCCACGACCATCCAGTCGCCGACCTGCAGAACCCAACCGGTACCGATGATGGCACCGAAGCCGATGGTGAAGAAGTTCCAGAGCGAGAGCGTTTTCTTCATGCCGCCGTTATCCTCGACTGCAACTTCTGCGTTCTTGTCCGCCATTGTTCCCCTCCTTTCCTTTTTGACGCCCCTTGACGTCACCCCTTGCGCGGTCTGTTTTGCCGCGCGCTTTTATTTCGTGGCTTTAAGATACGGCCTTGGCACAGCAGCGCCGCTTGTAGCTCGACCGAAGGCAGAACTGCAAAACGAGCGGCGCCGTTTTTGGGACGAACGGCGGGAGACGTCATTCGTCTTGGACGCTTTCATCTTGTCTGCTTTTGAATACCTGTTGCCGTGACGCTTGGCGCGCGGCGCGGCAACGTTCATACCATTTGTCAGGCTTTTGGCGCACATGCCCATGTGTCGTGCATCTTTTTATGTAGGATAGACAAGTTACACATGAGGCAAGGTGATTCGAATGGCATACGGATACAATGACGGCGACCAACGGCCACAAAGCGTGCGCCTTGCCGGCCGCACCACGCCAACGCCCAGAAGCACCTCCGACAACGACAACCCGCAGCGCCCCCAAGAGCAGCCCGGGGCTTCTTCGCGGCAACAAAGCCATACCGTGCAGCAGTCAGACCGTGTGAGTACGAGCACGCGCCAACGCCAGACCGACACATCGCAGCCACGCCGCTACGATCGCCGTAAGACCGACTACTACGTCAAGCGCTCCTTTTCGCGACCTCAACGCGATCGCGGCAATTCCGCCCCTCACCCCGCGTCGCACACCACAAGCCACGCGCTTCCGGCCCGCCGCCTACGCCTTGCGCTTTGCTCCATTGCCGCCTGCCTCGTCTTTGTGTTTTTGGGATCCTGTATCTCCCACGGATCAGCCGGTCTTGAGCCCACTGCCGAGGACAAGCTGCTTAAAGCTCCCGTCGCGCCCGGTTACTCCTTTGCGTTCTCGACCCCACGCTCGCAATGGCAAGCCGGCACGATGCCCCATATCTATCAGATCGACCCTGCGTGGTCGGAGCTGTCTTACGCCGGCGGCACCATCCGCCAAAATGCCTGCGGGCCCACGTGCCTCACCATGGTCTATATCTTTAAGACGGGACGCACCGATATGACCCCCGTCGATATGTGCGCGCTTTCCGAGGCGGGCAATTACGCCCCCACCGGTGCAACCGAATGGTCGTTTATGACGAGCGGCGCGTGGCAGTTGGGACTTAACGGAACGGAGCTCCATAACGATCGCGAATCGATGACTCAGGCGCTGCGTTCGGGAGCGCCCGTCATCGCCGCCGTTCGGCCGGGCACCTTTACCAACGTGGGCCACTACATTGTGCTTTACGGTATTGACGACGCCGACCAGATTGGAGTCTTCGATCCCAACTCGGCCAGCCGCAGCGCCCGCCGCTGGGGCGCCGTAGAGGTCCTTAACGAAGTCGAAGCCATGTGGGCCTACTACTAGTCATTGGGGACAGACTTAAATGAGTGGTCATTGGGGACGCTCTTGTTTGACTAGTCATTTAAGAACGTCCCCAATGACTAGGTGAATAGCAAAAGCCCCGCAGTCGGAGCGGACTGCGGGGCTCATGAAGAGAGGCTAGTTTGTGGGCGCTTTGCCTGGCGCCCACGAGAGAGGCAACAGAGTAGAGACTACTCGTGGATGCGAGTACCGGAGAGGCCGGCCATGGTCTCGGCAGCCTTGTCCAGGGCGCCGATGATGCAGGTGCGGCCCTTGCGGGAACGAGCGAACTTGATGGCAGCGCGGACCTTGGGCTCCATGGAACCCTTGCCGAACTGGCCCTCGTCGGCCAGGCGCTCGGCCTCGTCGGCGGTGATGTCCTCGAGCTCCTCCTGGTTGGGCTTGCCAAAGTTGATGGCGACATGCTCAACGGCGGTCAGCAGGAACAGAACGTCGGCGTCGCAGTCCTCGGCCAGCAGCTCGCCGCCCAGGTCCTTGTCGATGACGGCGGGAACGCCCTTGTAGCAGCCCTTGTTCTCGTAGTCGCGGACGACGGGGATGCCGCCGCCACCGCAGGCGATGACGATGAACTCGTTGTCGAGCAGGTTGAGGATGGAGTCAGCCTCGACGATCTTCTTGGGATCGGGGGAAGCGACGACGCGACGCCAGCCGCGGCCGGAATCCTCGACGAAGACCTTGGAGGGATCCTCGGCCATGAACTCCTTGGCCTGCTCCTCGGTGTAGAAGGGTCCGATCGGCTTGGTCGGGTTCTTGAACGCGGGATCATCCGGATCGCACTCGATCTGGGTGACGACGGTGGCGGCGTGCCAACGCTTATAGCGCTTGTGCATCTCGCGGCCGATGCCCTGCTGCAGGTGATAACCAATGTAGCCCTGGGACATGGCGCCGCACTCGGGCAGCGGCATCTCGGGGGTGCCGATGGCATCGTGGGCAGCGGCGAAGGCGTTCTGGATCATGCCGACCTGCGGGCCGTTGCCGTGGGTGATGATGATCTCATTGCCCTGCTCGATGAGACCGAGGAGAGCGTGGGCGGTGTTGCTCACGGCCTCGATCTGCTCGACGGGGTTGTTGCCGAGGGCGTTGCCGCCAAGGGCGACGACAATACGATCGGGCTTGCCAAGAGGCTTAGACATTGCTGGAATCCTTTCTGTAAAAGGCCTACAACCCATTAATAACCCGCGTCCGTGCGATACGCGAGTTTATTAAGGTTTATATTCTCTTTATCGCTCATTTTATTCATTTTGAAAATAGCGGAACGGTGAACGGTCGTTTTTATCCGCTCAGCGTACAGAACTCCAGCTCAGACATATCTACGTAATTTACGTGCGACTTTATTTAAATGAAGCGAGGATTATGTCGGATTATGCAAACTACATCTCTGCTAAACACAAAACAGACAGCGCAATATCTTACTCGCACTATACGAGATTCTATGCACATATAAGTCGAGTATGCACCCCTGCAAAAACAAGGGGCTTTTCATCCAGCATAAGGAATAAAGAAGAGCTCCGAAAAGGCGGCAACAGCCAAGTCCCCCATCCATCCCCAAAGTGGCGCGAGGTTTCGCGGCAAAGCCGCGAAACAGCGAAAGGGACGGAATACCCGCCAACTACGTCCTTCATCCGCCCACACAATCCGAGGACGTAGTCGTAGCAGGATCTGAGGGCTGACCTTCGCGGACGTCCTCGGACATGAAAGAACCCCCGCCGCACGTAGTGCGCAGCGGGGGTTCTTTCA
>JAXJEC010000058.1:0-63443 GCA_036301625.1 Collinsella sp. | reverse complement strand
CGTCTACGCCCGCAACACCGTCACCAACGACGTGCTGTACAAGGAGGGCCTGGACCTTCTCGTCGTGCCCTCCGCCGAGCTCTCCCGCGGCCGCGGCGGCCCGCGCTGCATGAGCATGCCCTTCTGGCGCGAGGACCTCTAAGTCTTTCCGTTTCCGGTGCGGTCCCCCTACAACCGCACCGGCTTCGCCCGTTAAACGGGCAACACTAATACTTACGTAATTCATTTCTTCGAAAGGAATCGAACCATGGGTGTTAACCTCTCCGGCCGTAGCTTCCTCAAGCTTCTCGACCTCACCACCGAGGAGATCGAGTACCTGCTCAAGCTATCCAAGAACTTCAAGGATATGAAGCGCGCTGGCGTTCCGCACCGCTATCTCGAGGGCAAGAACATCGTTCTGCTCTTCCAGAAGACCTCCACTCGTACCCGCTGCGCCTTCGAGGTCGGCGGCATGGATCTGGGCATGGGCGTCACCTACCTCGATCCCGGTTCGTCGCAGATGGGCAAGAAGGAGTCCATCGAGGACACCGCCCGCGTTCTCGGCCGCATGTATGACGGCATCGAGTTCCGTGGCTTTGCCCAGGACGACGTCGAGGAGCTCGCTGCTAAGTCCGGCGTGCCTGTCTGGAACGGCCTGACCACCGAGTGGCATCCCACCCAGATGCTCGCCGACATCCTGACCGTCCAGGAGAACTTCAACTACGACATCAAGGGCAAGACTCTCGTCTTCATGGGCGACTGCAAGAACAACGTTGCTCGCTCCCTCATGGTCGTCTGCTCCAAGCTCGGTATGAACTTTGTGGCCTGCGGCCCCGAGGAGTGCATGCCCGCTGACGACGTCATCGAGGCCTGCAAGCCCATCGCCGAGGCCAACGGCTGCACCATCAAGCTGACCACCGACGTCAAGGACGGCGTCACCGGTGCCGACGTTATCTACACCGACGTGTGGGTCTCCATGGGCGAGCCCGACGAGGTCTGGGCCGAGCGCATCGCTCAGCTTACCCCGTATCGTGTTACCTCCGAGGTCATGGCTATGGCCAACCCGGGTGCCATCTTCCTGCACTGCCTGCCCAGCTTCCACGACACCAACACCACGATTGGCGCCGAGAAGTGCGAGCAGTTCGGCATCACCGAGCAGGAGGTCACCGACGAGGTCTTCGAGAGCCCCGCTTCCAAGGTCTTCGACGAGGCCGAGAACCGCATGCACACCATCAAGGCTGTCATGTACGCCACGCTCAAGTAAGAGCATCTAGCATCTCGCTCGGGGTGTCTTGCTGCACACCCCGAGCGGCTTTGTCTGGTAAATATCTCGCGTCGGGCGGTGGGCACGGCACGGAAGATCCGCTTAGCGCGAGAAAGTTAAATGATTTATGAAGGGGGGATGAGAACCATGACTGAGACCGCTAAGAAAAAGCGCGGTATGCCTTCATCGTTCACCATTCTTCTAGCTCTGCTGGCAATTGTTGCAGTGATTACCGTTATCGTCTCCGGCACGTCCGGCGGCGCGGTTACTGCAGCCCGCCTGAGCGATTTCTGCACCGCCCCGATCCTGGGCTTCGCTGACGCTCTGCCCGTCTGCCTCTTCGTTATGATCCTGGGCGGCTTCCTCGGTATGATGACCGAGACCGGCGCTCTGGACAACGGCATCGCCGTTCTGGTGCAGAAGCTTAAGGGCAACGAGATCATGCTCGTTCCTGTCCTTATGCTCATCTTCTCCCTCGGTGGTACCACCTATGGTATGTGCGAGGAGACCGTTCCCTTCTACGCCCTGCTCGCCGCTACCATGATGGCCGCTGGCTTCGACCCCATGGTCGGCGCCGCTACCGTCCTGCTCGGCGCTGGCTGCGGCTGCCTGGGCTCCACGGTTAACCCGTTCGCCGTCGGCGCTGCCGTCGACGCTCTGACCGGCGTTGGCATTGAGGTCAACCAGTCCATCATCATCGGCCTCGGTGCCGTCCTGTGGATTGTCACTACCGCTATGTCCATCGTTTTCGTGATGAACTATGCCAAGAAGGTCAAGGCTGACAAGGGTTCCACCATCCTGTCGATGCAGGAGCTCAAGGACGCCGAAGAGGCTCACGGCAAGGCTGCTTCCGAGGTCCACAAGGAGGTCAAGCTCACCGGTCGTCAGAAGGGTGTTCTGATCGCCTTCGCCTTCACCTTCGTCGTCATGATCGTCGGCTTCATTCCGCTAGCCGATCTCAACGAGGGCGTCGCCAACTTCTTCGACGCTGGCGCTGTCTACGACGCCGATGGTAACGCCGTCGTCCAGGGCTGGTCTGCCCTGATCACCGGCCTGCCCATTGGCCAGTGGTACTTCGACGAGGCTTCCACCTGGTTCTTCCTCATGGCCGTCCTGATCGGTATCATCGGTGGCCTGTCCGAGAAGCAGATCGTCAACACCTTCATCACCGGCGCTGCCGACATGATGTCCGTTGTTCTCGTTATCGCCCTCGCCCGTGGTATCTCCGTCCTCATGGCTAACACCGGCCTCGACGTCTTCGTCCTCGACGCTGCCGCCAATGCCCTGGCTGGCCTGTCCGGCGTGATCTTCGCTCCCATGAGCTTCCTGGTCTACTTCGGCCTGTCCTTCCTGATCCCCTCGACCTCCGGTATGGCCACCGTCTCCATGCCCATCATGGGACCGCTGGCTGTTAAGCTTGGCTTCTCGCCCGAGGTCATGGTCATGATCTTCTCCGCCGCCATCGGTGTCGTGAACCTGTTCACCCCGACCTCCGGCGCCATCATGGGCGGTCTCGCCCTGGCCAAGATCGAGTGGACGACCTGGCTCAAGTTTGCCCTTAAGCTCATCGTCGCGCTCTCCGTCGTCTGCGCCGTCATCCTGACCGTCGCCTGCGTGCTGCTCTAAGTACCCAACGGGTACCCCACGGAAACCTTGACGATCCTGTAGAGGATCACCTGGTCATCGTCTGTCCGGTGGGGTCAACCCACCGGTAGACTCCTACCTTTAGCCCCCTCCCGTTCCGTGCGCGGGAGGGGGCGCACTTATGTTGCGCGGTTCTACGAACCGCGCAACCAGTCGACGCTGCGCGCCGCCCAGGACGACAATTTGTCATTCAAAAGGCAAGGCATGACCAAAAGGTCTATGCCTCGCCTTTTTCATGCCAACTTGTACGTCCTGGACGGCGCTCGCTGTCCGTCCTCTGCCTGCGGCGCTTTCCATTGTTGGTGCAGAGGGCGCTTTGCCTACTCTGGCGGGCTTTCGCTGGCTTATGCTCAACCTGCGACGTTTCCATTATTGATACAAAGGCCAGGTTTGTTTGAACCAAAAAGGGGAAGTTGCGGTGGAATAGTTCCTGTTTGGCCGTCTTGAGGGGTTAAACGGGAACTATTTCACCGCAACTTATCGATGGCGTGTTTGGTTGGTGCCAGTTGATTGCTTGGGCGTTGGGGAGGGTCTGCTCCGTTATAATCGCCTAGAACATTAATTGGAAACGGGACGGGAGCCATACATGCGCCAGGGTTTCGACAACGCGAAGTATATCGAGCTGCAGGCTGCTCACATTAAGGAGCGCATCTCACAGTTTGGTGGCAAGCTCTATTTGGAGTTTGGCGGCAAGCTGTTCGATGACTATCATGCGAGCCGCGTGCTGCCGGGTTTTGAACCGGACAGCAAGTTCCGCATGCTCAAGAGCATCGCCGACGATGTCGAGGTTATCATCGCGATCAACGCGAACCACATCGAGAAAAACAAGGCTCGCGGTGACCTTGGCATTACCTATGACGAGGATGTGCTGCGCCTGGTTGACTTGTTCCGCGGCAACGGCTTTGCCGTCGCGGCTGTGGTCATCACCCAGTACGCCGGCCAGCCTGCTGCCGATGTGTTCCGCAACCGCCTGAACGCGCTCGGCATTCCTGCCAAGCTGCACTATCCCATCGAGGGCTACCCGCACGATGTCGATCTGATCGTGTCCGATGATGGCTACGGCAAGAACGAGTTTGTCGAGACCACGCGTCCGCTCGTTGTCGTGACGGCACCCGGCCCCGGCTCGGGCAAGCTCGCCACTTGCCTCTCGCAGCTGTATCACGAGCATAAGCACGGTACCGCCGCCGGCTATGCCAAGTTCGAGACCTTCCCGGTCTGGAATCTTCCTCTGACGCATCCGGTCAATATTGCCTACGAGGCCGCCACGGCTGACCTCGACGACGCCAATATCATCGATTCGTTCCACCTTGAGGCCTACAACAAGACCACGGTCAACTACAACCGCGACGTCGAGGCCTTCCCGGTGGTCCGTGCTCTGATGGAAAAGATTCTGGGCAAGAGCCCCTACCAGAGTCCTACGGACATGGGCGTCAATATGGTCGGCTTTGCCATCACCGATGACGATGCCTGCCGCGACGCTTCCAAGATGGAGATCGTCCGCCGCTACTTTACCGCGGTCGAAAATGTGCGCCGTACCGGCGTGGGCGATGAGCAAGTCGACCGTCTCAAGATTATTATGAAGAAAGCCGGCATCGATAAGAACTACTCACCGGCGCGCTCGGCGGCCCTCACCAGGGAGCAGCTGACGGGTGGTCCCGTGGGTGCCATGGTCATGCCCGATGGCTCCGTGGTGACCGGTAAGACCTCCACGCGCCTGGGTGCCGCAAGTTCGCTCATTATGAACGCCCTCAAGCATGTCTCGGGCGTCGACCTTGAGCTCGAGGTCATTAGCGATGAGGCGATCGAGCCCATCAGCAAGCTCAAGACGCATTTCCTGGGCAGCAAAAACCCGCGCCTCCACACCGACGAGACACTTATGGCGCTGTCGATCACCTCGGCCACGAGTGAGACGGCCGCTCGCGTCCTTTCGGGCCTGGAGCAGCTGCGCGGTTGCGATGCCTTCTTTAGCGTGATTATCTCGCCGACGGACGAGACGGTACTGCGCAAACTTGGTATCAACGTGTGCTGTGAGCCCAAGTTTGAGCGCCGCGGTTTCTTCCATCGCTAAGTTTGAAGCACCGCGGTAATTGCATTGCATTTTGGCCGTATCGGGTTAGCGCCCGGTACGGCTTTTTGATCAATAAAGCGCCTATTTCGACGAAAAATAGCTGTTTACCTGCCTAGAGACAATTTGAGCGGTATACAATAACCGTAACTGTTTCATCCTTAGCGGGATGCCGCATGATGGATATTACCTGCCATCGTGAGGTGTGTCGGTCGCGCACGGCGCGTTAGATGCTCGTGCTCGGTTTGAGGAGGCTGCTATGGCGGGCAAGGGTCGTGCGAGTGTCAACGATATGAAGCGTGTCGAGGTGCTGGTGTTGATGGAGATCGACCAGCAAACCAAAGACAATGGCGGGCCGTATGGTTTCTCGCGCAAAACGCTTGCCGAGCGCGTGGGGGTTTCGCCGTATCGTGCCCGCGCCGCAATCGATCGCTTGGATTCCGAAGGCATGATTGATGTCGTCTCGCGTTATAGCGAAGACGGCGGTCAGCTTGCAAATGGCATTTGCCTCACCGAACGTGGCGAGTGGTATCTTGAGGGCGTCCGTACCGGCATGCTCGTTCAAGAAATGCTTGAGGACGAGGCTGCTGATCGATAGCAGCATGTAACCCTTGCCATAGCGACGCCGCCTGGGAAACCGGGCGGCGTTTTGTTTCAAGAATGAGAAATGCAATCGCACGCGAGAAAAATTGCGAACGGTTCGCGGTGCGAGTATTACAATGAAGACCCGTAAGATGTGGATAAACAACTTCTACGGGAAGCGCAGGTAACTCAATATGACCAAGCATGTGTTCGTAACCGGTGGCGTGGTTTCGTCCCTGGGCAAGGGTATCACCGCGGCCTCGCTGGGCCGTCTGCTCAAGTCGCGTGGCTACAAAGTAACGATGCAGAAGGCCGACCCGTATCTGAACGTCGACCCCGGTACCATGAGCCCGTTCCAGCATGGTGAGGTCTTCGTTACCGAGGACGGCTACGAGTCCGACCTGGACCTGGGTCATTACGAGCGCTTTATTGATGAGAACCTGACCCGCGATTCCAACTTTACGACCGGTGCCATCTACAAAAGCCTAATCGCCCGCGAGCGTCGCGGCGACTTTTTGGGCGGTACCGTGCAGGTGATTCCCCACGTCACCAATGCCATTAAGGACAAGTTCCGCCGCATCGAGGAGCAGACCGGCTCCGATGTAGTCATCACCGAGCTGGGCGGCACGATCGGCGACATCGAGTCCCAACCGTTTGTCGAGGCCATCCGTCAGTACCGCAAGGAGGCCGGCCCCGAGAACGTCTGCTACATCCACGTGTCGCTCGTTCCCTATATCGCCGCCGCCCATGAGGTCAAGACCAAGCCCACGCAGCATTCCGTCAAGGAGCTCCGCAGCTTTGGCATCCAGCCCGATATCATCGTGCTGCGCTCCGACCACCATATCGATGACGCTATCCGCGGAAAGATCGCAAGCTTCTGCGACGTCGACACCGATTGCGTCTTTACCAACGAGGACTGCGCGAGCATTTACGATGTTCCGCAGCTGCTTGCCGAGCAGGACTTTGACCTGCGCATTTGCGAGCGCCTGGGTCTGGATCCGCGTGAGCGCGACATGAGCGAGTGGAACGAGTTCCTGCGCAAACAGAATCACGCCAACCATCACGCCGACAAGGTGAAGATCGCCGTCGTGGGTAAGTACACGCAGCTGCCCGATGCGTACCTGTCGGTTATCGAGGCCCTGCACCATGCGGGCGTCTTCTACGATCGCCATGTGGACGTCCAGCTGGTCGACGGCGAGAGCCTCGACGAGCAGAATGTCTCCGAGGTTCTGGGCGACGCCTCGGGCATCCTGGTCCCCGGCGGCTTTGGCAAGCGCGCCCTGGAGGGCAAGATCCTCGCGGCCGAGTTTGCCCGTGAGCACAAGATTCCGTATCTGGGCATTTGCCTGGGTATGCAGGTCGCCGTGTGCGAGTTCGCCCGCAATGTCGTTGGCCTTGCCGGTGCCAGCTCCTCCGAGTTTGATCCGGACGGTCCGTATAGCGTCATCGATCTGATGAGCTCGCAGGAGGACGTGACCGAGAAGGGCGGCACCATGCGCCTGGGCGCCTATCCGTGCAAGCTCGCCGCCGATACCCTTGCTCGCGAGGCATATGGTGAGGAACTCGTCTACGAGCGTCACCGTCACCGCTTTGAGTTCAACAACGCTTTCCGTGACCAGCTCGAGGACGCCGGCTTGGTTATCTCGGGTCTGTCGCCCGACGAGCGCCTGGTCGAGATGGTCGAGCTGCCGCGCGACGTGCATCCGTGGTATGTGGCAACCCAGGCTCACCCCGAGTTCAAGAGCCGCCCGACCAACCCGCAGCCGCTGTTCCGAGAGTTCGTGCGTGCCTCGATCGGTCAGCACGAGGGTGTCGATCGCCTGCAGGTGACGCCCATGAACCTCGCTACGGACTAAGGGTGCCGGCGAACAAAGAACATACCGAAGCTACTCCCTCGTCGCTCGCCGTGGCGGCGGGGGAGTATCTCGATTACCTCGCGGTCGAGCGGGGTTTGGCGCGCAACACGATTGCGGCCTATCGTCGTGACCTGACGACGTACTGCGCCTATCTGGAGCGGGCGGGTATTGTGTCTTTTGAAGAGGTGACTCGTCAGGTCGTGGAGGGCTTTGTCGCCGACCGTCGCGATGGGGGCTATTCCGATGCCTCGGTGGAGCGTGCGCTTGCGGCCGTGAAGGGCCTGCATGCCTTTTTGGTGCGCGATGGGGCTGTGGCCCAAAATCCAACGGCGGCGTTGCGCCTGCCTAAAAAGGCTGAGCGTTTGCCGGAGTATCTATCGGTGGAGGATGTCTCGGCGCTGCTCGATCAAGACTTTCCCGAGGGCGAGATGGGACTGCGCGACCATGCCATCTTGGAAGTGCTCTACGGATGCGGTTTGCGTGTGAGTGAGCTGGTTGGGCTCGATGTGGGCGATATCCATATTGACGATGGTTTTGTACTCGTTCGCGGTAAGGGCTCAAAGGAACGCCTGTCCCCACTGGTGGGAAGCGCGGCGCGAGCTCTGACGCTCTATGTAACTGAGGGACGTTCTCGCTTGGCGGCCCATGCCCGCGGAACCGAGACCTCGGCGGTTTTTTTAAATAAGAACGGACGTCGCCTGTCGCGCCAGGCCGTGCATGCGATATGCGAGCGGTATGGGCGTCAGGTGGGGCTGGTGGGGCTCCATCCCCATACCTTGCGCCACTCCTTTGCCACCCACATGCTCGCGGGCGGTGCCGACCTGCGTGTGCTGCAGGAGATTTTGGGCCATGCCGATATTTCGACCACGCAGGTCTACACGCATGTCGACCGAACGCAACTGACCGAGGTCTATCTGGCGGCGCATCCGCTAGCACATCGCTAGCACATCGCTAGCACCTCGCTGACCTGCATATTTATAAATATTAAATGGGACGGGCCCCAGATTGCCGAGACGCACTTTTGCGCGCATGGGCAATCTGGGGCCCGTCCCATTTTTCGCCAGACACCGACGCGGTGGTGGGCCGTGTGTACCGTGGGTGGGGGAGTTTGGGGGCGATGTGAACGGCATGTAAGGGGACGCAAAAATCGCCTCAAGGTCAACTTGAAGGTTGAGGTTGAAAGGCGGGGTGCCACAGGTGGCATCCCGTCGTTGCTGTAAACACAACATATTGTGTTTTCGAACATATGCTTGGGGGTGTTTTGCAATATATGGAGGGTGGAGTGGTGGGGCGGGGTGGGGGAAGGGGTGGGGAAAGGTGTTGAAAAATGGGGCGGTTCCCCATATTATTAATGACGTCGACAGGCGGGGTGGTTCCCCGCGTACGTGCCATCTGAGTAACCGAGGGGAGGGCGCACATGGGAATGACTGGTGCATACGAGCGCAATCTCGATGCAAAAGGTCGTCTGTCCCTGCCTGCACCCCTTCGCGAGGAACTTGGAGAGCACGTTCGCGTGTTCAAAGCCCTGGATGTCGATGCTCTGTACGTGTTCTCTGCCGAGGCCTTCGATAAGTGGGTCGAAGGACTCTTCGCGGGTCGTGAGGGCCACGAGGGTTTTAACCCGCGTGACATTAACGACCAGAAGCTCATGAGGGCGATCAACAAGCGCACCACGTCGATGGACGTGGACGGCGCCGGTCGTATCGGTCTTTCCGAGTCTCTCCGCAAGCAGGCGAACCTCGACCGCGAGGTCACGGTTGTGGGCAACTACGACCACCTTGAGGTTTGGGATCGCGCCGCGGCCGATGAGGACGATGACGATGAGGCCCTGCTGGACCTCTTCTTCTCGTAAGGGCAAGGCACGGGTAACGGATGGAGCGTGGGATCTTGACACAAGAATATCGGCATGAACCTGTCATGCTCGGCGAAGTGCTTGAGTCGCTGCGGCTAAAGAGCGGCTCCGTTGTCTGCGATTGCACCCTTGGCGGTGCCGGCCATTCGGTAAAGATGGCCGCGCAGGTGGGGGAGACGGGCCTTTTGCTCGGCGTCGATCAGGACGACATGGCCCTCGAGGCCGCTGGCGCCCGTCTGGACCGCGAGGTTCCCGGAGTTCCGCACCAGCTGCTGAAGGGCAACTTCGGCGACTTGGACGAGCTGCTTTGCTCGGCCGAGGTGCCCGGGGTCGATGGCTTCCTGTTCGATTTGGGCGTTTCGTCACCGCAACTCGATATCCCTGGCAGGGGCTTTTCGTATAACGAGGACGCCCCATTGGACATGCGGATGGATCCGGGTAATAACACCTTAAACGCAGCTGAGGTCATCAACACCTATAACGAACACGACCTCGCCCGGATTCTACGCGTCTACGGCGAAGAGAAGTTTGCCTCGCAGATCGCGCGCGAGATCGTGCGCCGCCGCGAGCAAGAACCGATCGAAACCACCGGCCAATTTGTCGAGATCATCAAGGCGGGTATCCCGGCTGCCGCTCGTCGGCATGGTGGACACCCGGCCAAGAAAAGTTTCCAGGCCATTCGCATCGAGGTCAATCACGAGCTCGATGTGCTCGAACGAGGGCTTGATGCCGCCACCAGGTGGCTCAACCCGGGCGGACGTATCTGCGTCATCTCGTATCACTCGCTCGAGGACCGTATCGTAAAGAACCACTTTAAGGAGATGAGCCAGGGGTGCACGTGTCCGCCGGAGATTCCGGTGTGCGTGTGCGGCAACGTGCCGATACTCAAGGTCATCACCCGCAAACCCTTGGTTGCCCAGCCTGATGAGGTTGAGCGCAACCCTCGGGCGAGATCAGCCAAAATCCGCGTGGCGCAGCGTCTGTAGGCGCGACCGCGCGATATTGGACCTCCCGCTCGCACCATAAACGAAGCTTAAACACACTACCAACGTACTCGGGATGGGAGGCGGCATATCATGGGCTACAACACTTCAAGCGCAGCACTTGCCTATGATATGAACGCCATGCCCGCCTATCGTGAGACGCCGCAGGCCCCCGTTGCTCCCCGTGAGCAGCGCACGCCGCGCTTTGATGTCTACACGGGCGCGGGCCGTCAGGCAAACCAGGCGGTAAGCCCGGTTTTCATGAGCGTTCTTAAAACGTTTTGCATCATTGCGGCTATCTTCATGACGATCGGCGTCGCCCGCGTGGCACTCGCCGGCGTTACGGCCCAGGTGCTCAACAGCAACGCCGAGCTTACCAACACGCTCGAAAAGGCGACCGATGAGAGCTCCGACCTGGAGGTCATGCATTCGGTCTATGGCGCCGACACGCGCATTCGCGACCTTGCGGGCGCTTATGGCATGGTGGAGCCCAGCGAGAGCGTTACACTTGACTTTTCGCAGGATGCAGCCGCGGGCGCCAACGCGACCGCGACCGCTCAGTAGCAAGACGGTAGCTGAGTATGACAAATGACTATCGCCGCGGTTCCGATGGGGGCCGCGGTTCTGGACGTCCCTCGTCGCGGGGACGTTCTGGTTATCAAGGAACGGGTCGGCAATCTTACAACGCCGGGCAGTCCCGTGGCAACGACCCGGCGTCGCGACTTCGCGGCTCGGACGGCCCTCAAATGCATAACACCAGGTCGCGCAAGAGTTCGTCGACCGAATGGCTCACAGGCACGCCTCTGCCTCGCCGCAAAGCCATCATGGGCTTCATCGGGCTTGGTTTGGGCTTGGGCGTCTTTCGCCTTGCCGACTATCAAATTGTCGAAGCCGATAAACTGCGCGAGCGTGCCGATGCGCGCCGCCTGCTTGCACAGACCCTCTATGCCAAACGCGGCACCATCTACGACCGCAACGGTAACGTGCTGGCGTCGTCGGTCGAATGTCGCAACATCGCCGTGAACCCGCAGCTTGTCGAGGATGTTGACAAGACGGTGTCGGCGCTGGTCAAGGCAACTGGAATCGATAAAAAGACCTGCCGCAAGCTCGTCGAGTCCGATGGCACCTGGGTGTATATTAAGCGCCAGGTGGACGAAGACGATGCTGCGGCGCTGGAGAAGAAGAACCTGCCCGGCGTGCTTTTTGAGCAGGCCATGAAGCGCGTATATCCATACGGCAATCTGGCATCGCAGGTGCTGGGTGTAGTGAATGTAGACAACGACGGCTTGACGGGTCTCGAAAAGCAATACAACAAGCTTCTGACCGGCACGAATGGTATCCTCGTGCGCGAGCGCGCGAGGGACGGCAGCTATATCGCGGGCGGTGCCTATAAAAAGGTGGCTGCGGTCGACGGCGTTGATATCGTGACGACGCTCGACGTCAATATCCAGCGAGCGGCCGAGGATGCCCTGGCAGAGGCTGTCGAGAAGACAAAGGCCAAGAACGGCTCGGCTTTGGTCACCGACCCCACGACTGGTGAAATTCTCGCCGCCTGCTCGTACCCGACCTACGACCAGACCGATCTGGAAAACGCCAAAACCGAGGATATGAACTTGCGCCTGGTCACCGACGCCTACGAGCCCGGCTCGGTCTTTAAGACGCTCGTGGCGGGCGCCGGCTTCGACTTGGGTGTCGTGCGATCGAGTACGTCGTTTGAGGTGCCGGCGAGCATCAAGGTGGGCGACGATACCGTCACCGATGCCGACAAGCGCGACTACGCCATGACCATGGATGTGCGCGAGATGATGCGCCGTTCGTCCAACGTGGGCTTTGTCCTGGTGGGGCGCAAGATCGGTGCCGACGACTTTGCCGCCTATGTGGACAAGTGGGGCATCGGTCACAGCTCTGGTGTAGATTTTCCGGGCGAGAGCCTGGGTATCGTCAAGGAGCGTGACCAGTATGACGGCGCCACGCTGGGCTCGATGAGCTTTGGACAGGCACTGTCCGTCTCGCCGATTGAGATCGCACGTGCCGTGGGCGGCATCGCCAACGGCGGCGTGATGATGACACCGCACTTCTATAAGTCCAGCAAAGGCGACGAGAAGGACTGGGGCGAAGGCGAGCGCGCGATTTCTGAGGATGCTGCATCCCAGGTGACATCGTGCATGCAGACGGTCGTGTCCGAGGGAACGGGCGTTGGCGGCGCGGTTGACGGCTATGACGTGGCGGGTAAGACCGGTACGGCCGAACGTGCCGACGAGAACGGCGGCTACCTCAAGGAGAACTACATGTCGTCCTTTATGGGCTTTGCACCGGCACAATCGCCCAAGGTGCTGTGCTATATCACGCTCGACGGAACGCCGAGCGGCTCAGATGCCGCTGCGGTGCCGTTCCAGTCCATTATGGCCAACGCGCTCGACGTGCTGGGTATCCCGCGCACGAGGTAGGGGGTTACAATCTTTGGGGCGTGGTTTGTTGTCCCATATGAGGGGTGTTCACATGCCCTGCACCACGCATGCGCGGCGCTGGGATACAATACGCCGATAGCATTATTAGGTTTACAGGGGAGCTGCAATGATAGAGATCGCCGTCAACAACCTCGCGGCCGCAACAGGGGCCCGAACCGTGACGGGAGAAGCCGATCGGGTATGCCGCGGGTGCGTTATCGACTCGCGCCAGGTCGAGGAAGGGACGATTTTCGTCGCCTTTCCCGGTGAAAACGTCGACGGCAATGATTTTGCTTCCCGTGCCGTCCAGTCGGGTGCCGGCGCCGTCGTGATGACGCGTGAGCCCGAGGCCGAGCTGGTCTCGCTGGCGCAGGACAAAGGATGCGCCATCCTGCTGACCGATGATCCCGAGGAGTTTCTGCTGCGTTTGGCGCACGCGTATCGCCTGGAGCTTGGCTGCCTGGTCGTTGGCATTACCGGTTCCATCGGCAAGACGACGACCAAGGACGTGCTCGCCGCTGTGCTCGCCAAGCGCTATCGTGTCTGGGCCACCAAGGGCAATTTCAATAACCTGATCGGCATGCCGCTCACGGTGCTTTCCGCTCCGGCCGATACCGAGGTCCTGGTGCTCGAGATGGGCATGAACCATTTCCACGAGATTGAGCGCCTGTCCCAGTCCGCCAATCCCAACCTTGCCATCGTGAGCAAGATTGGTACCTCTCACATCGGCATTTTGGGCAGCCGCGAGAACATCGCCCGCGCTAAGGCCGAGATTGTCCAGGGCATGTGCGCCGCCGGCGACTTCTTGCCGCTGCTGGTTTTGGGCGGCGAGGACGACTTTACGCCGTTCATTCGCGATACGTTCGCCCAGCCTGCTGGTATCGACGTGATGCTGGCCGGCGTCTCGGACGACGATGAGGTCCGTGCCCGCGACATTCGTGTTGATGACGAGGGCCGTCCGGTCTTTACGCTCGATTTTGGCCAGGGTGAGACGATCGATACCATGCTTGCCATCCCCGGCGTGCAGTCCGTTCCAAATGCCGTTAAGGCCGCCGCGGTTGCCTATCGCCTGGGCGTGACGCCCGAGCAGATCGATGCTGCCTTTAGGGGCCTCACGATCACCGGGCACCGCCAGGAGATCAAGCGCGCCAAGAGCGGTGCCCGCGTCATCGACGATTCCTATAACGCCAGCGCCGAATCCATGGCTGCTGGTCTCGATCTACTGTGCTCGCTTTCGTGCACGGGGTCTCGTATGGCGATCCTGGGCGAGATGGGCGAGATGGGCGATGAGGCTCCTCGCATGCATGAGCTCGTGGGCGCCTATGCCGCCGCCAAGAAGCTCGACATGCTGGCGTGCGTGGGTGGTGAGCTGGCCCAGCTTATGGCCGATGCCGCGCGCATGATGGGCATGGACGAGGACCGCATCCAGGTGTTCTCCGATTATCAGCAGGTGCTCGACCGCATGGGCGGCGCGCTTGAAAAACATGATGTTGTACTGGTCAAGGGTTCCCGCTTTGTTGAGCTCGACCGCTTTGTGGAAGGTGTGTGCTAGCCCATGTTCGGCAATCCCTCGTATCCAACGTATCAGGCTTTTTTGGGGCTTGGCATCGCCGCTGCCATTGCGCTGCTGCTCATGCCGTGGTGGATCAAGCTACTTAAGGTCGAGGGTATCGGCCAGCAGGTTCGTGCCGACGGCCCCAAGCGTCATTTGGTTAAGCAGGGAACGCCCACCATGGGTGGCGTTGTCATTCTCGTCGCGATTTCGCTGACCTGCCTGCTGATGGGCAAGCTCACCACCGAGCTCGTGCTCGTGCTGCTCGCCACGCTGGCGACAGGCGTGCTGGGCCTGATCGACGACCTGACCTCCGTTACGCATGGGCGCTCGCTCGGTCTGACGCCTCATGCCAAGATGATCGGCCTAACCATTATCTGTGTCACCTTTACGGTACTTGCCGTTAACTGGTGCGGCGTCGCCCCCGAGATTCGTTTTCCCGGCGGCCTGACGATTGACCTTGGCGTGCTTTCGACCACCATCTGCGGCCTTTCGTTCCCGTGGCTCTACATTGTCTTTTGCTGGCTGATGATCGCCGGTCTTTCTAATGCCGTGAACCTGACCGATGGCCTTGACGGTCTTGCTGGCGGCACCTCCATGATTGCCATGCTCGCCATGGCTGCCATGGCGTTTTTGCACGGAGACGTGAACCTGTCCATCTTCTGCACCGCGTGTGCCGGTGCCTGCTTGGGCTTTCTGTGGTTCAACTGCTATCCGGCGAGCATCTTTATGGGCGATACCGGCTCGCTTGCCCTAGGCGCCGCGTTTGCCTGCACGTCCATCATGACCAACACCGAGGTCGTCTCCCTCATCATCGGCGGCCTGTTTATCGTTGAGACCCTGTCGGTCATGATTCAGGTTGTCTACTTCCACTTTACGCACAAGCGCGTCTTCCTTATGGCGCCCATCCATCATCATTTCGAAAAGAAGGGCTGGGCCGAGACCAAGGTCGTCATCCGTTTTTGGATTATCGCTGCTGCCTTTGGTGCCGTTGGCCTTGCCCTGTTCTTCCAGTTGGGATAGTGGTCTTTCATGCCTCTTGCTGATGTCTTTAGCCTGCTCGTTTTGGGTCAGGGCAAATCCGGTCTCGATGTCGCCCGCTGGGCGCTGGCACATCCCGAGCGCGTAAGTGCCGTTACCGTGTATGGCGGTGGCACCTCTGAACCCAATGACGCC
The DNA here is from genome assembly GCA_036301625.1 of Collinsella sp. Classification (GTDB taxonomy): domain Bacteria; phylum Actinomycetota; class Coriobacteriia; order Coriobacteriales; family Coriobacteriaceae; genus Collinsella. Next base: position 48,043 of record JAXJEC010000058.1, on the reverse strand, counting down.
ACGCGTGCGCTCGAGGCTGCTGGTGCGTCGTTTGTCTATGGGACCGAACAGGTCGAGGGCGCCTATGACGTATGCGTGACGTGCCCGGGCATCTCGGAGTTCTCGGGCTTCTTTAAGGCCGGGCGCGAGCATGCCGCCCAGATTATGGGTGAGCCCGAGTTTGCCTATCGCCTGTCGCCCGATAACTGGATTGCCATCACGGGCACCAACGGCAAGACGACCACCACGTCGCTGGCTGATTATCTGCTTAAGGCTGCCGGCGAGGCCAGCGTTGCTGTCGGCAACATCGGCGAGCCGCCGGTCAACGAGATTGACGGCCGAGCCCACAACGAGTGGTTTGTGGCTGAGCTCTCGAGCTATCAGATTGCTACGACAACCGAGCTCCACCCCCGCGTGGCGGTGCTGCTCAACATCACTCCCGACCACTTGGGCTGGCATAAGAGCCATAAGAACTACGCGCTTGCCAAGATCAAACTGTTTGACAATATGGTCGATGACGATCTGGCGGTTGTCGACGTCGAAGACGCCGGCATTCACGAGTTCGATGAGTACATCTACACGCCGGGTCGTCGCATCTGCAAGGTTGCCTTTGACGAGCCTGAGGGCGAGGATGCCGCCTTTGTGCGCGACGGCAAGATGGTCGTGCGCCTGAAGGGCGTCGAGACCCCGCTCATCGCTACATCCGAGCTCAAGATCTCGGGCCATCACAATGTTATCAATGCCCTGTGCGCCGCCACGGCTGCCTTGGCGGTCGGTGCCGATGTCGATGGTGTCTGCCGCGGTCTTGCCTCGTTCCAGCCGCTCGAGCACCGCGTGGAGCCGTGTGGCGAGATTGACGGCGTGCGCTACGTCAACGATTCCAAGGCGACCAACACCGATGCGGTCGAGAAGGCACTGACGGCATTTCCCGATGACGACGTGATCTTGCTGCTCGGCGGCCACGATAAGGGCACGCCGCTCACGGACTTCGCGCGCGTTGTTATGGATAACGTACGCTCGGTCGTCTGCTTTGGCGATGCGCGCGAGCGTTTCACCGCCGCTATGGACGAGGCCGATGTCGACGGCGATGTGGATATCGCCCAGGCGGATGACCTGCGCGATGCCGTGGACGTCGCCCGTTCGCTGTCGAGCCGTGGCGACGTGATCTTACTTTCTCCTGCCTGCTCTTCGTTCGATGAGTTCTCGGGCTATGAGGAGCGCGGCCGCGTGTTTAAGGACTATGTGGCCCAGCTTGCCGCTGCGGCGAAATCGCAAATGGAATAGGGGTTGCCGGTGAGAGAGGAGAGCCCCCGACAAGGTATGAGGAGGCCCGACTCGGACCGTGCTTCCTCGCGGCGCAGCACACCGCGTTCCGGTCGCGGCGGGCAGTCGTTTAGCGAACGCTATATTGCCGGCGTTCCCGCCCGTATCATGCGCCCCCGTTTGATATTCATGGCCTGCTTGTTTACCTTGGTATGCTTTGGCCTGCTGATGGTGTACTCGGCGTCTTCGGTCGAGGCGCTGCACGAGAATGGCTCGGCGACGTTTTTTCTGGGTCGACAGGCCGCGTTTGCCGTGGTCGGTGTTCTGGCGCTGATTGCCATCGTGCGCGTTTTGCCGGACAGCTGGTTTGGGGAGGATGTGCTCAGGATCTTCCTCATAGGCATGATAGGGCTACTGTTTCTGGTGTTCTTGGTGGGCAGCGGCAGCCGTGGCGCCACGCGCTGGCTTAACATCGCCGGTATTCAGTTCCAGCCTTCCGAGTTTTTAAAGCCATTTGCCATTGCGTATTCGGCCATCATGCTTGATCGCTTCTTTTCGCCCGGTGGCAACATCAACGAATTCCTTCGCAAGATGGGCATCTACCTGGGCATTTCGCTCTTTCTGATCTTTATCCAGCCCGATTTCGGTACTGTCCTGATCATCCTGTTGACCCTCATGTGCATGGCGTTGTTTGCGGGTCTCGACCCCAGATTTATCATCGGCGTGCTAATCTTCGGCATTCTCGTGATCGTGATTGCGCTTGTCGCAGAGCCGTACCGTATGGTGCGTATTCAGGTTGCCTTGAACCCTTGGGCCGACGAGTATGGTGACGGCTATCAGGCCACGCTTGCCATTATGGCCTTTGCCTCGGGCGGTCTGTTCGGCCGTGGCATCGGCAACTCAACCATGAAGTACTCGTATCTGCCCGAGGCGCACAATGACTACATCCTGGCCATCATTGGCGAGGAAGTCGGTTTTGTCGGAACCGTGCTGTTCTTCTTGGTGTTTGCGATGCTGATCTACTCGGCGTTTCGCATTGCCGAGCAGGCGACCGATCGCCGGGGCGCGCTTATGGCGTCTGGCTCCGCGGTCATTCTCGCAGTGCAGTTTTTGATTAACGCGCTGGGCATCCTCAACGTGTTTCCCATGACGGGCAAACCGTTGCCGTTTATTAGCTACGGCGGTTCGTCGATTATTGTGTCGCTCATGCTTGCCGGGTTGATCCTGCGCGTTTCGTACGAGAGCGCCCGCCGCGATGAGTATGACCGCCGCCGCGAGAGCTTTGCCGTTATGGATGAGAGTACCGCCGGCGTGCCCCACGTGCGCGGCGAGCGATCTTCGCGTAACGGTTTTACCGTCCTGGATGGCTCTGCGACCGAGCCGGCAGCCCGCCCGCGTCAGCGAACGGCGCCGCAAGGTCGTCCTCAGCGCCCCAGCCCTCGCAACGCGGGCGGCGGATATAATCGAATCGATTTGAACTCGGACCCGTCGGCGCGTCTGCGTACCGACGACCAGGGACCGCGTGTACGAAGGGACTACCATGACCGATAAAATGACCGTTGCTATTGCAGCCGGCGGCACGGCCGGGCACATCAACCCCGCGCTCGCCTTGGCCGAAGAGCTGCGTGACCGTGGCCACCACGTTGTGTTCGTGGGCCAGTCGCGCAAGCTCGAGGGTCGTCTGGTCCCCGAGGCTGGGTTTGATTTTGTGCCCATTACGGTCACGGGCTTCGACCGCTCCCGTCCTTGGACGGCGCTGACCTCGCTGTGGCGTGTCAACAAAGCCAAGCGTGCGCTCGCCAGTCATTTCTCAAAGGTCGGCAAGCCCGATGCCGCCATTGGTTTTGGTGCCTATGTCGAGGTTCCGCTGCTGGGGTGGTGCAAGGGCGCGGGCGTTCCGTATCTGCTGCATGAGCAGAACTCTGTTCCGGGCCTGGCCAACAAGATGATGAACTCCCACGCCGCCCGCGTGTGCATCTCGGTGCCGGCAGCGCGTTCGGTCTTTGAGCGCGAAGGTGACCCTGACCACGTGCTCATGACCGGCAACCCCGTACGTCGCTCGGTGATCGAGGGCGATCGCGCTCGCGGCCGCAAGGCACTTGGCGTTCCCGAGGACGCTACGCTGCTGCTCGTCTTTGGCGGTTCACTTGGCGCCCAGCACCTCAACGAGCGTGTGGCTTCGCTCAAAAACGAGCTGCTTTCGCGCAAGAACCTCTATGTGTTGCATTCGACGGGTGCCGACGGCTTTGAGGAGACCGAGCGCGCTTTGGCGCTGACGCCCGAGGAGGCGAAGCGTTACCGCGTCCAGCCTTACATCGACAACATGGGCGATATGCTGGCTGCTGCCGATTTGGTGCTCTCGCGTTCGGGCGCATCGAGCGTGGCCGAGATCGCTGCACTCGCCGTGCCTTCGGTGCTCGTGCCGTACCCGCATGCGACGGCCGACCACCAAACCACCAATGCCCGTTATCTGGTCGACGCTGGGGCCGGCGTGCTCTGCGCCGATGCCGATATCGACGGTTCTGCCTTTGCCGATGAACTGCTGCACCTGGTCGATGACGCGGCGGCGCGCGACGCCATGCGTCAGGCGGCGCGTGGTCTGGCTCAGGATAGGGCCGCCGCTCTTCTGGCGGATGCGGTAGAGGGTTTGCGTTAGTTAGACGGGATATCGTCGGTCGCCCTCGCGCTGATGCGGTAGGTGCGGTACAGTTAACGGGTTACAGGCAGTGTTTACGCAAGGAGTACACGAGCACATGGCTGATTCCCAGACTGCAACCTCCGCGCCCGAGTTTAAGAGCGCCCACTTTATCGGTATCGGCGGCGCCGGCATGAGCGGCATCGCCCTCGTTCTTCACGAGCGCGGTTATGCCGTTACCGGCTCCGACCTTAAGACGTCACGTTATATCCGCCAGCTTACCCGCGCTGGTGTGAAGGTGCATGTGGGCCATGAGGCCGCCACGATCGACGAGGTCAAGCCCGACGTGGTTGTTGTCTCCACCGCTATTCCGGAGTCCAACCCTGAACTCGTGCGCGCTCGCGAGCTTGGTATTCCCGTGTGGCCCCGTGCCAAGATGCTCTCTGCTTTGGGCCACGGCTACACCACCGTCGCTGTTGCCGGCACGCATGGCAAGACCACCACGTCTTCGATGTGCGCCACCATGCTCGACCGCATGGGTCTGGATCCGAGCTTCTTGATCGGTGGCATCGTCGAGGGCTATGACACGAACGGCAAGAACGGCTCGGGCGACTACTTTGTCGCTGAGGCCGACGAGTCCGACAGCTCCTTCCTGTTCCTGAACCCCAACGTGGTCATCGTGACCAACGTCGAGGCCGACCACCTCGATCACTACTCGGGTATCGAGGAGATCGAGGCAACTTTCGCCAAATTCATGAGCCTGGTGGGCGAGGACGGCACCGTCATCGTCTGCGGTGAGGACCCGCATCTGGTCGAGCTCGCCAAGTCGACGGGTCGTCACGTGCTTTCCTACGGCTTTGCCGAGAGCAACGACATCGTCTGCATGCACCCAGATGTCAAGGGCATCCAGAGCGATTTTATCGTTCGCTTTGAGGACGGCACTGAGCACGCTGTGGAGATCAAGAGCAATCCCGGTCGCCACAACATGCTCAACGCCACGGCGGTGCTCACCGTCGCCCATGTCCTGGGCCTTGACATCGACGCCGCCGCCAAGGCGCTCTCGAGCTTTGAGGGCGTCCGCCGTCGCTTTACCCACGTGGGCGATATCGATGGCATCACCGTGGTCGATGATTACGGCCATCACCCCACCGAGATCAAGGCGACGCTTGCTGCTGCTTCGTCGCTGGGCTACAAGCACGTCGACGTCGTGTTCCAGCCGCACCGCTATTCGCGCCTGCAGGCCCTGTGCGACGACTTTGCCGATGCATTTGCCAATGCCGATAAACTGCTGCTGATTGATGTGTTCTCGGCTGGCGAGATGCCCATTCCGGGTGTCACCTCTAAGATGCTCGCCGATACCGTGCGCGCCAAGCATCCTGGCAAGGAGGTCGTGTACTGCTCCAGCCGTCTTGAGCTCAATCAGGAGCTCGAGCAGATGGTGGGCGAGGGCGACCTGCTGCTCACTATGGGTGCCGGTGACGTTACGACCGTCGGTCCCGAGTTCATTGAGTATCTGACTGCCAAGAAAGACGCTTAAGTCTAATGGGTCTGTTTAACGCCGTCATGGCGCTCTCGGGCATGATCGACACGGATGTGATCGAGGACGAGCGCCTTGCGCGTCATACGAGCTATCGTATCGGCGGCAAGGCCGACCTCTTTGTGACGTGCCATAGCTATCATGCCCTCCGCCGCGCCGTGGCGGTGCTCGATCGCGAGCAGGTGCCGTGGGTCATCATCGGCAAGGGCTCCAATCTGCTGGTTGCCGATGGCGGTTATCGCGGCGCCGTCATTTCGCTCGGACGTGAGTTTCAGCGCACGGTTGTTGCCGATGACGGTTGTACGCTGACGGTCGGTGCGGGCGTGATGTTTGCGCGCCTGGTCAACGATGCCCTGTCGCGTAGCCTCTCGGGCCTTGAGTTTGCCGTTGGCATCCCTGGTTCGGTTGGCGGTGCGATATCTATGAATGCCGGCACACGGACCGAGTGGATTGGCTCGCTGGTTGAGGATGTCGTAACGTTTGACCCGGCATCCGGTATCAAACATTATGCGGGGTCCGAGATCACTTGGGGCTACCGCGAATGTAGCCTTCCCCGCAATGAGATCATCCTCGAGTGCGTGCTCAAGCTTAAACTGGCGCCCAAGGCCGACATTCGCGAGCGCATGGAGCGGTACCTGACGAGGCGCAAGCGTACACAGCCCATGGGTCGCGCATCCTGCGGGTCGGTCTTTCGCAACCCGCCCGATGCGAGCGTGGGCAAGCTTATCGAGGATTGTGGATTAAAGGGTTTTTCGATTGGCGGCGCGGAAGTTTCGCCCGTTCACGCTAATTTTATCGTTAATAACGGAACTGCCTCGGCCGATGACGTTGCCGCGGTTATCAGACATGTGCACGGAAAGGTGAGGGAGGCGTATGGCATCGAGCTCAGACCGGAAGTTAAATTCCTCGGCTTCTAGAGCATCGAAACCCACCTTCCGCCGCGCCGGAGGGCGTTCCGGCGCGCCTGCCAAACCTCAACGCAATACCGTCGCGCACTCTAAGTCTGTCGGGCATGCTCGACAGACCAGTCGTCCGGTCGTCGGCTCGCAGCTCGGTAATCGTCCGGCCGCAAAAAAGTCCTCGCGTCCCTCGGTGACGTCAAAGCCTGTTATGGGCGCCAAGCCTGCCCGTCCCATGGCAACTCCTAAGCCACCGACGGGAACTAAAACGCTGCGTCCGGGTCGCACGCTGGGCGCATCGAAACCGCGCTCGCTGACATCGGTGCCGGCTACCGCCAAGAAGCCTTCGGGTAAAAAAGGCGTCAACCCGTTGTCTTCACTTGGGGCGATGGCAAATAAAACATCAGACGCCGCTTCTGTCGTTACAGGCAAAGGCAAAATCGTGGGCGGCGTTCTGGCCGTCTTGGCCGTGCTCGTCGTCGTTGCCATCGTGGTGATTAACTCTGGATTGTTTACCGCCACTGATATTCAGATTCAAGGCAGCGAGCATGTGACGAAGCACGATGCTATCCAGCTGATCGATTTGCCCGAGGGAACGTCGCTTTTTAACGTCGATCCCGACCAGATTACCGAGGACCTCAAGCAGAACCCGTGGGTCTCGGGCGTGGATGTTCAGCGTCAGTTCCCGCATACGCTCATCATTACGCCTATGGAGCGCAAGGTCATCGCAATTGCCTATATCAGCTCCGATGACCTAGCCTGGGCCATCGGGGATGATGACACCTGGATCGCCCCGCTGTCGACGTCGGTCGAAGTGGACGACCAGGGCAACGTCATCACGACAGGGCAGGGCTCAAATACCCTGACCGGCATCGATGCCGCACTGGCGCTCGCTAAGCACTATGGCGCGGTGTTGCTGACTGATGTCTCGGCGGATGTCGCTCCAGTTTCCGGCCAGGCGGTGAGCTCCAAGGCCGTTAAGGCCGGCCTGGATTATGTGCGTGGTTTTTCGAGCGAGTTCTTGGGACAAGTCAAGGATATTTCCACGCCTTCGGTCGAAGCCATCTCGGCAAACCTCAATAACGGCATTGAGGTGTCGCTGGGCGATTCGGACGATATCGCCAAGAAGGAACGCGTAGTCACCAAGTTGCTTTCGCAGGTAGAGGGCGTAACGTATATCAATGTGCGCTCTCCGGGCAACTACACATTTAGGAATGCTCCGACCTCATAGCGCTGGTTGATGCTTTGTTGAGTGGCCATACCACGCCGTTTATCTGGTTTGTTTGGTTTTCACGGTCAATTATTTGACTGATACGTTCATAATGTGCAACCATAATACGGTTTACCTTTGCATTTACTTTCAACCTGAAGGTTAATGTGCGCAGGGGTCGACCCATGCTATGGCTATAACCTTTGTTCGGAGGACCGACATGCACGAGACAGAGATCAACAACTACCTTGCCGTCATTAAGGTGGTCGGCGTCGGCGGCGGCGGTACCAACGCGGTCAATCGAATGATCGAAGAGGGCATCCGCGGCGTCGAGTTTGTTGCCATCAACACCGATGCTCAGGCACTCGCGATCTCTGATGCCGATATCAAGGTGCACATCGGCACCGACCTTACCCGCGGCCTGGGCGCCGGCGCCAACCCCGAGGTTGGCCGCAAGGCTGCCGATGAGTCCCGCGACGACATTGCCGAGGCGCTCGCTGGCGCCGACATGGTGTTCATCACCTGCGGCGAGGGCGGTGGCACCGGTACCGGCGCTGCTCCCATCGTTGCCGATATCGCGATGAACGAGGTCGGCGCACTGACCGTCGCCGTCGTGACCAAGCCCTTCACCTTCGAGGGCCGCAAGCGCAAGAAGAGCGCCGAGGAGGGCATTAAGACCCTCTCCGATTGCGTCGATACCATGATCGTCATCCCCAACGATAAGCTGCTCGACATCGCCGAGAAGAAGACTACCATGCTCGAGGCCTTCGCGATTGCCGATGGCGTCCTTTCCCAGGGCACCCAGGGCATCACCGACCTCATCACCGTCCCCGGTATCATCAACCTGGACTTCGCCGATGTTAAGACCATCATGAAGCAGGCCGGTACCGCCATGATGGGTATCGGTACCTCTTCTGGGGATACCCGTGCCGTCGACGCTGCCCAGCAGGCCATCTCCAGCCCGCTGCTCGAGAGCTCCATCGATGGTGCCACACGCGTGCTGCTCTCCATCGCCGGTTCCAAGGACCTGGGCATCCAGGAGATCAGCGACGCCGCCGACGTTGTCGCCAACGCCGTCGACCCCGAGGCCAACATCATCTTCGGTACCGTTGTCGACGAGTCCCTGGGCGATCAGGTGCGTATCACCGTCATCGCTACGGGCTTCTCCGACTCCAACGTCAACCGTCAGGACGAGCTCTTTGCTGCTCAGCAGTCTCAGAGCAAGGCCGCTGCCTCCGCTGAGCCGCAGCGCACCGCTCCGGCCACCAGCCCGGCTCAGGCCGCTCCGACCCGCAACGTCGGTGGCACCGAGCTTCCTAACTTCGGCAACGATCAGTTCGAGCTTCCCGACTTCCTGAAGCGCGGTAGCTTCTAAGTCGTTCTTTGCATTGTTGCTCACGGGGGCGTGTCCGTATGGACGCGCCCTTTTTATTTCGACTTTGTAAACTAGAACCTCCAATCTCTTTACGTTCCCTTTACGATTGCCTCCAGTGCAGCAGGTATCCTTTTAGAGAAGTATGACAGCCGTATAAACGCGGGCTGTAGCGGCGATGCCGCGGTACTTGTGTTATTAGGAGGCTTTAGTATGGCAGCACGTGCGGACAACGTTTCGCGTGTCGACCATGATGGAGTTACGTTGGTGGAAGGCGCGACATCCGATGTTCGCTTTGCCTTCACCGAGCGCGCCGGTGGTGTTTCCGAAGATGCGTACTCCTCACTCAATTTGGGCTCGCATGTTGGCGATGACCCCTTTGCTGTTCAAGAAAATCGTCGTCGCGTGCTCGAGGCTATGGGTGCCGCCGAGTGCGAGCACAACTTGCTCGTTCCCAATCAGGTCCATGGTGACCATATCGTTGCGGTGACCTCGAACGGCGCCGATGACCTTGAGGACGTCCGCGAGCAGATTGCCGAGGGCTGCGATGCCATCGTCTGTACGGCGCATAACGTACCCGTGCTGCTCTGCTTTGCCGACTGCGTTCCCGTGGTGCTGGTGGCCCCCGGCGGATTTGCCGTGGTGCACTCCGGTTGGAAGGGCACGATTGCACGTATTTCCGCCAAGGCGTGCCAGGCGCTTTGCGATGCTGCCGGTTGCGATGCGAGCGACGTTTCCGCCTATATCGGCCCCCATATCTTGGGTGACGAATATGAGGTATCCCAGGAACTCATGGATCGCTTTGCCGCCGAGTTCTCTTGCATCGATGCGAATACCTCTCGCATGCTCGATCTTTCCGCTGCCATTCGCGAGGCGCTGGTAGATGTCGGTGTCGACGCGGATAATATCGTGGATACCCAGCTTTCGACCGTGCGTCAGAACGACCGCTTTTATTCCTACCGTAACGAGGACGGCACCTGTGGGCGCCATGCTGCGATCGGCGTGATGCTATGAGAAAGATCGTATCGGTCCTGAGCGCCGCTGTGCTTACGCTTACGCTGTGCGCCTGTTCTTCGGGATCTTCTAGCTCTTCCATTACCGTGGCCGGCTCCACGACCTGCCTTCCTATCGCCGAGATTGCGGCCGAGGGCTTTAAGGAGGAGACCGGCATCGACGTGCTCGTTTCCGGTTTGGGTTCTTCCGCTGGGATCGAGGCCGTCAGCGCCGGCACGGCCGATATCGCCAGCTCCTCCCGTGGACTCAATGCCGACGAACAGGATCTGGGCCTGACTCCCATTGTCATTGCCCACGACGGTATTGCGGTCATCGTGAACGACGACAACCCCGTCGATAACCTCTCGACCGAGCAGCTCCGCGATATCTACGCCGGCAAGATTACCAATTGGAAAGAGGTCGGTGGCGAGGACCTGAGGATTCAGGTCATCAACCGAGACGAGGCGTCCGGTACGCGCGAGGCCTTCCGTACCATCGTGATGGATGGCACGCCGTTCGATCGCCGCTCGGCCGTTCTTTCGGGTACGGGCCAGGTGCGCGACGTGGTATCTCGTTCGCGTGGGGCCATCGGCTACATTTCGCTGGGCTTCGTCGATAGCCTCAACGCCAAGACCTCGGTCAAGGCCGTCTCGGTCAATCATGTTGAGGCGTCCGAGAAGACGGTCGCGAGTGGCGGCTATCCCATCTCGCGCGACCTTTACTTCTTTGTGAAGGGTGTGCCTTCGCAGCAGGCGCAGGATTACATCGACTATGTGACGTCCGAAAAGATGGACAAGCAGATTCGCGAGGCGGGCTTTATTCCCGTCACCAACGACGAGAAGGGGAGTGAGTAGCATGGAAGCACAGGAAAACTCCCAGACTGAGCAGAATGTTCAGACGCCCAAGAAGCGCGAGCTGGCGCTCGTATCGCGCAGTACCTATATCAAGGAGAAGGCGCTGCAGTGGATCTTCTTTGCCTGCGCGTTCTTGGCGGTCGTTACCGTCATCCTGATTTTTGTCTTTACCACGTACTCGGCGCTGCCCGTCTTTACTGACATCGGTCTGGCTGACTTCTTTAGCTTTACGTGGGCGCCTTCCGAGGGCCACTACGGCATCTTGTCGCTGCTTGCTGGCTCGGGTCTGGTGACCGTCGGTGCGCTCGCCATGGGCGTGCCGCTGGGCGTGGGTACGGCCGTTTACCTGGTCGAGATTGCCAGCAAGCGCGTGCGCAAGCTCATCAGCCCCGCCGTTGACCTGCTGGCGGGCATACCCTCCATCATCTACGGCTTCTTTGGCATGATCATCATCCGCCCGTTTATCGCACAACTGACCGGCGGCCTTGGTTTTGGTGCGCTGACGGCGTGGTTTGTGCTCGCCATCATGATCGTCCCTACCATCACCACGCTCACCATCGATGCTCTCAATTCCATTCCCATGGGCATTCGCGAGGCATCGTATGCCATGGGCGCCACAAAGTGGCAGACCATCTATAAGGTCGTGCTACCTGCCGCGAAGCTGGGTATCGTTGATGCCATCGTGCTGGGTATGGGCCGTGCCATCGGCGAGACCATGGCCGTGCTCATGGTCGTAGGTAACGCCCCGGTTATTCCCGACAGCATTGCGAGCCCCATCTCGACGCTCACGAGCCAGATTGCGCTCGACATGAGCTATTCCTCGGGTCTGCACCGCTCGGCGCTGTTCGGCATGGGTGTGGTCCTGTTTATCATCTCCGCCACGCTGGTGGGTATCGTTCGTCTGATTTCCAAGAAGAAGAGGGGGTAGGCTATGTCCGATTCCGTTGACACGACGGTCGATACGACCTCGTCGCGCGAGCGCATCAAGCGTGCCCTTTCCCACGGCAAGAAGGGCCGCATCAACAAGGACCTGTCCAACAAGATCATGCTTGGCGTGTTTCGTGCCGCTGCCTACATCACCACGCTGGTGCTGGTCGCTATCATCGCCTACGTGGTCATCAACGGCCTGCCACACATCTCGCTCGACTTTATCTTCGGTTGGCCCCAGGGCGTCAACGCCGAGGGCGGAATTTGGCCCACGATCGTCTCGACCGTCTACGTGACGGCGCTCGCCATGCTTATCTGCACGCCGATCGCTGTGCTGGCAGCCGTCTATCTGGCCGAGTACGCCAAGCAGGGCAAGGTCGTCGAGCTCATTCGCTACGCTGCTGACGCTTTGGCCTCGGTGCCCTCCATCGTTATGGGCCTGTTTGGCTACGCCTTGTTTGTCGAGGCTATGGGCCTGGGCCTTTCGATGGTCTCGGCCGCTCTGGCGCTCGCGCTCTTGATGCTTCCCATCGTCATGCGCACCACCGAAGAAGCCATTCGCGCCGTTCCGCGCTATATCCGTTGGGGCGCGTACGGCCTGGGCGCTACCAAGTGGCAGGTCGTCTCCAAGATCGTGCTTCCTTCGGCCTTTGGCCGCATTGCCACGGGCATCGTCCTTGCCATCGGCCGTGCCATCGGCGAGACCGCCGTGGTGCTCTACACCATGGGCCAGGCCATCAATCTACCTATTTCGCCGCTCGATTCCGGTCGTCCCATGACCGTTCACCTGTACCTGCTTGCCAACGACGGCATCAACATGAACGCAGCCTACGGCACCGCGCTCTTGCTGATGGTGATCATTTTGGCCTTCAACCTGTTTGCGCGCTTCCTGTCGCGCAAGCGTCGCTAGTTAAGGAGTCCCATGTCCGTTTATCAGTCCGCTCCCGCGTTGGAGCAAGCGGCCATTACGGCCAAGGATTTCAACTTTTGGTACGGTGACTTTCATGCGCTGACGGGGCTTGACCTCAACATCGCCAAAAACGCCATCACCTCCTTCATTGGCCCTTCGGGCTGCGGCAAGTCGACGTTTTTGCGCTGCATCAACCGCATGAATGACCTGATTGAGGGCACGCGCGTCGAGGGCACCATGACGCTCGACGGCAACGATATCTATGCCGAGGGTGTCGATCCGGTCGATCTCCGTCGTCGCGTGGGCATGATCTTTCAGCAGCCCAACCCGTTTCCCAAATCCATCTACGAGAATGTCGCCTTTGGCCCTCGTCTGCAGGGCGTGACTAGCAAAAGCGATCTCGATGACATCGTGGAAGAATCGCTCAAGCGCGCCAACCTCTGGAAAGAGGTATCCAATCAGCTCAACAAGGATGGTTTGGCGCTCTCGGGCGGTCAGCAGCAGCGTCTGTGCATCGCGCGCGTGCTTGCGGTGCAACCCGATGTCCTCCTGATGGACGAGCCCTGCTCCGCCATCGACCCCACTTCCGTCTCTAAGGTCGAGGATCTGATGGCCGAGCTGGCGCCCGAGATGACGATTATCATCGTCACGCATTCAATGCAGCAGGCAGCTCGTATCAGTGACTACACCGCGTTCTTCTTGCAGGAAGTTGCCGGCGAGCCCGCTACGCTCATCGAGTATGGTCAAACCGACGCGATCTTCACCAGCCCGGTGGACTCGCGGACGGAAGACTATATCACCGGCCGCTTTGGCTGATCGGTGCGACTAGTCCCAAGCCGATCGGATCTGGTCCGGTGCGTATTCACTGTGCGGGCGGCATGACCGCACCCAACTGATTGGAGTGAACCATGCGCAAACTGTTTTCCCGTCAGCTCATCGAGGCCCGTCACGAGATGCTGAGCATCTACGAGGCCGTCGATCTGGCCCTCCACGATGCCGTGAAGGCCTATGTGACCGACGACCGCAAGCTCGCCACCAAGACCAAGAAGCGTACGCTTTCGATTGACGCACGCTGCGCCAACCTGGAGGCCGTCTGCTACAACCTGATTGCCACGCAGTCACCGGTCGCCTCCGACTTCCGCTTGCTGCAGACGATCATCTACGTCGACTTTAACCTGCAGCGCATGACCGATAAGGTTCGCCAGATTTGCCGCGCCACGCGTCATATGATCAAGGCCGACATCTCGCTGCCCAAGGAGCTTGTCGGCACGGTCGAGGCCGAGGCTGAGGCCGTCTACCAGGTGCTGGGCTCTTCGCTTTCTGCGCTCGTCACCAACGACATGTCCATCATCTGCAACTTGGCCGTCGAGGACGAGCCAGTGCACGCCGCCTACGAGAAGTTCTTCCGCACCTTTAACCGCATGGACACGGGCGATTTTATGGACGACGACAGCAACTATGACGACCTGCGCCGCGCCATCATGGTATCGCGCTATCTCGATCGCATCGCCTCGATTTCCATCGATGCCGCCTGCCGTCTGACCTTCCTGTTGACCGGACAGCGTATGACTGCCGGTGATATCGCCTGCACTGATGAGGATGAGCTCGAGAGCATGCGCGTGCCTTCGGGCGAGGGTGTTATCATGAGGCCCGCCGTCGATGCACGCTACGTTGCCAAGGTGCCCGTTAACGAGGTCAGCGAGGGTCTTCGCTACCTGCTCGATCATCTTGAGGATGAGGACGATGGCGAGGACGACGAGGAGTAAGTAACCCCGTTCGTCGAAAGATTGTAAATACCTAAGTGAGCGCGGCCTTGCACATGCGGGGCCGCGCTCTTGCGTTAGCATGGGACTACTTGTTTGGCTGTCAGCGGAGGCGATTGGCAATGGATAACTATTTGGACTTGATGCGCGCTCGCCGCGAGCAGATTCTGGAACGTTTTTATGCGGCGCTCGATCGCGCGGGCCGTCCCCACGACGCCGCGCGCCTCATTGCCGTGTCCAAGACCGTTGGTGTCGATGAGACCGTTGCCGCCATCCAGGCGGGGTATCGCCATTTTGCCGAGAATCGCCCGCAGGAGCTGGTTCGCAAGCTCACAGGTTTGGCGGAGCATCCGGAGCTGCCCGAGGTGCGCTTCGATATGATCGGCAACCTGCAGACCAATAAGATCAATGCGGTGCTGGGCTCAGCCGAGCTGATTCACTCGGTGGGTTCGCTGCATCTGGCGCAGGCGATCTCGAGCCGTGCTGCCCGCAAGATTGAGGCAGGCGAACTCGCCGGCCCCCAGCGTGTGCTCATTGAGGTCAATGTGAGTGGTGAGGAGTCGAAGGGAGGCTTTTCGCCCGATGAGATTCGCGCCGCCGCGGGTGAGCTTGCGGAACTTGAGGGAATTTGCGTACAGGGGCTTATGACTATGGCGCCCCGGGGGAATAAGGATGTGGCACGCCGCACCTTTGCGGGGCTTCGTGAGCTGAGGGATGAGCTGGAGGCGGCGCATCCCGATTTGAACCTGCCTGAGCTTTCCTGCGGCATGAGCGAAGACTTTGAGCCTGCCCTTGAGGAGGGCTCTACGCTCGTTCGCCTGGGCAGGGTAGTATTTAGCCCGGAGTTTGCAGTAAAATAAGGCTCTGAAGTGCGCACTGATTATCGGGGCGCCTGCACTAAACCGCGAGAGGACACAACCATGGGCTTCCTTGACGAGATTAAAAATAAGATGCACCTGGGCGGCCAGCAGGGTTACGACCAGGGTTATGGCCAGGACGACGACTACGGCTACGATGATGGCTATGACGATGGCTATCAGGGCAACGGCTACAGCGGTGCTTCGGGCGAGGGCTTCTACACCCAAGACGAGCCGAGCAACGGCCTGCTTGGTCAGACGCGCCGTGGTGAAGCTGAGTCGGTTGCCGTGTATACACGCTCCGGGCAGCTGGTCGGCGATGACTCCCGCCATGCCACGACGTATAACCCGCCTTCGCGCTCGCAGGACAGTGTTGCGAGCGGTTATCGTCCTGGTGCCTATGACACGCCGTCGAGCTACGCCGAGAACACCCGCGCCCGTGCCGCCGCTGCGCCTGCGCCTGCACCGAGCGATGCCTCGGCCTATGCGAGCAATATCATCAACGCCACACCGCAGCTGCCGGCCTATGTCCTGCGCCCCGAGAGCTATGACGACGTGGAGACCGTGGTGCGCCGCGTTCGCACCAAGCAGCCTGTCGCACTGATTTTTGTGGGCGTACGCACCGAAGTTGCCAAGCGCGTCTTGGACTTCTCTTACGGCTTTGCCTGCGGTCTGGGTGCCACGGTCAAGGAGGTGGGCGACCGCGTGTTCATGGTGCTGCCCGCCGGTTGCGAGGTCAAAGATTCCGATCTCAAGAAGCTTCGTGCCGACGGCTACCTTAAGTAAAGACAAGACGAGGAGATTCCCATCAACATCTACACTATCGTCCAGCTGGTCAACACTCTGTTCAACTTCTTTTCCACGCTCATTGTCGTCTACTGCTTTATGACGTGGATTCCCATGAAGCAGGGTGGTTTGCTTCAGGATATTGCCGCGGTGCTTGATAGCGTGTGCGGTCCGTGGCTCAACCTGTTCCGTCGTTTCATCCCGCCGATGGGCGGTATCGATTTTTCGCCGGTCGTTGCGATTATTGCGTTGCAGTTGGTGCAGAGGCTGGTTCTGCAGCTTCTTATAGGTATACTCGTGTAGAACTGACTTAGTAACTTACGTCGGGCGTGTAGCGCCGAGGCGATGAAAAAGGAGACTTGTTATGGCTATTACCCCTGCAGACATCCAGGCTCAGACTTTCTCTGAGGCCAAGCGTGGCTACGATCCTGCTGAGGTCGACGTCTTCTTGGAGACGCTGTCCTCCGAGGTTGACGCTATGCTCGCTAAGATCGTCGACCTTAAGGGTCGCCTGACTGCTACCGAGCAGCAGCTTGCCGATGCGCAGGCTCAGCTTGCCCAAGCTCAGGATGCCACCGCCCAGGCCGTTCCTGCCGCCCCCGTGGCTGCTCCCGCCCCTGACTTCTCCGCTCAGGAGCGCCAGATTTCCGCTGCCCTGATCGCTGCCCAGCAGACCGCTGAGACCATCGTCAACGATGCCAACGAGAACGCTGAGCGTATCCGCAACGAGGCTGACGCCAAGGCCCGCGAGGTTATCCGCCAGGCTCTGACCGAGAAGCAGGCCGAGCTCGAGGAGATCGATCGTCTCAAGGCTTCCCGTGAGGAGTTCAAGGCAGAGTATCTCAAGCTCATCCAGCACTTCATGGACGATGCCCAGAATTCCTTCCCGGCCGATCTGATGGCCTCCACGCCGGTCGGTTCTGCCGCTTCTCCTGCAGTGACTGTTCCCGCCGAGCCGCTGCCCGTCGCTGACCCGGTTGTCCCCGTGGCCGATCCCTTCGCCCCGATCGACAACTTTGCTGCCGACGACCTGGACTAACATTCGGCCTACAATTTAGTGCCTAGAAAGGACCCGCAGCTTGCGGGTCCTTTTTTATGACTGTGCCGGAGTGCGTAACATAAAAAACCGAGCCCTGCACATAATGGCGCAGAACTCGGCGAACGGGTGAGCGGTCAAGGGTAGGTTTTAAGGCATGTCCCAAAACCTACTTGAGGAGGAAGTCGGAGAGGGGAATGGTACGGGCCTCGCGATGCTCGGGATCGGCGATGTGGTCGGCAGGATATCCACAGACGAGCATGTGATAGGGATAGACGCCCTTGGGCAGATTGAACTGCTCCTGCGCCACCTCAGGCTTAAAATGGCATACCCAGCACGTTCCCAGGCCCTGCTCGGTGGCCTCCATCATCATCTGATCACACACGATTGAGGTGTCGATTTCACTAGAATTCATCTGGTCATACGGGCGCACCCAAGCATCACCGGTAACGCTGCAAATAAGGAAGATGAGCGGAGCGCCAAAGATAGACTCATCACGAGCAAACCGAGGCTGACAAGCAGCTGCCTTCTCCAGAAGCTCAGGCGTATCCAACACCATCACACGGGTTGGATGGTTATTACAAGCAGAAGGAGCAATACGCCCAGCCTCAACAACGGCATCCACCACAGTCTGCTCAACAGCCCGAGCCTCAAATTCACGACAAGAATAACGAGAACGGGCCAGATCCAAATATCCCATAACCAAACCCTCCAAATTCAGTGTATCAACCCAAAGTAAAACAAAGGGTACCCAAAGCCCCATCCAGACAAACGTTTAAGGCGGTCCCAAAGTTCCCAATCGGGCTCAAAGGCCCTGCCAACAAAAGCCTCATTGCTTTCAAAGTATCAGCCAAAGTTCCCAATGGTGGTACGTAAGGCGAAGGGCCGGCCACGGTTTGCTTTCGAACGACTCTGCAAAGCAGCCGGAGTGAGAAAGCAAACCGTGGCCGGCCCTTCGCCGCCGGGACACGTACCCCCAATTAACTGTTCTTCATGACAATCGAATCCACAACATCGGCCACATTCTCACAGCAGTCAGCGCAGTACTCCAGGAAGGCGTACACGTCACGCCAGGCGATGACCTCGAGCGGGTCCTTGCCGTTAACGTGCAGGTTGCGCATGGCGTTGATATAGAGCTCGTCGGCTTCGGACTCGATGGTGTTGATCTGGATGACGAGTTCGCGCAGGGTCTTGGACTTGCGGTAGTTGGGCAGCTCGACCATCAGGTCTTTCATGGCGCGGCAGGCGTCAGTCACCTTGTGGGCGATGACGATGGCGTCGGGATGGATGCTCTGGATGTTGGTGAAGTAGACGCGCTGCACGACGCCCTCGATGCGGTCGAGTACGGTGTCGAGTGAGCAGCTCATCAGATCCAGATCCTCGCGCTCGAGCGGGGTGATAAAGGCGGTGAGCAAGGCGTCTTCGAGCTCATGGTGCTTCTTGTCGGCCGCATGCTCAATCGCATGCATCTTATCGAGCATGTCGTGGATCTGCGCGGGGTCAAAGTTCTCAAAAATCTTGGTGAGCAGCTCTGCGGCCTGGACGGCGAGGTCGGCGCAAGCGACGTAGTTGTCAAAGTAGAACGAATCGGGTTTCTTTGCCATGGGTGGGTCCTTTCGAGGCGAAGACGGGTGGGCGAAGTGTTGCGGTCCGGATGGACGCTCGGTTTGATTAGAGGAACATCATGAACAGCTTGGCCATGACAAAGCTGATGAGTCCGCAGGCAGGGAAGGTGAAGAACCAGGTGAACATCATGTCCTTGACGACGCCGAAGTTGATGGCCGAGAGGCGCTTGACGGCACCGACGCCCATGATGGCGCAGGTCTTGATGTGTGTGGAGGACACGGGGATGCCGGTAAGGGTGGCAAGCAGCAGGTTCGCGGCGCCCGCCAGGTCGGCGGAGAAGCCCTGGTACTTTTCGAGCTTGACCATGCTCTGGCCGACGGACTTGATGATGCGCTCGCCGCCCACGCTGGTGCCGATGCCCATAGTGGCCGAGCACAGCAGCATAATCCAGATGGGGATGCCTGCATCGCCGACGCTCGTCTGGCCGCTGGCAAAGGCCACGCCTAAAAAGAGCACGCCGATGAACTTCTGTCCATCCTGCGCGCCGTGCATAAAGCTCATGGCCGCGGCGCTCGCGATCTGAGCGTATTTAAAGAAGACATTGGCACGTCGCCTGTTGGCGGCGGCGAAAAGAATCGAGACGAGCTTGCACAGGACCCAGCCCATGACAAAGCCCAGGCCTATGGAGAGCGCCAGGCCGTAGATGACCTTCATCCACTCGTGGACGTTGACGCTGCTCGCACCGCCGAGGGCGATGGCGGCACCGGTCAGGCCGGCGATAAGGCTGTGGCTTTGCGAGGTGGGGATGCCAAAACGCGACGCTGTGGCGCCGTAGACGACGATGGAGAACAGCGCCGCGCATAGGCAGGCGAGCGCCATGGTGCTGTTTCCGCCAAAGTCGACGATATGTGAGATGGTGTTGGCGACGCTCGCGTTAAAGTGCGTCATGATGAGCACGCCGAGGAAGTTGAATGCGGCGCTCATGAGAATGGCGGCGCGGGCGGGCATGCAACGCGTAGTGACGCAGGTCGCGATGGCGTTGGGCGCGTCGGTCCATCCATTGACGAAGATGGCGCCCAACGCGAGGATCACGGTGACGGCAAGGACTGGGTTCGACACAATTTGGCCGAGGAAGGTTGAGAACGTTACGTCCATATATGGGCTTTCTCGAAGTTTGCAGACACGTTACAAAAACATGATAAATCGTATCACCTCCTGCGGGTCTCTTTACCGAGTTCTGATGGGAGAAGTGAACTTTTTGGCACTAAAATTGAATATTAGCCCTGTTGACCGCGGGTGTTCTTTTTGCTAACACGCCATGCGGACACGTGCGATTACTACGACACTCCAAAACCACAGTCTGTTCGCTTTACAACATGCAAACATGCGTTCGATAATAGGAGGCATGGAATATCGACAGACAGACGGCAAAACTCGGCGCGTGCACAAGCAGTATGTGGACGTCGTGGCCCGCATCCTCGCGGGCGGACAGGTCGTGCCGGTCACCGTCTGCTGGGTCGACGGCCGTTGTTTTACGATCGACGAAATTATCTCGACCACCGGGTTTGGCCTGATGGTCCACGGCATCCGTACGGCAACATATAAGGTGCGTTTTGGCGGGCACGCGACCGAGTTGTATCTGGAGGACCAGACGCGCGAGCGGGCAGACGGCTCGCAGGCACACGTGATGCGTTGGTGGGTCTGGGCCTTTGATCGTACGCTTGAGGGCGAGCGCCGTAGGTAAGGACGTACGGCATTCGGGTACAATGACAGGAATCTTGTCAGCTACTGCGTTGTCGCGGCGCTTTTGAAAGGACGAAATTATGAACGATATTCAGGGCTATCAGAACGGCCCCATCGAAACCGGCGCAAGCCGTGCCAAGGAGATGTCGCCGCGTGCGTATAATCTTGCCATGTCTGCCCTCATCTTCTTGGGCTTTTGTGCCATGGGCGCTGGTGCTTACTTTACGAGCACCATGGCGTTTGCCCGCATGATGATGAGCGGCGCCGCCCTGCCACTGGTCTTTGGCTCGTTTATTTTGACCATCGTCGGCATGGTCATGATGTCGGCCGCCGCCAGTAAGCAGTCCGTGGGCCTGTCCCTTGTGGGCTACGTAATCTTTGCGAGCACCTTTGGCCTGACCGCGTCGTTTGGCCTTGCCAACTACGACCTGCCCACCATCAACACTGCCTTTATCGCCACGGCCGCCATCACCTTTGTCTTTGGCGCCTTGGGCGTGACGTTCCCCAAGTTTTTCCAGCGCGTATATGGCATCGGTTTTGGCATTCTGCTCGCCACTATTCTGGTTGAGATCGTGCTGATGTTCATGGGCGTCTCGCAGACCATCACCGATCTGATCGTAATCGTGGTGTTCGCCGGCTTTATTGGCTACGACACCTATGTTGCCACGACGGTGCCGCCTACGCTGCCCAACGCCGTGCTTATGGCCTCTAACCTGTTCGTGGACATTATCAACGTGTTCCTGCGCATCCTGAACATCCTTGGCCGTCGCGACTAGTGGCGAATTGCGGCGGTGCTTGCCGTGCGTGTAAATCGATGCGAAAGGCGGTCCTTCGGGGCCGTCTTTTTTGTACTCGGCGGGGTATCATGGATGGGAAAAGCCGATAGCGGCAGAGACCGAGAAAGGTGACCACTTATGGCAGACGTCGACAACAGGAACCGTAACCGCAGGTCCAACCGAGCGGGTCAGCCCAATCCCAAGCGCGAGGCCCGTGCCAAGGCCGCCGAGCGTCACGTGGCAACTGTGTCCGAAGCGTGCGCCAAGGATATCGAGCGTTCGCTTGCCGGTGTTCGCGAGTTTGACGGTATGCCTGCCGGCTTTGTCTCGGCGATGAAGGCCAAGGTTCAGAGTGCTGTGGCCACCGAAGAACAGGTTGCCGAGGACGTCGAGGGCGCGGAGGCTGCCGAGGTCGAGGCAGCTCCTGAGCCCGTCGAGGAGCCTGCCGAGGAAATCGCCGAAGCTGAGTCCGCGCCTGCTGAGGAGCCCGCTCCGGCTCTGCCCGAGGTCACCGTGCTCGATGCCTCCGCCACGCAGGCCATCCTGGACAACGGTCGTGGCTATGCGCAGTTCTGCGACATGGCCGTGCTCGCCTTTGCCTCGTTCACCAACCCGGGCGGTGGCTATATTCAGGGTTATCTGGGCCAGGAGGCCACGCTGTGCGCCGATTCGTTTCTGTACAACGTTCTCGATAAGCAGCGTAAGTGGTACGGCGAGAACCGTCGCCGCAACATCAACTGCGAGCTCTATCGTAACCGCGCCCTAGTGGTGCCTGCGGTGCGCTTCGACCGCAACCACGTGCATGCATACGCCGACGTGATCGTGGCCGCCGCGCCCAACGTTAAGCGCGCCCGCCAGGAGTATCGCGTGAGCGACGATGCTCTGCTGGATGCCCTGCGCGACCGCATTCGCTTTGTGCTTGCCATCTGCGACGAGCTGGGTCGCGAGAAGCTCGTGCTGGGTGCTTGGGGCTGCGACAACAACGGCTTTGACGCAGAGGCCGTGGCCGAGCTCTTCCGCAAGGAGCTCGCGTCGGGCGACTTTAAGGTCAAGCAAGTCTTCTTTGCCGTGCCTTCTACGCGCTGGGATGAGGATTTTGCCAAGTTCGAGCACGTGCTGGCAAACTTCCCCGAGCGCAACGAGGAGTCCTATGCTCAGGTTGCCGCTCGCGCTGCGGCAGCTCGCGCCGCCGAGCAGGCCCAGGCTGCTACCGAGGATGATGAGGACGAGGACGATTGGCGCAAGTACCTGTAACCGGTACGTGTTGACAGATAGGTCGAGCCGGCGGGAGAGGCTGCTCCCGCCGGCTTTTTACTAAAAGGAAGGGCTTACGATGAAAAACGTTCTATGTTTTGGCGACAGCAACACCTATGGTTACGATCCGGCGGGCATGCGCGACGGCACCGCGGTGCGCTATGCGCGGGATGTGCGCTGGTGTGGCGTGGCCCAACGTGACTTAGGCGAGGGCTGGCATGTAATTGAAGAAGGCCTCAACGGCCGCACGACGGTACGCGACGACATGTGCCATCTGGACACCAATCTTAACGGCATTCGCGCGCTTCCGATGATGCTCGAGGCCCATAAGCCGCTGGACGCCATTGTGATCATGCTGGGCACCAACGACTGCAAGACGGTCTTTAACGTGACGGCTGCCGATATCGCTCGTGGCGCCATGGCGCTGATTCGCGCCGTCCGCGCGTTTCCGTGGACCGACGCTGCGCCTTGTTCGCGCATTCTGCTGATGGCGCCTATCAAGATTAAGCCGCAGATCGCCGACGTATATATGACCGATTTTGACGAGCATTCCGTAGAAGCCTCGGAACATTTTGGTGAGTACTACGCGCATGTGGCTGAGCAGTTTGGCTGCGACTTTTTGAATGCCGCCGACTTTGCCGAGCCGGGCGATATCGACTATCTGCATATGATGCCCGAAAGCCATGAGAGCCTGGGTCACGCCGTGGCAGCCAAGCTCCAAGAGATGCTCGGAGAGTAGCGCGACCCCAAGCCACCGCAAAGGGGGCGGGCGCCTTTGCGGTGGCTTGGGCTGCGAATCTTAATACTGCCACATGTGGTTGACAGGGCCGGAACCTTTGCCCATGTCAAAGCCGGCGGCCAGAGCGCCTGTCAGGTATGCCTTGCCCGCATTGACGGCGTCGGCAAGATCCATGCCCTGGGCCAGCGCGCAGGCGATGGCGGACGAGAGCGTGCAGCCGGTGCCGTGCGTGTTGTCGGTCTCAATACGCTTGTGGCGGAACCACGTGGTGAGCGGATCGCCTAGGTGGTTGCCCTCATCATCGAGTGGTGCGGGTTCGGCTAGTACATCGTTGGCCTCGTTGACAAGATGCCCGCCCTTAACGAGGGACGCGCAGCCAAAGCGGCGGGTGAGGAGCATGGCAGCATTTTGCTGCGTGCGCTCGGAGTCGACCTCATAGTCGAGCAGGGCCATGGCCTCGGGAATATTGGGCGTGATAACCGTCGCCAGTGGGAACAGGCGACGCGTGAGCGCCTCGGCGGCATCTTCGGCAATCAGCCGCGCGCCCGAGGTGGCGACCATGACGGGGTCGACTACCACGTTTGTCGCGTTCCAGGCGCTCAGGCGGTCGGCGATAACATCGATAATCTCGGCAGAGGAAACCATGCCAATCTTGACGGCGTTGGGGCGGATATCGTCAAAAACGGCATCGATCTGTGCCGCGACAATATCCGGGGAGATGTTCTGCACGGCGGTGACACCGAGCGTGTTTTGTGCGGTGATGGCCGTGATGGCTGTCTCGGCATACAGACGGTGCGCCGTGATGGTCTTAATGTCGGCCTGAATGCCGGCGCCACCGCTGGAATCGGATCCTGCGATGGATAGAACGGCAGGTACCTTACTACGATCCATGTTCGCTCCCTTGTTCGGTCGGAATCAAATGGGTCTTTAAGCCAGCATTATAAAGATGCCCGGGCCGACTCTATGCCGAACCCGGGCGGGCGATGCAATCTCTACGCAAGTGTAAGTAAATGTTCACAAGTCAACAATTGACAGGCACCAGCTCGCCGCCAGAAGCGGCCGCGGCGACAGGGTTAGTCCTCCATGCCGAGGTCGATCGTGGTGCCCTCGAAGATCTTGTTGACGGTGCGGACGGCGCACATCTTGCCACACATGGTGCAAGTGCCCTCGGTGGCGGCGGGGGACTCCTCGTAGCGCTTCTTGCCCGTAACCGGGTCGAGCGCGCACTTCCACATGGCGTCCCAGTCGAGCTTGCGGCGTGCCTGGCCCATCTTGTCGTCCATGTCGCGGGCGTGGGGCACCTTTTTGGCGATGTCGGCGGCGTGTGCGGCAATCTTGGTGGCCATGAGGCCGTCGAGCACGTCCTGGGCGTTGGGCAGGCACAAGTGCTCGGCCGGCGTCACGTAGCACAGGAAGTCGGCGCCGGAGCTGGCGGAGATAGCGCCGCCGATGGCAGCGGTGATGTGGTCGTAGCCCACGCCGATATCGGTCACCAGCGGCCCGAGCACATAGAACGGGGCGTTGTGGCACAGGCGCTTCTGCAGTTTCATGTTGGCGGCGATCTCGTCGAGCGCCATGTGGCCCGGACCCTCGACCATAACCTGGACGCCGGCGGCCCATGCGCGCTTGCACAGCTTGCCCAGCTCGATCATCTCGGCGGTCTCGGTGGCGTCGTTGGAGTCGTAGAGGCAGCCCGGGCGACAGGAGTCGCCGAGCGAAATCGTCACGTCGTACTCGTGGCAGATTTCGAGCAGCTCGTCGTAGAACTCATAGAACGGGTTCTCGTTACCGGTGACCTCCATCCAGCCAAACAGCAGCGAGCCGCCGCGGCTCACGATGTTCATGAGGCGGCCGGTCTCCTTAAAGGTCTTTGTGACCGACTTGTTGATGCCGCAGTGGATGGTCATAAAGTCCACGCCGTCTTCGGCGTGTGCACGCACGACCTCGAGCAGATCGTTCTTGGTCAGCTTGACCAGCGGCTTTTCCATGTAGCCGATGGCGTCGTACATGGGGACGGTGCCCACCATGAGCGGGGTCTCGTCGATGAGCTGCTGGCGGAACTGGCGCGTCTTGCCCGAGTTGGAGAGGTCCATGATGGCGTCGGCGCCAAAGTCCTCAGCGATCTTGACCTTCTTCCATTCCTCGGCGGCATCGGCCTTGTCGCCCGAGATGCCCAAGTTCACGTTGACCTTGGTGGACAGGCCCTCACCGACACCAAAGGCGCGCATGCCCTTTTTGATATGCACGATGTTGGCGGGAATGGCGATGCGGCCGTCTGCTACGCGCTCACGGATGTACTCGGGGTCACGATGCTCGCGCTCGGCGACCTCCTTCATCTGCGGTGTGATCTGCCCGGCGCGGGCAAAGTCGATTTGCGTGACGAGCTTGGGCTCGGTCTGTGTGCTCATTGGCATGGCTCCCTTCGTTGGCATTACCCATATCAGGTTTGCGGGTCAGGGCGGGCGCGCCCAGTCTCAGCCTGCCGTCTTGTCCTGCAAGCTCCCCGTTTATGTAATGGGCTCAAGTATAGCTCGAATGGGTACGATTGGCCTAACGAGCGTGCCTGTGGGGAGGCGAACATGGAAGACAAGCATCTATATCGAGAGACGCAATGGGATGTATCGGCCGAGGAAAGCCGTGTGCACCATGGGTTGGTCGCGATTGGTTTTGCGGTGCTTGCCGTGCTGGTGATTGCCTTTTGTATCTGGACGTTCGGCGGTCGTGGCGGCGCCACCTGGGAGTTCGAGGCCGACGATGCCCTGCCGATCATGACAGTGAAGGTTACGGGCGGCAATACCGTTGCCGCGCCGGGCGACTATTGGTATCCGCGCGACGAGTTTGTGCAGCTGCAGCTGAGTGGTGGGTCTATTCCTGGCGAAGAAATCGAACGCGTGACGTTTGATGGGGCACTCAAAACACTCATGGTGAAGCTCAAAGATCAGGGCGATGTGCCCACGACCATGGATATCGCTCTGACGGAGTGGCGTTTGGAACCTCCGTCGGGCGTTACGGTATCCGACGTAGAGCACGTTAAGATTACCTACCAAGATGGCTCGACGAGCGAGATTGCAAAGGCCGATGGCTTGGCGGAGTAACGGGGTGTTTGGAAACGGCGGGCCTATAGTGCCTGCGCGTTCATGAAAACCAGGGTGTTTTTGTCTGAGAGCTCGGGGACGTGGCGATAGCCGATGTTGAATGCGGTAAGTTCGCTTGCATCCTCGAGCTTGTTTTCTGCCATCCACCGCACCATGGAGCCGCGCGCCTTTTTGCTGGCGGTCGACCGTTGGATGGGCTTCCCGTTGCGGATACCCTCGCCAAAGAGGCACGTGACGGCTGTGGCGTCGCCCGCGAGGTGGGGCAGAACGGCTTTGGCATACTCTACGCTGGCGAGGTTGACGATCGTGGTGTTTGAACCTGCCGGGGCGATAGCCCGCGCGAGCTTATCGCTCCAAAATGCGTAGAGGTCTCGGGCACCGTCGACGACAAGCTTCGCGCCCATCTCCAGCCGATACGGTTCGACGGCATGAAAGGGACGAACGCACCCGTAGAGGCCGGAGAGGATCCACAGATGGTCTTGCAGCCATGCGAGCTGCGCGGAATCCATCACCTCGGGTGCCATGCTCTGGTATTGAATGCCGTGATAGGACATGACGGCAGGGGAGAGGTGACGGGCGAGTGCGGGATTGTCGAGATCGCCGCTTTTCAGGATGGGCCCGAACTCATGCAGGGTGTTGAGGCAAGGTCCCAGCAGTTTGTCACTCACGTTCCACAGCGCCTGCAGGCCGCCGCTGCCTTCATTCCGCTCGATATCTAGCAGTGCGCGGTGGAGGCGAGCCGTCTCGCGCACAAAGGGTGGGATGCCCAGGACTTCAAAAGCATCTTGGGCCGCGCGCATCTGCTTGGCGGGCGAAATGATGACCTGCAGCATGGGCTCTCCTCTGCCAAAAAAAGAAGTTGCGGTGGAATACGGTCTGTTTGGTCTATTGAAAGACCAAATCAATCCGTATTCCACCGCAAGTTATGGGTGGGGTGGATTAGGCGCGCTCGAGGAAGGCTTTGTAGCCGCGGTAGGCCTCGTAGATATCGGCCTTGTTGGCGACCTCCCACAGGGCGTGCATGGACAGGACGGCAACGCCGGAGTCGATGACGTTCATGCCGTACTTGGCCATGATGTAGGCGATGGTGCCGCCGCCACCAGCGTTGACGCGGCCGAGCTCGCAGGTCTGGAAGTCCACGCCGGCCTCGTCCATGATGTCGCGGACGAGGGCCACATACTCGGCGTCGGCGTCGTTAGAGCCGCCCTTGCCGCGGCTGCCCGTGTACTTGTTAAAGCACAGGCCGCGACCCATGAAGGCGGCGTTCTTGGTCTCGAACTTGCCGGCATAGCCCGGGTCGAAGCCGGCGGACACGTCGGAGGAGAGCATACGGCTGCGGGCGAGCGCGCGGCGCAGAGCCAGCGGGCTGTCCTCGCCGGCGAGCATCATGATCTCGGCGACGGTGTTCTCGAAGAAGCGACTCGTCATGCCGGTGGCACCCACGGAACCGATCTCCTCCTTGTCGACGATGAGCGTGATGCTCGTGCGCTCCACGTTGGTGACGTTGATCTGGGCGAGCATGGAGGGGTAGGCACAGACGCGGTCGTCATGGCCATAGCCCAGAATCATGGAGCGGTCGAGGCCCATGTCGCGGGCGGGGCCGGCGGGCACGACCTCGATCTCGGCGGAGAGGAAGTCCTCCTCCTCGACGTCGTACTGCTCCTTGAGGATATCCAGGAACATCTGCTTGACGGGCTCCTTGGGGGCGTCCTTGTCGTCCCCATCGAACTTGACGGGACGACCGCCCACGATCACGTCGAGGATCTCGGCATCGACGGCGTCCTTGGCAGGCTTGGACATCTGCTCGCTCGAGAGGTGGATCAGCAGGTCGGAGATGGTAAAGACCGGGTCGTCCGCCTTGTCGCCGATATTGATGTCGACGGTGGTACCGTCCTTTTTGCAGATGACGCCCACGAGTGCGAGCGGGGAGGCTACCCAGTGGTAGCTCTTGACGCCGCCGTAGTAGTGCGTGTCGAGGTAGGCCATGTCGCCGGCCTCGAAGGCGGGATTCTGCTTAAGGTCCAGGCGCGGCGAGTCCACGTGGGCGCCCAGGATGTTAAAGCCCTGCTCGAGCGGGGCGGTGCCCAGGTTGACGAGCATAAGGTCCTTGCCGTGGTTGGCGGCGTACACCTTGTCGCCTGCCTTGAGCTCGCGGCCCTCGGCGATCACGGTCTCCAGGTCGACGTATCCCGCCTCCTCGGCCATCTTGATGCCGGTCTTGACGCACAGGCGCTCGGTCTTGTTCTCGCTCAAAAACTGCTTATAGCCGCGGCAAAGCTCCTCGAGCTCCTCGACTTGCTGTGGCGTGTACTTTTTCCATGCGCAGGGACGCTCCATGACGCAGGCTCCTTTCGGATCGATCGTGCTGGTTGATGTACCGTGAGCCATCGTATCACGCGCGGGCCCGCGGCGGCAGGGAAGCCTGATGTGCGGTGGCCGCGGGGCGGGGAGCGTGTAAACTAGTGTGAGCAAACCGTGCCCAGCCCAAAGCGAGGTATTCAATATGTCTGACAAGCGCCGCACCTTTGCCGTTATCGACGGCAACTCGCTCATGCACCGCGCCTTCCACGCCGTGCCGCCCACCATGAATGCGCCGGACGGCCGCCCCACCAACGCGATCTTCGGCTTTCTGAACATGTTTCTCAAGATGATCGATGCCTTTAACCCCGACGGTGTGGTCGTGGCGTTTGACAAGGGCAAACCGCGCGTGCGCATGGAGATGCTGCCGCAGTATAAGGCGCAACGCCCGCCCATGGACCCCGATCTGCATGCGCAGTTTCCGATGATCAAGGAGCTGCTCACCGCGCTCAACGTGCCGATTCTGCAGTCCGAGGGCTGGGAAGGCGACGATATCCTGGGAACCATGGCGCGCCTGGGTGAAGAGGCCGGCTGCGACATGCTGCTGGTGACCGGCGACCGCGACATGTATCAACTCGTGACCGAGCACGTCAACGTGGTCTCGACCCGCAAGGGCCTGTCCGACGTGGCGATCATGACGCCCGAGAGCGTGGACGACCTGTATCACGGCATTACGCCGGCGCTCGTGCCCGATTTTTACGGTCTAAAGGGCGATACGTCGGACAACATTCCCGGCGTACCGGGCATCGGCCCCAAAAAGGCGAGCGCGCTCATCGCACAGTACGGCAGCTTGGACGAGGTCATCGCGCATGCCGACGAGGTCAAGGGCAAGATGGGCGAGAACCTGCGTGCGCACATCGACGATGCGCTGCTGAGCCGCAAGGTCGCAACCATTCGCACCGATGCGCCCGTCGAGCTCGACTTTGACGAAACGTCCTTCCCGGCGTTTTCTGCCGACGAAGTGTCCGCGGCGCTGGGCACACTTGGTATCACCGCCAT
The DNA here is from genome assembly GCA_036301625.1 of Collinsella sp. GTDB lineage: Bacteria > Actinomycetota > Coriobacteriia > Coriobacteriales > Coriobacteriaceae > Collinsella. The sequence continues at coordinate 18,492 of JAXJEC010000058.1, read as the reverse complement.
GCAGAACCGTTTCTTGGCGCTGGTCGGCGGCGAGGGCGGGGCTGCTGCTGCCTCCAGTGTGGTTGAGATACCTGCTATGGTTCGCGCAGCCGCCGGCGATGCCGACGCGCTTGGTGCCGTTGCGGCTGAGGTCTCCCGCGCGATTGATGCCGGCGAGTGGGTCGCCGCCGTGGTGGACGACGACAAGGAAGAGGGCGCGCTCTTTGGACTGACGCGCACGCTGTGGTTGGCGACGTCCAAGGGCCTGTTCGCGCTCGAGGAGGGCGACAGCTGTGCGGCGGCTGAGGTTGAGGGCTTCAACTTCGTTCACGGCGTGATTGCCGGCGTGCTCGCGCGTCTGTTTATGGAGGGTCGCGTGGCGAGCCCGGATATGAAGGCGCTGTTGCACGAGCTTTCGCCCGTCGATTCTTCTGAGCCCGAGCTCATGGATCCGCTCGCTACCGATTCCACGCGTATCTTCGATACCGTGGTCGCTGCCTATCTGCTGGATTCCGATCGCTCCGAGTTCGATGAGGCATATCTTGCCGATACGTATCTGCAGATGGCGCTGCCTGCGGCGCGCGGCGCAGAGGGTGCCGGTGAGGACGCTCCGGCGCCTGCCGCCCGTACTGCGGCTCTGACGCTGGCGCTCGTGGCACCGTTGCGCGAGTGCATGGCCCGTGAGAATGCCGCCAACGTGTTCGATGGCATCGAGATGCCGCTCGTTCCGGTACTTGCCAAGATGGAGCGCGCGGGCATGCTCGTGGACCCCGACCGTCTGCACAGTCTGTCCGAGGGTCTGGCGACCCAGATTACCGAGGTTGAGCGCAGTATTCGCGACCTGGCGGGTGACGAGACCTTTAATATTGGCAGTCCCATGCAGCTGTCGCACGTGCTCTTTGATGTGATGGGGCTTCCGACCAAGGGCCTCAAGAAGACTAAGCGCGGCTATTATTCGACCAACGCCAAGGTGCTGAGCGACCTTGCGCGTGACCACGAAATCGTGCGTCTGATCTTGGACTGGCGTGAGAAGTCTAAGATCAAGTCCACCTATCTGGACACGCTGGGCCCGCTACGCCGTGGTGACGGTCGCGTACACACTACGTACAACCAGACCATCACGGCAACGGGGCGTCTGTCCTCGAGCGACCCGAACCTGCAGAACATCCCGACGCGCTCGGAGCTGGGTCGTACCGTCAAGACGGCGTTTTCGGCAGGCGAGGGAAGCGTCTTTTTGGCGGTGGACTACTCGCAGATCGAGCTGCGTCTGCTGGCGCATCTCTCAGGTGACGAGCACTTGGTGCGCGCCTTTAACGAGGGCGAGGACTTCCATGCCGAGACGGCGGCGCGCGTGTTCGGTGTGCCGGTGTCCGAGGTAACGCCCGACCTGCGCAGTCGCGCCAAGGCCGTGAACTTTGGCATCGTGTATGGCCAGCAGGCCTACGGCCTGTCGCAGTCGCTGCATATCTCGATGGCCGAGGCACGCGACATGATCGACCGCTACTACGAGGCCTACCCGGGCGTGCGCACGTTCCTCGACAACGTGGTGGCACGCGCCAAGCAGACGGGCTACGCCGAGACCATGTACGGCCGCCGTCGTCATATTCCGGAGCTCAAGGCCAAAAACCCGCAACTCCGCGGCTTTGGCGAGCGCACGGCCATGAACCATCCCATGCAGGGAACCGCCGCCGACATCATCAAGATCGCGATGGCCCGCGTAAGCCGCCGCCTGGAAGAGGAAGGCTTTGCCGCCCACATGATCCTGCAAGTGCACGACGAACTGGACTTTGAGTGCCCCATCGACGAAGTCGAGCGCCTAACCACCATGGTCCGCGACGTCATGGAGCACGTAGTAGACCTCCGCGTCCCCCTAATCGCCGAAGCCAGCACCGGCATAACCTGGGCCGACGCTAAATAGGGAAGCATCCACAATTCCAAAGTAACCAAAACCAGAAGGGGGCTCCTTGCCAACAAGGAGCCCCCTTCATTCCAAAAAAATCAGCCAAGTATCTAGGCGCCAAGACGCCATCCAGGCGGCAAGCAAGTCACCGCAGGACCTGGCCGGGCGAGGCGGGTAAGTTTTTCGTAGATTCCGCACGAGCCGGAAAGCACTTAATGTGCTTTCCGAGCGAGCCCAGGACCTGACCGAACGAAAAACTTACCCGCCTCGCCCGGCCAGGTCCGACGAGCAACGTTAACGAGCCGCCAGGATGGCGTCGATGAGCGTCAGTACGCCCCCGTCGTTGTTGCTCGGAATGCGCCACTTGGCGTGCGCGTTCATGTGCTCCTCGGCATTGTCCACGATAAAGCTATGCCCGACGCGCTCCAGCATGGGGATGTCGTTGTAGGTATCGCCCACGGCGGCAGCATCGGCAATATCGATGCCCAGGTGCTCGCACAGGTGAGCGACGCCGGCGCCCTTGTCGACGCCCAGGTTCATAAAGTCGATCCACTCGCGCCCAGCGTTGGTGACGTAGAGTTTGTCCGAGAACTCGGGGCTATAGGTCTCGCGGAAAGCGGGCTCGGCGTCGTAGCCGGGGAAGAAGACCGAAATCTTGTTGGACTCGAAATCAATGCCCTCAAAGCTGTCTACGTAGTTGATTGTGTTGTAGTAGACGCTGATCTCGTCGTGGTATTGATGGTCGCGGGCAAGCACGTAGAACTCGTCGAAGCAGCACAGGACGGGGACAGCGCGAGGATCCTCCGAGGCACGGTTCAAGACCTGCTGATACAGCTCCACGTCAATATTGCTTTTATAGATATAGCTGCCGCGATAGATCACGCAAGCTCCGTTGTCGGGACAAAAGGCGAGGCGGTTCTTGATGCCCTCGAACATCTCCTCGAGCTTGGGGGCGGGACGTCCGCTGGCGGGGCAGAATACGATGCCGGCGTCGGCGAGCTTGTCCAGGCGCTCATCAAGACCCTGGGGCAGCACACGCTCGTCGGTCAGCAGCGTCTTGTCCATATCGACGGCGAGAATCTTAATGTTGCCGATGTTGGCGTCCGATTCGTAAGTTTGCATAAAAATGCGCCTTTCGTTTCGAGATTGTTTCAGACGTTATAACCATCAACTAGTAGTCGAGCGTATTTTCGCAGGAATGGTGCGTATTTGCACCACGCTTCACAAAGTAATGAAAATAATTTTCAGAAATTTGAATTTGTCGCTTGTGCTGCGGGCACTTTAGCGTAATATAGCGACCATCGAAAACGGAGACGGAAAAACAACCGCTTACCGAGTAAAAGGTACCGTTTACGATATTTGAATTGCGCCCGGCGATACGTGAAAGGAGAGGCAGATGCAGTTCGTAAAGATCATCACCACTGCAGACAATGCCATCCGACGCCAGCGCGCAATTTCCCGACGACGATAACAATCGTCTCTGTCCGCATGGGGCGAATTGCCTCAACAGAGTCATTTTGAGGTCGTTGGGTTTTAGCACGACATTGCTGCATGTTTCTAGGGCATGTATGTGCTGATTTTTGCTATTTAACCTGATATTGCACGGTATATGACCTTGAAATGACTTGCAACTGACCGATGTTCTAACTAGCTACCAAGGGCGAAAGGAAACAGCCATGAGCAAGGAAAAAGTCGTTCTCGCATATTCCGGTGGTCTTGATACATCCGTATGTGTCAAGTGGCTCCAGGACGAGAAGAATCTCGATGTCGTTTGCGTCTGCGGCAACGTGGGCCAGGAAGAGACTGGACTGGATGCCAAGAAGCAGAAGGCGCTCGACCTGGGCGTTCTCGATTGCCAGGTGCTCGACCTGCGCGACGAGTTCTCCGATGAGTTCCTGACCAAAGCCATCGCCGCAAACTCCATGTACGAGAATAAGTATCCGCTGCTCTCCGCCCTGTCTCGCCCGCTGCTTGCCAAGAAGCTTGTTGAGGTCGCCCACGAGTTTGGCGCGACCTACGTCGCCCACGGCTGCACTGGCAAAGGTAACGATCAGGTCCGTTTTGAGGCCGCCGTCAAGGCCCTCGACCCCGAGCTCAAGGTTATCGCCCCGGTTCGCGAGTGGGACCTGAAGTGCCGTCCCGACGAGGTCGCCTATGCCCACGCCCACAACGTGCCGGTTCCCGAGGGTGCCAACGACAACCCCTACTCCATCGACGACAACCTGTGGGGTCGCGCCATCGAGTGCGGTCACCTGGAGGACCCTTGGAATGAGCCGCTCGATGACGCTTGGGTTATGACCAAGAACCCCGAGGACACGCCTGACACCCCGACCTATACCGAGATCGAGTTTGAGGCCGGCAAGCCTGTCGCCGTCGACGGCAAGAAGATGAAGCTCTCCGAGATCGTCATCGCCCTCAACAAGATTTCGGGCGACAACGGCTTTGGCCGTCTTGACCTGGTCGAGGATCGTCTGGTGGGCCTCAAGAGCCGCGAGTGCTATGAGGTTCCCGGCGCCCTGACGCTCATCACCGCCCACAAGGCGCTCGAGGACATCTGCGTCGAGGGCGACCTGCTCAAGACCAAGATCAAGCTCGAGCAGGATTGGGCCACCGCCGTGTACAACGGCCAGTGGTACAGCCCGCTCAAGAACGCGCTCGACGCCTTTATGGCCGATACCCAGAAGTTCGTGACCGGCACTGTCCGTCTGAAGTTCTTTAAGGGCAACTGCCATGTCGTCGGCCGCAAGAGTCCCTTCAGCCTCTACGACTACGGCCTGGCTACCTACGACCGCGACACCACGTTTGACGAGAAGGCCAGCGCCGGCTTTATCGAGATCGATACGCTGTCGCTCAAGACGTGGGCAAAGGTCCAGGGCCCCAGCTCTGCTGCTGCCCAGGCCTAGCGCCTCCTTCCCTTGGTATCCGCGCGGCCCATCCGCGTGATACATAACGGGCGCACGGGGTCCCTACCTTTCGTTATGCTTGCTGACACTTCTTAACATCGGTGGCCCCTACGTTCCGCCCGCATATATGATGCCGCGTCTGCGGCTGAGTCCGAGCCCCGCCGGGGTTGTCCGGCGGGGCTCCTTCTATCAATTTGGCGGCTCTGTGCCTATATATATGAGGAGTATCCATTATGTTCAATGCTATCGCGCATGCTTTGCTTGCCCTCGCGCCCGAGTTCGATGCTGTAAGGGTCGAGGACGTTCCTATGAGCCTGAAGGCCTGGATCGATGGTTCGCAGGGCAACATCCGGAGGGAGACGTTGGGCGCCAAGTGCATGGTGCGTCACTTCTTTGCAAATTAGCCACATGGCCCCGCGCGCGGCAGGGAGTGTGTAAAACTAGCGGTTGATAAATCGCTTTAGCGACAGGGCACATTGCTTTGGACGCTTGTTTTGGTATTTGGAGAAAGGAGACGGTTCCATGGCTCTTTGGGGCGGTCGTTTTGAGGCGGGCGTGGCCGAGGTCACGCAGGAGTTTGGCGCGTCGCTGCCGGTCGACAAACATCTCTATAAGCAGGATATCGCCGGCTCTAAGGCGCATGCCAAGATGTTGGCCGCCCAGGGCATCATCAGTGCCGAGGACGAGCAGGCGATTGCCAGGGGCCTGACCGGAATCGAACAGGATATCGATGCCGGCAACTTTACCTTCGACATCAACGATGAGGACATTCATATGTCCATCGAGAGCGAGCTGACGCGTCGCATCGGCGAGGCTGGCAAGCGCTTGCATACTGGGCGTTCGCGCAACGACCAGGTGGCGACCGATACGCGCCTGGGCGTCAAGGCGCTGGCCAAGGAGCTCATGGAGGCCAATCTTGAGCTGCGCCATGTGCTGGTGGATGCGGCCAAGAAGTACGACAAGGTGATTCTGCCGGGCTACACGCACATGCAACATGCTCAGCCCGTGCTGCTGTCGCATCACCTGCTGGCGTATTCCTGGATGTTCGCGCGCGACTTTACGCGTTTGAAGGCCGCCTTTGATGCTGCCGACAACTGCCCGCTGGGTGCCGCTGCGCTTGCCGGTACGAGCTATCCGCTCGATCGCCAGATGACGGCTGCCGAACTTGGCTTTGCGGGCGTGATCCCCAACTCGCTCGATGCCGTTTCCGACCGTGATTTTCTGCTCGATCTGCATTACGCCGGATCCGTCATGGCGATGCACCTGTCGCGTCTTTCCGAGGAGATCGTACTGTGGTCGAGCTCCGAATTTGGCTTTATCACGCTTTCCGACTCGTACTCCACTGGCTCGTCCATCATGCCGCAGAAGAAGAACCCCGACTTTGCCGAGCTTATCCGCGGCAAGAGCGGTCGCGTGTACGGCAACCTGGTGCAGCTGCTGGTAACCATGAAGGGCCTGCCGCTTGCTTATAACAAGGACTTGCAGGAGGACAAGGAGGGCGCGCTCGATACCGCCCATACGCTCATGCAGTGCCTGTCCGTTATGGCCGGAATGATTTCGACTTGGACCGTCAACGAGGATGCCATGGCGCGCGAGTGCGGCGTGGGGCACCTTGCCGCCACCGATGTTGCCGATTACCTGGCCAAGCGTGGCCTGCCGTTCCGCGAGGCACATGCCGTGGTGGGCCATCTGGTCCTGATGTGCGAGAAGCGCGGCTGCAATCTTGAGGACCTGCCGTTTGAGGTGTTCCAGGAGGCAAGCCCGCTCTTTGAGCGCGACATTACCGAGGCGCTCGATATCCCGTCGATTGTCGCCGCGCGCACGACCGAGGGCGGCACCGCTCCTGCCGCCGTTGCCGTGCAGTTGCAGCGTGCCGAGGCACAGCTCGTGGCTGACGAGGGCGTGTTTGGATCGCTGACCAAGGTCGTCGAGATGGGTCACGGGGCAAAGTAGAGGTTTGGCTGAAGCCGTTTTGGCCATGTATTGATAAATCGTTTTCGCTTTACGGGCGCCTGCTGATGTGGGAGCCCGTATTTTGTTGCTATGGGGGAGGGGCTTGTCGAGAACTTCTGTAGGACCTTTGGGCAGGTTGTGAAGGGGATACGTTCGCGGGCGGCAACCGACCGCCTGCTCTGTTCGGCGCGGTTGATGGGCGGTCGGATGGTACTCTAATCGGGCTTCGAAACAGAAGTGACACATATGGAGCGCTTTAATAAATTGCAGCGTTTCAATAAACAGCTTTTTGTTTAACTGCAGCTAAAACTCTGTTACGATGCAGTCCAGGCGGGTGCCGGAATGGGACTTGGGCACGCGCGAACCTACTTGAAAGGCTACTTTTATGGCTATCGAGAAGACCTTCATCATGATTAAGCCCGACGCGGTGCGCGATCGCAAGATCGGCGAGATTGTTGCTCGCATTGAGCGCAGCGGCCTTGTCATCGAGCGCATGGAGATGACCACGCTCGAGCGCGCTACCGTCGAGGAGCACTACGCCCATTTGGCCGACAAGCCCTTCTTTGGCGGTCTCTGTGACTTTATGACGAGCGGTCCGGTCGTCAAGATGGTCGTTTCCGGTCTCTCCGCTGTTGCTAAGATGCGCACCCTCATGGGCGCTACTAATCCGCTTGACGCTGCTCCTGGTACCATCCGCGGCGACTTTGCCGTCGATGTCAACGCCAACGTGATCCACGGCTCCGACTGCCTGGAGAACGCCGAGATTGAGATCAAGCGCTTCTTTGGCTAAACCAGCTTTGACTCCTTAAAGCTGTTAGCGTGTGGCTTGGGCGCCGCGGAACTCCATCCGCGGCGCCCTTTTATTCCAAAATCTATGAAGGGGCCCGCTCGGACATGTGTTCCGAGCGGGCCCCTGCTGTTAGCTTGTGGCACTGAATAGTTTAGGCTTCGTCGACGATCTTAAGGCCGCGCGTGTGGTCGATCTCGTTGAGGAGGTTAACGCGACGCTCGTGACGACCGCCCTCAAACTCGGCGTCGAGCCACTCGTCGACAATCATCTTGGCGAGCTCGGAGCCCACGACGCGGGCGCCAAAGGCGAGCACGTTGGTATTGTTGTGCATGCGGGAGAGCTTGGCACTGAAGGGCTCGGAGCACACGACGGCGCGTACGCCCTCGACCTTGTTGGCAGCCAGACTAATCCCGACGCCGGTGCCACAGATGAGGATGCCCAGGTCGACGTCGCCGTTGGCAACGGCCTTACCCACCTTGTAGCCGGCGATGGGGTAGTCAAAGCTCTCGGAGGTGTCGGTGCCAAAGTTCACGACCTCGCAGCCGCGCTCCTTCAGGTGCTCGGAAATGATGTTCTTGAGCTCGACGGCGGCGTGGTCGTTACCGATACCGATCTTCATGGATAGTTCCTCTCTGGTCTGTGCGGCGAGATTGCTAAAGGTTTTACCGCGTTCGACTGCATGATAGCGCGACTTTTGTGTAAACGCTTGGGCGTTTTTTGGTCAAACGCTTTAGCATGCAACAAGACCGGTTTCTCATGAATGAATGCCGTCAGTTTGCGCTTGAACGCCGTCCGCCGGAACTTGGGTTGCGGTTTTTGATGCATTGTTATCAAATAAAAGAGCTAACTATTATCGAGAGCCCAGCCCTTTATACAAGTAGGAGATACCTATGCCTGCCGATTCCCTTCGTGATACCGCGTTTTGCGATGTTTTAAACCGCGAGCTTGTCTGTGCGCTCGGCTGCACCGAGCCCATTGCCGTTGCCTATGCAGCGGCGCTGGCGAGCCAGACGCTCGGTTGCGAACCCGATCATATGGACGTTGCCTGCTCGGGCAACATCATCAAGAACGTTAAGAGCGTGACCGTGCCCAACTCGGGCGGCATGCACGGTATTGAAGCGGCGGCCGTGCTGGGTGCCGTGGGCGGTGACGCCAAGAGCGCGCTCGAGGTGCTCGAGAGCGTTAACGACGAAGACCGTGCTCGCGTGTCCGAGCTTCTCGCCGATGCCGGTTACTGCGATGTGTCGCTTGTCGAGGGTGTGCCCAACCTCTACATCAAGGTGACCGCAACGGCCGGGGGCCATGCCGCGGTCGTCGAGATTACCGACCACCACACCAATGTTACGTGTCATACGCTCGACGGTATTCCGGTATGCGGCAAGTCGGCGGGGGAGTGTGCCGCCTGCGCCGAGCGCGTCGTGGCCGAGCGTGCGGCAGATAACGTCGATACCCCTATGAGCATTGAGTCCATCATCGACTTTATCGAGGACGGTGACATTGAGGACGCCCGCGCTGCCGTTGAGCGTCAGATTGAGCTGAACGGTGCGATCAGTGCCGAGGGCCTGGCGCACGCTTGGGGCGCCGAGGTGGGCCGTACGCTGCTGGGCGCTCGTGCCGATGACGTCGCCTGCCGTGCCCGTGCCCGTGCGGCCGCCGGGTCCGATGCCCGCATGAACGGCTGCGCGCTGCCGGTCGCCATCGTGTGCGGCTCGGGCAATCAGGGCATTACCTGTGCCTTGCCCGTTATGGAGTATGCCGAGTATTTGCGCTGCGACCATGATCGCCTGGTGCGCGCCGTGATGCTGTCCGATCTTATCGCCGTGCATATCAAGAGCTATATTGGTGCGCTCTCGGCGTTTTGCGGTGCTATTTGCGCCGCATGCGGTGCCGGTGCCGCGATTACCTGGCTGTGTGGTGGCACGCGCGAGCAGATTGGCGCGACGGTTTCGAACACGCTCGGTAACGTGGGCGGCATCGTGTGCGATGGCGCCAAGGCAAGCTGTGCCGCCAAGATTTCCGCTGCCGTTGATGCGGCGATTCTGGGCCACGATATGGCCATGCAGGGCCGCGGCTTCCGTGCCGGTGAGGGCCTGATCCAGGATACCGTCGAGCAGACAATCGCCAGCATGGGCTATGTAGGCCGTGTGGGCATGAAGGACACCGACGTCGAGATCCTCAACATCATGATCGGCAAGACTCGAGTCTGTTAGGACAGTTCGTCGGCTACTTGGTGTTCGTAGAAGGCTTCTACTACGGCGTTAAAGTCGCGGGCGAAGTCTTCCATGGTTCCGCGCCAGGTGGCTCGGCTGGGCTTGCCTTGGCCCACAAAGGCGGTTTGGATGCCGCAATCGGGGGACGGGAAGTCGCGCTTGGGATCGTTGCCCACCATAAGGACCTCGTGCGGCTCGAGCCCCATCACCTGAAGCTGCTCTAGATAGTAGGTGGCATCGGGCTTGCAGCGGGTGGTGTTTCCCATGTGCGTGACGAGCTCAAAGGGGGCGTCGGCCAGGTCGCCCCAACCCATGCGGCACTCGATGGCCCCCTGCGGAAAGCTGGGGTTGGTAAAGAGCGCGCAACGTAGCCCTGCATCCTGTACGGCCTGAAGCGCGGCATGTGCGCCGGGCATGGCGTGGGCGTTGATGACATCGTCGTTCTTGTACGGAAGAACTTCGCGGTCGTAGTAGGTAAACGCCTCGTAGATGAGTGGGTCCGAGAGGCAAATGCCGCACCGGCGCTCAACCTCTTCTTGGTAGAACTCAAGATTGGTGCGATTATCCGTGCCGCTTCGGCGATTGGCGTTGAGGTCGACCAAGATAGTGCCGAGGCGTGCCATCGTGCCACCGTGGCTGCGGCGACCGATATCCGCGAGCATCGACGAGACATCCTTAAAATAGCGAAGGATGAACGCGTTGAGGTTGATGCTGAGAAGCGTTTCGTCCATATCGAAAACGACTGCTTTGAGCACGCGGGCACCTTTCTCGAAAAATCGATCTAGAATCGTTGGCTCCGGATACTTTACCCCAAAGCCGAATGCCTGGCTGGTTATCGTCAAGTTGCGGAGACGTGTGTTCATAAGATTACGAAAAAGTCTCCACACGAGTAAAAAATCGCAGTTCACGCTTGAAATCGAACTCATTTCCCCGTAACCTATACGAACGTGATTGCATAAGCGTCACATTAGTATCTGTCGGCTCCCGAGTGTTCCTAAACGTTGTGTGCTTGTCGCACCCTTCTGTAGGTCCTAGCAATCGGGGCCCCGTAGTTCGAAAGGGGTCCACCTTTGAGTGAGATTCAGAACTCGTCCATTTTCTCTCTTGACGATGTCAATGAGGAGGAGATGAACAACCTCATCGACGGTACGATTACCGACTTTGATGAGGGCGATCTCGTTAACGGCACTGTCGTTAAGATCGAGCATGACGAGGTGCTCGTTGACATCGGATTCAAGTCCGAGGGCGTTATCCCGGTCCGCGAGCTGTCCATCCGCAAGGACGCTAACCCTGCAGACATCGTTGCACTCGGTGATCCCATCGAGGCTCTGGTTCTCCAGAAGGAGGACAAGGACGGTCGTCTGGTCCTGTCCAAGAAGCGTGCCGAGTACGAGCGTGCTTGGAACCGCATCGAGGAGAAGTTCAACTCCGGCGAGAACGTCGAGGGCGAGGTTATCGAGGTTGTCAAGGGCGGCCTGATCCTCGACATCGGCCTGCGTGGCTTCCTGCCCGCTTCCCTCGTCGACCTCCGTCGCGTCAAGGACCTCACCTCCTACATGGGCACCCGCATCGAGGCCCGCGTCATCGAGATGGACCGCAACCGCAACAACGTCGTCCTCTCCCGTCGCGTCGTGCTCGAGGAGTCCCGTAAGGCCGAGCGCTCCGAGATCCTGTCCAAGCTCAAGTCTGGTATGCGTCTCCAGGGCACCGTTTCCTCCATCGTCGACTTCGGCGCCTTCGTCGACCTCGGCGGTATCGACGGCCTCATCCACATCTCCGAGCTCTCCTGGAACCACGTCAACCATCCTTCCGAGGTTGTCAAGGTCGGCCAGGAGGTCGAGGTCGAGGTTCTCGACGTCGATCTCAACCGCGAGCGCATCTCCCTGGGTCTCAAGCAGACCACCGAGGATCCGTGGCGCGCACTGGTCAAGAAGTACCCCGTCGGCGCTATCGTCGAGGGCACTGTGACCAAGCTTGTCCCGTTCGGCGCTTTCGTCGACCTGGGCGAGGGCATCGAGGGCCTGGTGCACATCTCCGAGATGGCCAACAAGCACGTCGATCAGCCTTCTCAGGTCACCCATGTGGGCGACAAGGTTCAGGTCAAGGTCATGGAGATCGACCTCGACCGTCGTCGTATCTCCCTGTCCATGAAGTCCGCTGCTGAGACTCTGGGCGTCGAGATCGAGGTTACCCCGCTGCCTTCCGAGAAGAAGGACGAGGAGACCGACGCCGAGTAAATCGGTTTGACGATCACTTGTTTTAAGGGACCCGTCCGCAATGGACGGGTCCCTTTTTGCTTTCGCTGCTGATGCACGCGATGCTACCCGGGCTGTCCACAGGCTATTGGGTTGTCGGTGAATGAAAAAATGCCGACATCCCGCCTCGGGGAGGAGGCGGGAACGCACCGAGTAGACGGAGGGGTGCGGAGCGCGGTCGCGTCTCGACTGACGACATTGCCCATCGACAACCCAATTGTACTGCATGGCGTGGTTCTTGGTTTATCGTGTCGAACGCTTGTGTTGTGCCATTGCCTGCGGCAACGGTGTGCTACACTCTTGCACTGCTGAGTGGGCCAGACGGTCGCGCGATGTGCTGTTTGCAGTACGCGTGAGGAAAGTCCGGGCTCCAGAGGGCGGGATGCCGGCTAACGGCCGGGCGGAGTGATCCGACGGAAAGCGCCGCAGAAAAGAAGACTCCCACCTGCGCCGCAAGGCGTAAAGGGAAAAGCTGAAACGGTGGTGTAAGAGACCACCAGCGTCGTGGCAACACGGCGGCTTGGCAAGCCCCATCCGGAGCAAGCGCGAATAGGAACGCTATGGGCCGGCCCGGTCCGCGTTCGGGTAGCGTGCGTGGAGCTGCACGGTAACGTGCAGACAAGATAAATGACCGTTCACGACAGAACCCGGCTTATAGGCCCACTCAGCAACTATGTTGACGCTGCGACGGCGTCAGCTGGCCGATTTGGCGCTCATTCGTCGGTCGCCGCCATAAGGCGTGCTCCCTCCTCTTTCGGGCCAAATCGACTCAGCTGACGCCGTCTCGCTCATATGACCCAATCCGCTGTCAAGAGCCACAATGGCCCCGCCGACCGCCTGCAATCGGTCGGCGGGGCCTGCCGTTGAACCCGTCCCGGTCCGCCCCCGGCATGTCGTCGACGCCTTCGGCTCAGTCTCATATCCGCGGATACCGCTCCGGCGGCCCGCAATCCTCTCCTTCGGCGGGGTTCCCCAAGTCTGTCGACGCGGATGCGGCGGCCGCCGCGCGCACAGCGAGAACGGGGGTGTCCCCGAAGGCTGCCCGGCTCGCCGGGACGGGGGCTATGTCTATTCGCCGGCCTCCCGGCACATCGCGCCGAGTGCCCACAGCCACCTCACGAGCTCCGCGGCGGTGGCGGCGTTCGCCTTCGCCTGGGGCATGCCCCTCTCGAGCATCTCCTCGCGTCGCCGGAGCAGGCGCTCGGACCCCTTCCTCCCGTGCATCCTTACCTCGAGGGGGACGCCGGAGCCCTTGGGCATCAGCTTCGGCTGGTGGCCGGCCTGGGCGTAGCACCAGGACCCCTCGACCGCCAGCTTCCTGACGAGCGCGTTGCCGGCCCCGCTGATCCCGCCGAGGCGCACGGAGTCCGCGCTCGACCTCTGCTTCGGGGCGAGGCCGAAGTAGGCCGTCACCTGCCTGCCGGAGCGGAACCTCGAGAAGTCGCCGACCTCGGCCGCGAAGGCGGCGGCGAGCGCGAACCCGCACCCCTTGATCGACTGGAGCGCCTCGACCTCGGCCGAGAGGGGGCCCGCCGCGACGGCGGCCCTGTATTCGGCGAGGACGGCCTCCCTCGTCTCGTCGGCCGCCTCGACCTCGTTCCTCAGCGCCGCAAGCGCCCGGATGCCGCCGTCGTCGGCGGGGTGTATGCCGTCGAGCCACCTGAGGAAGCCGTACGTCCAGTACCTCCGGGGGTTGCCGGCCGGCGTCGTGCCGCCGTAGGCGTAGCCGCGGCGGGCCAGGAACGCCAGGAGCCGCTGCTTCGCCGCCGCGAGCCTCGCGGTCGCCGCTCTCGTAGGCGGCGAGAGACGGGCCGGGGAAGCCCGACATCCACTCCGCGACCTCGCCCCACGGGTTGCCGCGGAACCTCCTCGTCACGGCCTCGCCCGTCTCCGCGTCGAGCGCGCAGACGGTGGTGGACCTGAGGTGTACGTCCATTCCGAAGGCGGTAGAATATCTAGGCACGGGAGCCTCCCAACCTCGTTGCGGCGCGGCTGCGCCTCTGGCACTTCAACAACATTGTCGCAGCCCCGACCCGCGGTCACGAGCGGGGGCTCCTGTCGTTTCCGTGCCCCTGGATTGGGTCATAGTGTCTGTCTTTGCCTGGTCATTGACGTTGCCGTTCTATTTACTGGGGTTATCGGTACGGCCTTTGCCGTATTATTGAGGCTGTTTGTTGCTTTGCTTGTTGTTGAGGGGCTTTGTTGGACAGCTATTTTACTCTGCAATCGAATATTGAGGCTACGGGCGAGTTCGTTGACCGCAAGAGCCGGTTTATTGCCCAGCTGGTCCATATTGAGTCCGAGGATGAGGCGAATGCCTTTATCGAGATGGTTCGCAAGCGTCATTACGACGCTCGACACAATGTTCCCGCGTGGATTTTAGTCGATGGACGCGAGCGCCAGAGCGATGATGGTGAGCCGAGCCGCACGAGCGGTATGCCGACGCTCGAGGTGTTGCGCGGCGCAGAGCTCAAAAATGTTTGCTGCGTGGTGACGCGCTATTTTGGTGGCACGCTGTTGGGGCCTGGTGGCTTGGTGCGCGCCTATACCGCTGCGACGCAGGCGGCGGTGGCCGCGGCTCAGGAGGCCGGGCAGATCGTTGAGATGACAAGCGTCGTGCCGGTTGACGTGCATGTGGCCTATCCGCAGTACGAGCAGGTGCTTCGCTTGGCGCAGGATTCGGGTGCCAAGGTTTCGGATACCGATTACGCGGACGCCGTGACACTTCATTTGGTGTTTAAGGCGGGGGAGCAGGAGCCGTTTTGCGCTAAGATGCGCGAGCTTATGGCGGGGCGCGAGGAGATTGAGGTCGGCGCTCCCGAGTTTGCCGAGTTCTAACGGCGACGGCCGGCGTGCTTTTGGATGGATTCCAAGCGCGCCGGCCGTCGTTTTTCTGTTGCTGCCGTTTACTCGGCGAGCTGCTTTAGCACATCGCAGGCAATCTCGACGGCATCGTCGATGCAGCCGGGGCAGCTGCGGAGCGGACCCTTATCCGATCCGATGCCCTTGAGCGTGCCGCAGACGGTCGTTGTGTTCTTCTCGCCAAAACGCTTGGCGATTTCGCGCGACAGCTTGTAGGTCTGGCCCTTGGTCTTGGGGTTTTCCATGCCGTCGCTCATTACAAAGCCCATGATGGCCACGGCGCCCGAGATGGCGCCGCAGGTTTCGGTCATGCCGCCCATGCCGGCGCCAAAGCCCTCGGTGAGGGTAAAGGCGACCTGGGGGTCGAGCCCGACGGCGGGCGCGAGCGTGCAGGCGACGGCCTGGGCGCAGTTAAAGCCACGGGCGTGATATTCGGCAGCTTGAGCCTGACAGGCGGTGATGTCGAGCTGGGCCGTATCGATTTGCTTCATCGTTGTCTCCTTGGTCACGGTGTACCCGCCTATGGTATCCGTGACGGGGCATGTAATCATCGAGAGCTTCATGTATGCCTCGTTTTTATCTATCGAGCAAATGCCCAAGGCTTGAGATAAATACCCCTGATCAATTTGTCCCATAACCTACCTTGGGGATGGGTTGAGAGGGGTGCAGGGTAGCGGTATCGTGAACCGAATAAAACGTAACCCAGGCAAGGGAGCTAGATATGAGCGAGCAGACCATCGGTACTACATGTGTTCAGGGCGGCTATCACCCGGGAGATGCCGAGCCGCGCCAGGTGCCCATCTACCAGTCCACCACGTGGAAGTACGACACGTCGGAGCATATGGGCAAGCTGTTTGACCTGGAGGAGTCGGGCTACTTCTACAGCCGTTTGCAGAACCCCACGTGCGATCTGGTTGCCGCCAAGATCTGCGAGATGGAGGGAGGCACTGCCGCGATGCTCACGAGCTCGGGCATGGCTGCGAATTTCCTCGCGATCTTTAACGTGGCCGGTGCCGGCGATCATGTGGTCGCGAGTTCTGCCATTTACGGCGGTACGTATAACCTGCTCGCCCACACCATGGGCCGCATGGGCGTGACCTGCACGTTCGTCGCCCCCGACTGCACTGATGAGGAGCTCGAGGCAGCCTTTGAGCCCAATACCAAGCTCGTCTTTGGCGAGACGATCGCCAATCCCGCCCTCGCCGTGCTCGATATTGAGCGCTTTGCCAAGGCCGCGCACGACCACGGCGTGCCGCTGATGGTCGACAACACCTTCCCGACGCCCGTGATGTGCCGTCCCTTTGAGTGGGGCGCCGACATCGTTACGCACTCCACCACCAAGTACATGGATGGACATGCTGCCTACCTGGGCGGCGTGATCGTTGACCACGGCCAGTTTGACTGGATGGCCCATGCGGATAAGTTCCCGGGTCTCACCACGCCCGACGAGAGCTACCACGGCGTGACGTATGCCAAGAAGTTCGGTCGCGAGGGCGCCTTCATTACCAAGGCCACCGCGCAGCTCATGCGCGACCTCGGCCCCATGCAGAACCCGCAGGCGGCCTTCTTCCTGAACAGCTCGCTCGAGAGCCTGCATGTGCGCATGCCGCGTCATTGTGAGAACGGCCTGGCCGTTGCCAAGTTCCTGCAGAGTCATCCCAAGGTACGCTTCGTGAGCTATCCGGGCCTAGAGGGCGATAAGTACTATGACATCGCTCAGAAGTACATGCCCAACGGTACCTGCGGCGTTGTGAGCTTTGGCTTTAACGGTGGTCGCGCGGCGGCTGAGACCTTTATGAAGAGCCTTAAGCTCGCCCAGATCGCCACGCATGTGGCCGACGCCCGCACTTGCTGCCTGCATCCTGCTAACGCTACGCATCGCCAGATGAACGACGAGGAACTCATCGCCTGCGGTATCTCCGCCGACATGGTGCGCCTGTCGTGCGGCCTCGAGGACACGGCCGATCTGATTGCCGACCTTGAGCAGGCACTCGAGCAGTGCTAGGCTAGCGTTCGCATAAGGCGCCGATGCTGGCAGAAAGCTTCGGCGACCTTTAGTTCCGATTCCGTAGGCGGGGCCCCAATCGCGACTGTTTACAGGCGATTGGGGCCCCGTTTTTGCGTTGGGCCACTCGAAAGGATGGATATGGAGAAAACCGCAGAGCAGCTGCGCCGCGAGCATATTGCCCTAGAGGGCGACACCCATGGCAAGAACAAGTGGGCGATTCTGTTTACCGTGCTCATCATGACGTTTATGGTGTGTCTGGATTCGACCGTCGTGACCGTGGCGCTGCCCGTGATGCAAAAGGAGCTGGGCGTGGGCCTCGATCGCATTCAGCTGGTAAGCTCGGTGTATCTGCTTGCGACTTGCGTGGCTATGTTGCCGTTTGGCCGTCTGGGCGACGTGCGCGGCAAGGTGAACGTGTTCCAGTTGGGCGTCATCGTCTTTTCGGTCGGTTCGCTGCTGTGCGGCCTTTCGGCCTCGCTCGAGGTTCTTATCCTGGCACGCATTGTTCAGGGCGTCGGTTGCGCGGCGGCCATGGCTAACAACATGGGTATCATCACCGAGTCGTTTCCGGCGCGCGAACGAGGCCGTGCCATGGGTATTCTTGCGACCTTTGTGGCCCTCGGCATGATGTGTGGCCCCGTGCTCGGCGGCATGCTGGTGGCAAGCTTTCCTTGGGAGAGCATCTTCCTCATCAACCTGCCCATTGGCGTCATCTCGTTTATCGTGGGGCTCTACACGCTGCCGCATGTTAAGCCGGAGGCCGGCGAGCGCCCCATGTCCCTGATCGAGGCCGCTCGTCGCTGCTTTGCAAATTCGGCCTTCACCATCAACCTTGCCTGCATGCTCATCGTGTTCGTTGGTATTGGCGCATCTGAGTTTATCCTGCCGTTCTATTTTCAGGACGCCCATGGCTTTGGTTCCGACATTTCCGGATTGCTCTTTTTGGCGCTGCCGATGGTGAATGCCTTTATCGGACCGCTTTCGGGTACGGTTTCGGACCGTGTTGGCTGCGAGGGCCCCACGGCGGTCGGCCTGGGCGTGTACGTGTGCGGTCTCTTTGCGGTAAGCACGCTTGACGAGCACTCTTCTATCCCTGTGATCGTGTGCTGCGTTGCGTTTATGTCGTGTGGCACGTCGATTTTCCAGAGTCCCAACAACTCGCTGTATATGGGCTCAGCTCCGCGCGAAGCGCTCGGCTTTGCGGGCAGCCTGGGCAGCCTGGCGCGCTACGCCGGCATGGCACTCGGCATTACGGCGGCGTCGCATATCCTGTATGGGCAGATGAGCGTGGCGATGGGCGAGGCCGTGACCAGTTTTGTTGCAGGCCGTCCGGATGTATTCCTATTCGGCTTTCGCTCGGTGTTCTACGTACTCATGGCTGTGGCCGCTGTGGGCTTTGCGCTTGCCATGGTGCGTTTGGTGAAGATGCGCGCCCGCCATTAGCGTGTTGGGAGGCTGTCTGCCACGATTCGCGCCGTCCCAAAAAGACTGGGGT
This sequence comes from Collinsella sp., assembly GCA_036301625.1. Lineage (GTDB taxonomy): Bacteria > Actinomycetota > Coriobacteriia > Coriobacteriales > Coriobacteriaceae > Collinsella. Next base: position 137 of record JAXJEC010000058.1, on the reverse strand, counting down.
TGATTTCCGATCTCAGCCGAACACATTGAGCGGATAGGCCATTCCCGCAGTTAGCTGAACGCCCCCGCGGCCCCTCCTGGGGTCCGGGGGCGCCGTTTTCCCAGTTGATGGAACGGTGGAGATGTGTTTCGATAGGT
>JAXJEC010000057.1:0-52906 GCA_036301625.1 Collinsella sp. | reverse complement strand
GGCCAGAGCATGGGGGGCACGCCCGGTCCCGTTCCGAACCCGGAAGCTAAGCCCCATCGCGCCGAGAGTACTGCGGGGTCAGCCCGTGGGAGGCCAGGGCGCCGCTGACCGGTGGACGGCACCGAGCCGTACGCTTGAACTGAGAAGGGGGAGGCCTCGCGGCCTCCCCCTTTTTGCGTTATATACATGTTGTGCTTTGGGACCTAGCTTCCCCGTATGCGCTCTTACTGTTTGGCTGTTTTTTGAGTCCATCTAGTTTATTTGAGCGATAATTACTCGCATTGGCGTTAGGGAGGGCTTGATGTTTACCGTATTTGTCTTGGGCAATATTGCTTCGGGTAAGTCGACTGCCTGCCGCTATTTCGAATCTCGTGGCGCTATGCTTATCGATCTGGATGAGCTTGCAAAATCGCTGTATGTGCCGGGCTCTGATATCGTCAATGCTCTCGCGGATGAATTCGGTTGGGACATTTTGGATGAGGAAGGCGGCATTCGCCGCAGTATCCTCGCTTCTCGAGCTTTCGCTTCTCCTGATTCGGTCGCACGGCTCAATGGCATCGTGCATCCCGTTCTGATTGAACAGCTTTCGCTTAGGATTCTCGATCCGGTTTGTTGTACGGTTTCATCTCCCCGTTATCCCTTTGCGGTGGTCGAGGTTTCAGCTCCGACTGGTTTTGAGGATGCATTTGGCTTGGCTGATGAAATTCTGGTCATTAGCGCCCCTTTGTCAGTTCGTCGCGAGCGCGCTATTCAACGTGGCATGGAGCCATCTGATTTCGATGCCCGTTCTGCTTGCCAGCCCGATGAGTCTGCGCTGTGCAATCTCGCTACAACGGTGATTGATAATTCGGCAGCCGATAATTCGCTCTTTGAGCAGCTTGACTCATGGCTTGCATGCCACGGGTTTATAGATACTCCGGATAAGGAGGAGGCCGATGCCTAAGGCACGTTTCTTTACGTGGTATCGCGTGGCGCCACTTGCCGTTGTGTTCGTCTTCGGCCTTATTTCGCTCGTCTACTCGTGTGCTCCTGCCGCTTTCTTTAAGCCGCTGTATCCGATTGACTACGAGGCGTATGTAAAGCAATCCAGTATTTCGCATAATCTGGATCCGTATCTGGTGTGCGCTGTCATTAAGTCGGAATCGAATTGGGATCCCGAGGCCGAGTCGAATCAGGGTGCTCAGGGATTGATGCAGCTGATGCCCGAGACTGCCCAGGACATGATCGCCAAGGGCCTTGTCGACGGAGGGGAGTATTCGGTCGACAATCTTAACGATCCGGCTACGAATATCGAGTTTGGCTGCGCATACCTCTCGTATCTTCTCGCCTATTTCAACGGGTCGACGGATAGTGCCATCGCCGCCTATAACGCCGGTATGGGCAATGTCGACGGATGGGCGCAGCAGAACACGTCACTCCATAATGCGATTACCTTCCCTGAAACTCAGGCTTATCTGATTCGCGTCAATAATGCCTGGGTTCGATATAAGACTCTCTATCCCGATCGGTTCGTATAGGACTAAGCCCACCGCCTGCGTATACTGCAGATGTACGAGTTAGGAGTATCCATGGCGGAATTTGAAGTAGAACGCGTTGGTGGTGAACTTAAGCGCTTTGGCGTTGAAGGCTCTGACGTGCCGTTTAAGGTCGTTTCTCCCTATGAGCCTGCCGGTTCCCAGCCTAAAGCCATTGAGTCGCTTGTGCAGGGCGTGAGGGACGGAGACCGCTATCAGGTTTTGCTGGGCGTGACTGGTTCGGGCAAGACCTTCACGATGGCAAAGACTATTGAGGCCCTGGGAAAGCCGACGCTGGTCATGGCTCCGAATAAAACGCTCGCTGCTCAGCTTGCGAGCGAGCTCAAAGAGTTCTTTCCCAATAACGCTGTGGTCTACTTTGTCTCGTATTACGACTACTATCAGCCCGAGGCGTATGTGCCGCAAAGCGATACATATATCGAGAAAGACTCCTCGATTAACGAAGAGGTCGAGATGCTGCGCCATCAGGCGACCGCGTCACTGCTCTCTCGACGTGATGTGATCGTTGTCGCATCGGTCTCGTGTATCTATGGCATTGGCTCTCCTGAGGACTATGCGGGTCTGGCTCCAAACGTCGACAAGAAGGTGCCGCTCGAGCGCGATGACTTTATCCATGCGCTTATCGACATTCAATATGATCGCAATGACTATGACCTGGCGCGTGGCACGTTCCGCGTGCGCGGCGATGTTGTCGACGTGTATCCGCCTTATGCTGAGCATCCGTTGCGGTTTGAGTTCTTTGGCGACGAGGTCGAGCTGATTGCCGAGATCGATGAGGTCACCGGTGAGATGCTTCGTGAGTACGAGGCCATCCCCGTATGGCCGGCATCACACTATGTGACCGAGAAGCCGAAGGTCAAGGCGGCTCTGAAATCGATCAGCGAAGAGTGCGAGAAGCGCGTGGCGGAGCTCAAGGCGACCGACAAGTTGCTCGAGGCGCAGCGTCTGCAGCAGCGCACCGATTATGATCTTGAGATGCTCGAGACGATGGGCTTTTGCAACGGCATCGAGAACTACTCGCGTCATCTGGACGGTCGCAAGCCGGGTGAGCCGCCGTTTACCCTAATCGATTACTTTCCCAAGGATATGCTCTGCATCATCGATGAGAGCCATGTGACGGTGCCGCAGATTCGCGGCATGCACGAAGGTGACCGCTCGCGTAAGGTGACGCTGGTGGAACACGGTTTTCGCCTGCCCTCGGCGCTCGATAACCGCCCGCTTCGTTTCGATGAGTTTGAGGCAAGGATACCCCAGTTCATCTACGTTTCGGCAACACCGGGCGACTATGAGCTGCGGGTTAGCCAGAACGACGTTGAGCAGATTATTCGTCCGACCGGTCTGCTCGATCCCAAGATCGATGTGCGTCCGGTTCGCGGTCAGATTGACGATCTTGAGGACGAGATTCGCGAGCGCGTTGCCCGCAAGGAGCGCGTGCTGGTGACCACGTTGACCAAGCGCATGGCCGAGGACCTGACCGACCATCTGCTTGATGCGGGCATTAAGGTCAATTACATGCACTCTGATACGGCGACAATGGACCGTGTCGAGATCCTGCGAACGCTGCGCGAGGGCAAGATCGATGTTCTCGTTGGCATCAACCTGCTTCGCGAGGGCTTGGATCTTCCCGAGGTCTCACTGGTGGCAATTCTCGATGCCGATAAGGAAGGATTCTTGCGCAACCGCCGTTCGCTGATTCAGACGATTGGCCGCGCGGGCCGTAACGCCGATGGCGAAGTCATCATGTATGCGGACGTTGTGACCGATTCGATGAAAGAGGCCATCGAGGAGACGCAGCGCCGTCGCGAGATTCAGATGGCATATAACGAAGAGCATGGCATTGTGCCCAAGACAGTGCGCAAGGCCATCAACGACATCTCAAGTTTTATTGCCGAGGCCGAAAAAACTGTGGGCTCCAAAGGACGCTCGAAGGGCGACTCTCTTGGCCATGGCGCATTCTATACGCCCGATGAGTCGGGCGAGGGCGGTGTGCCGGAAACGGTGGCGCCCGAGCAGACACTTGCGGAGCAGTTGGAAGAACTGCCGCATGACGAGCTTGTGCGGATCGTCGAAACCATGGAAGAGGATATGCGTAACGCTTCTGCCGCCATGGACTTTGAGGAGGCGGCGCGCCTGCGCGATGCCGTCGTTCAGATTCGGGCGATGCTCGAGGGTGCGTCTGAGGACGAGACGATCGAGCGCTTGCGTTTGCAGGCCCGCAAGGGTTCCACGTTCGCATCGGGCAGAAAACGCCAGGGTGCACGGTTTAAGAAATAGCGAACAGGCCCCGAGTTCCCTGTGGAGCTCGGGGCCTATGTCTTTTGCGCGCTGGAATTCGTGCGTTAGAGGTCTGCGATCAGGGCTTCGGCACAACGAATGCCGTCGGTGGCCGCGCTCATGATGCCGCCGGCATATCCAGCTCCCTCACCACAAGGGTAGAGGCCCGGGGTCGACACGGCATGGCACGTTCGGTCTCGGGTGACAGTGACCGGTGAGCTCGAACGAGTCTCCACGCCGGTAAGAACGGCATCGGGACGGTCGTAACCTCGTAGCTTTTTTCCGAGTAGGGGAAGTCCCAGGCGGAGCGACTCGACGATATGCTGCGGCAGGGCTTCGTCAATTGCCGTCCAGGTCACACCGAGCGGATAGGTGGGCTTTACCTTTCCGGGCGCCTTGCTGGCGCGTTCTGCGAGGAAATCTCCGACGAGTTGTGCCGGTGCGTTCCAGTTGGAACCGCCCAGGCGATAGGCGGCCGCCTCGCAGGCACGTTGGAGCTCGATGCCGGCGAGCGGGTCATCGTTGGGAAGGTCCTCAGGCGTGACGTTAACGAGCAGGGCGGCGTTTGCGTTGCGTCCGTCGCGGGCATTGAGGCTGGCGCCGTTGACGCACAGGTGGCCCTGCTCGGAAGAGGCGGCGACAACCTGCCCGCCGGGGCACATGCAAAACGAGAACACGCTGCGGCCGTTGGGAAGATGGGCGACGAGCTTGTAGGGGGCTGCTCCGAGGGCAGGATGTCCCGCCAAGGCTCCATATTGGGCTCGGTCGATGTCGCGCTGCGGATGCTCGATGCGAACGCCCATGGCAAAGGTCTTTTGTGCGAGGGCCACGTTGTGGTCCTTAAGGAGCTCAAAAATATCGCGAGCAGAATGCCCGCAGGCGAGGATGAGGTGCTTTGTCTCGATTGGCTCGTAAGTGGCGTCTTGGGACGATTGGACATCAATACCGGTGATGGCGCCAGACGCGTCGATGTGAATGTCGACGAGCTTTGTTCGATAACGGACGATACCTCCGAGCTGCTCGATGCGCTGGGATATAGCGGTGACAACCGTGGGAAGGATGTCGGAGCCAATGTGCGGCTTGGCATCCCACAGAATATCGCGGGGCGCACCCGCCTCGACGAAGGTTTCGAGGATAAGGCGATGGGCGGGATTTTTTGTTCCCGTATTGAGCTTGCCGTCCGAGAAGGTCCCCGCGCCGCCCAGACCAAACTGGATATTACTCTCGGGGTCGAGGATGCGCTCCTTTAGAAAGAGGTCGATCGCATGCGAGCGGCGAAATGCCGGGTCGCCGCGCTCGATGAGCAAGGGCTTAAGACCTGCTTTGGCGAGCGTTAGCGCGGCGAAAAGGCCAGCGCATCCGGCGCCGACAACGACAGGGCGTTCTTGAGGTGCGTCGGAGACGGGGGTGGGGAATGAAGACCCATCATCTTTTATCGCGCGTACGCGCGAGCGGTCACGCTCGGAAACGCTGTCGACCGCTTCTCGCTCGAGGTGGGGACTGGTCAGCTCAACACGAAAGCTCAGGATAAAATGGACGTCTCGTTTTTTGCGAGCGTCGATTGACTTGCGGTGGAGCTCGATGGACTTGATCTCGGAGTCTTTGCAACGTAGGACGCGCTTGGCGACTCGCTTGCCAACAATGAGGCAGGCATTTTCATCGCCGGCTTCATCGAGCGACGCGTTGACTTGGGTGATTTCAATCATCGAGGTCTCCTTAGAGGCAAGAAAGAGGCCGTCCGGTATCCCAGACGGCCCGAATGCGTTTTTGATTATAGACTGCGCGGTTACAGGCTGCTTGCAGCGCGAATGCCCGAGAGCCATGCCCACGCAAGGTTAAAGCCTCCGCAATCGGCGTCGATGTCGAGCGCTTCGCCGCAGACGTAAAGCGGGGTGTCGACAACGCTGCGCGCGCGTAGACTGGGTGTTGAGATGCTCTCGACAGATACGCCACCACGCGTGACCTGCGCCGAGCGCTCCTCGGCGGTTCCTTCGACGAGCAACTTAAAATGCTTGAGGATCGAGACCAGGTGGATGACATCGTTGGAGCCTGGATGGCACTGCTCGAACGCTGTGCAGACGACGCGGGAGAGTTGCGGGGCGAGCATGCCGTCGAGCCAACGGGGATCGCGGGGCGAAAAGCCGCCGAGCAGCTTAACGCGCCGGTTAAGCATATCGAGCAACTCGTCTTTAGAGAGGTCGGGGAAAACGTCGAGCAGGATCGTATCGCCGCGCTGGATACGACGGGAGAGGTTGAAGACAGCGACGCCCGAGATACCGAAGGTTCGAAACAGGACTTCACCGTCTTCGTGCCAGAGCTCATTATGATTGCGGGCGAGCGTCAAGCGGGCGCGGACGCGCAGGCCGTCCAACGTCTTGAGTGCCGCCCGATCGCCGACGACCGTTGCCGATACGGGGCAGAGGATGGGGCGCAGCGAAGTGAGGGGGAGGCTAAACGTATCGGCGATACCGGTGGGGTTGCCACCCGTGGCGATAATTACGGCATGTGCCTCCAGGGCCTCGTTCTTGCGAGGGACATCGGCGAGCGCTTTCCGAAGCGAGCGGAGCTCCGATTTTCGGTCGTCGTGCTTTTTTGCCTTGAGCGCCCGCGCTGGACGGTCTATTTGGAGTGTCCAGCCTTCGGAAGCTTTGTTCGCCGAGGCAACGTTGGCTCCGCAGATTAAGGTAATACCTAGGCGGTCGCAAACGTTGAGAAGCGCGTCGCGCACCGATTCTGCGCGAAGGGAGCGCGGGTATAGCCGGCCTTCCTCGGAGGTTGTCATGATGCCCAGCGAGGAGAAGAAACCCATAAGCTCTTGTTCGGGTTGGGGGCCCATGACAGATTCGACGAATGCGGGGTGGTTATACCGCTGAGGATCAATCGATTCGTTGGAGAGGTTGCAGCGGCCGTTACCGGTCGCAAGGAGCTTTAGGCCGCAGGCGACATCGCGCTCAACGATGCAGACGCTTTTGCCAGCACGTGCGGCCGTAATGGCGGCGGCGAGGCCTGAAGCCCCGCCGCCGATTAGCAGGACGTCATAGAAGGCGCTCGTGTTCACTTAGGCCTCGTCGGTCTCGTGCGGGGTAATAGCCTCGACGGCAGAGACTGCCTTGGGCAACATGCCATCGGGCAGCGCGGTCTCAACCTCGCCCTTATCGCAGGCCTCGGCGAGTGCCGGATTAATGGGAAGCGTGCCCAAGATGTCGAGGTTATAGCGCTCTGCGACCTCGGGGAGCTTGCTTTTGCCAAAGACCTCGATCTTCTTGCCGCAGTCGGGGCACTCGATATAGCTCATGTTCTCGACGATGCCCAGAATGGGGACGTTCATCTTCTCGGCCATGTTGACCGCCTTGGCGACGATCATCGAGACCAGGTCCTGCGGGCTCGTGACGATGACGATGCCGTCGACGGGCAGCGACTGGAAGACGGTGAGCGCGACGTCGCCTGTTCCCGGAGGCATGTCGACCAGCAGGTAGTCGATGGGGCCCCACGAGGTCTCGCTCCAGAACTGCCTAATGGCGCCTGCGATGACCGGACCGCGCCAAAGGACGGGGTCGGTCTCGTTTTGGAGCAGAAGGTTGGAGCTCATGACCTTGACGCCGTGCTCGGAGATTTCGGGCAGCATGAGGTTGCCAAGGGCATGGACGTGGCGTCCGCTCATGCCGAACATCTTGGGGATAGAGGGACCGGTGATGTCGGCATCGAGGACGCCGGCCTTGTGGCCGTGACGGGCAAGCTCGGTGGCGATGGCACCGGTGACAAACGACTTGCCGACACCGCCCTTGCCGGAAAGCACGGCGATGACGCGTTTGACCTCGGACAGCGTGTTCTCCTCAAATTGCGACGGCGACGTTTGTCCGCCGGCGGCCTGTGCGTGCTCGCAACCCATGTATGACTCCTTTGTATATGTTGGGGCCGGAGCCCCGTGATGTGACACGAGCGTCATTGTACCCTCGTTTGCGAGCGGGAGTCATTTGCGATGCATTTGGGCCGAGCGTGCTTGCAATACGATGGGCCCAAGCGAATGGGCGGGCTTACTGAACTTTGCTGGCGAACTCGAGGTATTGCATGCGCTGCAGCTTGTCGATCGTCGAGGTGTATGGGCTGTCTTCAGATTCCAAGTTGTAGCGCAGCCCGTCGGCACCGAGATAGCCGGCGACATTGATGGTGGGCACATCTGACCTTGTTGCAAGCAGGGCCTTTTGATAGTCGGTGAGCGGGGCGCCGATCTTATTAAGGGTAATGGCTGCAATCTCGTTTGCCCCGACGGTGTCGTAGACGTTGAGCTCGGTATTGCCGGCGATTTCATAGTTAGCCCAGACGAAATAGGTTGACTGATAGACACGGAAAGCGTGGCTTGCCGTATCTTCCTGAGGGTACAGCTCGTCGTTGAGAGTCGTTGCGGCGCTCGGCTGATGGTCGCCAAAAAAGACAAGAACAACCGGTCTGCCGATATTGCGGAGCTCGTTGATAAAGTACTCGAGGTCCCGGTCGGATGCGTTGATGCAGGTGAGATAGGTGTTGAGCGCGCTATTGGCGCCCTCGCTGGCTCCCTCGACCCAATAGTTTGTCAGCTCTTCGGCGGGAACGGTGCCATAGTCGTAGCCGCCGTGATTTTGCATCGTGACGTCAAAGATGAACTGCGGCGCTTCGTCGGTTCTAAGCAGGTCGAGTATCTTGTCGTAGGTGGCGTAGTCGCATACGCCGGCATGGTAACAGGGCGCACCTTCGAAATCGCCGATTGAAAGAAAGTCTCCAAAGCCCAGCTGCTGATAGATCTTATCTCGATGGTAGTTGACGGGGTTTTGCGGGTGCATAGCGGTAGCGGTATACCCAAGCTCTTTAAGGTCCTTTGCCAGGCTGTTGACGCCATTCATCTGATACAGCTGATAGGGGATCTTGCCTAATCCGACAAAGGCCGTTGTCGCTCCGGTCAAAAATTCGAATTCGGAGTTTGCCGTTCCGCCACCGGTGACCGAAGCGAGCATGGTGCCGCGAACAAGTGTGTCGGGAAGCGAGTTGTAGAATGCGGGGCCGGTGTACCCGGCCGCCTGGAGCTGCTCAAAGCACGAAAGGTCGCTAAAACTCTCGTTCATGACGGCAACAATCGTCGGCTTGATTTCATTGAACTGGGCAACGGCAGCCGCGCGCTGCTCGCTCGAGCCATACGTGCTGTCGTAGGCGGCGGCGAGCTCCTGCTCGATGCTCTGCGCCTCATCGGGCGTATAGCCTTCGGGCTTCTCAATGGGCAACTCGTTGACCATTTCGGTGAACGAAGTGATAAAACCCTGAGACGTATATGTGGTGATGGGCTGCCAACGGTCAAATCCAAAATCCAGCGCCTGCTCCAAGTCGATGCTGGAAAAGCCTGAGAGCCCCACAACGGTCACTAGCAGAAAAGCGCAGAGGTTAGCGGCGATTGCGGGGAAGACATGGGTGGGCGTACGGAGCTTTCGCGGTCGGATAAGCGAAAGAAGCCCCAGGGAAATCTCCAGCAGGGCGAGAGAGGTTACGATTCCGGCGGTAAAGGTAAACTCGTATCCCTCGCTCACTTCCATTGCGGTGCCAAGGGCCAAGATATCGCTTGGCAGGATGGCTTCGCCTTTAAACGTTATGACGAAGTGCTCGGCAATGCCAAGGATGCAACAGGCGACGGGCACGAGGGCCATGACGCCGCCATGACGCTGTCCCAGCAAATAAAGGGAGAGCAGAACCGTCGCGAGCAGCCCGACGGAAAACCCGAATGAGTTGGCGGGAATGCGATAGAACGTTTCGTTACAGGCAATTTCGAGCGAAACGAACGAGAGCGCTGAAACAGCGGCGATGACAAGGATGTCACGGCAAATACAGGCAACCGTTCCCGTCGCAAGATCGGTTTGGTCGATAAGTCCCGAAACCAAGGGCTCGACAAGAAGTATGACGGCGGTAGCACCGAGCGCCGAATAAGAAAGGACCCATAGGGAATTGTCCTCATTTACGAGCAATTGATTCGTAATCCATGCAGCTACCATACCGAGCGGGATGAGGAGCGTCGCGCACCAAAAGACGCGGGCAATGGGCGGCTTTTCATTGTGTTTGATTGAAAAATACACGCGCACGACGACGGTGGCCACGATAAGGACGGCGATGAATATGGGCAGATTGGCCATGTCGCTCGAAGTGATTTCAAGGGGGATATCTTCGGTCATGGACGTTCCTCTGTTACAGCAAATTAAGTTCAGTAGTAGATTACTGTAACCTTTCCACGGCATTTCGAGAAACAAAGCACCCGATACGCAAAGCTAAAGGTCTGCGAATCTTGTATTACGAACATCTGTGCGCGTCGAGTGCGCTAAACTCATCGACAGTATGATTCGATGCAATAGGAGGCAAGGAGCTTCCATGTCTGATTCTTCTATCGTTATTCGCGGCGCTCGTGAGCACAACCTCCGTGATATCGATGTTTCCATTCCGCGTGACCAACTCGTGGTCATTACCGGTCTTTCTGGCTCGGGCAAGAGTTCGCTGGCATTTGACACTATCTATGCCGAGGGCCAGCGTCGATACGTCGAGAGCCTTTCGAGCTATGCGCGCCAGTTCTTGGGCCAGATGGACAAACCCGACTTGGATTCAATCGACGGCCTTTCGCCGGCGGTGTCGATCGACCAAAAGACGACGTCTAAAAACCCTCGCTCGACGGTTGGCACCGTAACCGAGATTTATGACTATCTGCGCCTGCTGTTCGCCCGTGTGGGCACCCCGCACTGTCCCGAATGCGGCCGCGTCATTGAGCGTCAGACGACCGACCAGGTTGCCGACAAGGTCTTGGCGGCGGGGGAGGGCCGCCGCGCGTTTGTGCTGGCACCGGTGGTGCGCGGGCGAAAAGGCGAGTACACCAAACTGTTTGAGGACCTTCGCGCCGAGGGCTTTAGCCGCGTGCGTGTCGACGGTGAAGTGCGCTCGCTCGACGATCCGATCGATCTGGACAAGAAGTTCAAGCACGATATCGAGGTCGTAGTCGATCGCATCGTGATCCGTGAGAACTCTCTGGGCCGTATCGCCGAGTCTGTTGAGCAGGCGACCGCGCTGGCTCACGGCAATGTAAACGTGTACATGCTGCCCGATCGTGATGCTCCCGAGGGGACCGAGGGCGAGCTGCTGGAGTATTCGTTGGCCTTGGCGTGCCCGGAGCATGGTCACTCCATTGACGATCTTCAGCCGCGTGATTTTTCGTTCAACGCTCCCTATGGCGCATGTCCTGAGTGCGACGGCCTGGGCTTTAAGAAAACCGTTGATGCCGAGGCGTTGATCGAGGACCCCTCGAAGTCCATTGCCGACGGAGTCTTTGGTAGCCTGTTTGGCAACTCGAACTACTATCCGCAGATTTTTGCTGCGGTCTGCAAACACTTTAAGGTGAGCACCGATACGCCGTGGGAGGACTTGCCCCCTCGCGTGCGTCGTGCATTCTTGGATGGCCTGGGCGATACGAAGATCTCGGTCGACTACCAAAAGCTCGACGGACGTCGCAGCCAGTGGGATACCAAGTTTTCGGGCGTTCGCAACATCCTGTACGAACGCTATACCGAGACGACGAACGAGAACACCAAGGCGCGCCTGGAGAAGTACATTCGCGAGGAGCCGTGCTCGAGCTGCCACGGCGCTCGTTTGCGCCCTGAGATGCTCGCCGTCACCGTGGGCGGCAAGTCCATTTACGAGGTTTGTTGCCTGTCGTGCCGTGAATCGCTCGAGTTTTTTGAGGGCCTGGAACTCACCGAGCGCCAACAGTTTATCGGCGGCCGTATCGTCAAGGAAATCCTGGAGCGCTTGCGTTTTCTGGTCGATGTTGGACTCGACTATCTGACGCTCGATCGTGCCTCGGCGACGCTTTCCGGTGGCGAGGCGCAGCGTATTCGCCTGGCAACGCAGATCGGCGCGGGTCTCATGGGCGTGCTCTATATTCTGGACGAGCCCTCGATCGGTCTTCATCAGCGTGACAACGAGCGCTTGATCAAGACGCTCGAGCGCCTGCGCGATATCGGCAATACCGTTATCGTCGTCGAACACGACGAGGATACAATTCGTGCCGCCGATTACGTGATCGACATGGGGCCCGGCGCCGGCGTCAACGGCGGACACGTAGTCGCGGCGGGAACGCCTGCCGATATCATGGCGTGTCCTGAGTCGATGACGGGCGCTTATCTGACCGGCAAACGAATGATCCGGGTGCCTGATGAACGGCGCAAGCCCGGTCGCGGCTGCCTTAAAATTACGGGCGCTCGAGCCAACAACCTCAAAAACGTTACTGCCAAGATCGAGTTTGGTACGCTTACGGTTGTTACCGGCGTGTCAGGATCGGGCAAGAGCTCCCTGGTTACCGATACCATTGCGCCTGCCCTTACGAATGCCATTCACCGTTCGACGCGCCCTGTGGGTCCGTATAAGAAAATCGAGGGCATCGAGTGCATCGATAAGGTTATCGATATCGACCAGTCGCCGATTGGCCGCACGCCGCGTTCCAACCCTGCTACCTATATCGGCCTGTGGGATGATCTTCGCGCGCTGTTTGCGAGTACGCCGGAGTCGAAGGCGCGCGGCTACTCGCCGGGTCGTTTCTCCTTTAATGTGAGTGGCGGGCGCTGCGAGGCGTGCAAGGGCGACGGGCAGATCAAGATCGAGATGCACTTCCTTCCTGATATCTACGTTCCCTGCGAAGTTTGCGGCGGTAAACGCTACAACCGCGAGACACTCGAGGTCACCTACCGTGGCAAGACCATCTCGGACGTGCTCGACATGAGCGTCACCGAGGCGCTGGCCTTCTTTGGGAATATCCCGCAGATTAAGCGCAAGCTCCAGACGCTGTACGATGTAGGCTTGGGCTACGTGAGCCTGGGCCAGCCCGCCACGACGCTTTCGGGCGGCGAGGCGCAGCGTGTGAAACTCGCCAAGGAGCTTCATCGACGCCAGACGGGCAAGACGTTCTATATTTTGGACGAGCCGACGACCGGCCTTCATTTTGAGGACGTCCGCCAGCTGCTCGATGTGCTGCAGCGCTTGGTCGATGCGGGCAACACGGTGCTGGTGATTGAACACAACCTTGATGTCATCAAGGTTGCCGACCGCCTGATCGATATGGGTCCCGAGGGCGGTAACGGCGGCGGAACCGTCGTGGTTTCGGGCACACCGGAGCAGGTTGCGGACTGTCCGCAGAGTTATACGGGCAAGTTTTTGGCGCCGTTGCTCAGGCGTGACCGGGAGCGTCAGGCTCAACTTGATGCTCAATAAATAGGCGATTCAGTTTATGGGCGCCATCGACTCCTTGTGATTCGATGGCGCTTGCTGTGCCGAAGTGACGTATGCGGCCGAATTGGACATATACTTAATCCTTGCGTCCGAATGCGAGGGAAAGGATATGTCATGGCAAAGGCTGTAAAGACGCCAAAAACCAATGCGATGCGCGAGCTGGAAAGCGCCGGCATTTCCTATGTTCTACATACGTACGAAGACGATTGTGATGAGTCGGTGGGCCTGGGTGTCGCGATTTCGGAGCAGCTTGGCGAGGAGCCCGGTCAAGGATTTAAGACTTTGGTCTGCGTGACACCGTCCAACGACTATGTCGTGTGCTGTATCCCTGTTGCCGACGAGCTCGATCTAAAGTCCGCCGCGCGTGCCGCGGGGGAGAAGTCCTTGGCCATGATGCATGTGAAGGATTTGCTTGCGGCGACTGGCTACGTTCGCGGCGGCTGCAGCCCGGTCGGTATGAAAAAACGCTACCGGACGCTCATTGATGAGACATGTGTCCTTTGGGATACCATTTTTATTTCGGGAGGCAAGCGTGGTTATCAGCTCGAGCTTGCACCCGATGATTTAATTGCATTTTGCGGGGCGACGGTTGCCGCGATTACGAGAGAGGACTGAGCGATGCCGCAGGAAGAATTGAAGCGCGGAGCTCATTTTGCAAAAGAATCTGCGCCTCAGACACCCTCATCCGAAGCTTCTTCGTCGCGAGATGACACTGACGACATGGGCTCGTCGGACTACTCCACGGTTGGTCGTTCCGCCGGGCTTATGACCATCCTGACCATTGTGTCTCGCGTCACCGGTTTTATCCGCACGTGGGCAATGGCGGCCGCTATCGGCATGTCGCTACTTTCGTCCTCCTATCAGGTCGCCAACAACCTGCCCAATATGCTCTACGAACTCGTGATGGGCGGCATGCTCGTGACGGCGTTTTTGCCCGTGTACATGGGCGTGAGGCGTGAGCAGGGTCGCGAGGCCTCGAACGAGTACGTGGGCAACCTGCTCGGCATTCTGCTTTTGGTGCTGGGTGGCATTTCGTTGCTGGGGACCGTGTTCGCCCCGGGCTTTATCTGGACGCAATCGTTCCTTTCGGGTGGCGGCGGCAGCATGGATACCGCTGCGTTCATGTTCCGTTTCTTTGCCATCCAGATTCTGTTTTATGGTTTGGGCTCGGTGTTTTCGGGCGTCCTCAACGCACACCGCGACTACTTCTGGTCGACGTTTGCCCCGGTCCTCAACAATGTGATCGTCATTGCGAGCTTTATGGGCTTTGCGCCCGTGTCCGCACAGTTTGGCGAACGTGCCGGCATCATCTTGATTGCGGCCGGTACGACCCTCGGTGTCTTTGTTCAGATGGCATGTCAGATCCCCGCGCTTGGCAAGCACGGCGTGCATCCCCATATCCATATCGACTTTAAGGACCCCGCACTGCGCCAGACGATTGCGCTCGGTATCCCGACGCTGCTCGCCACGGTGTGCATGTTTGTCTCGACTTCTATCACCAACGCTGCTGCGCTGGTGGTCCAGCCCGAGACTGGTCCTTCCGTCATCGCCTATGCGCGCCTGTGGTACACGCTGCCCTACGCGCTGATTGCCGCCTCGCTTTCGACGGCGCTCTATACCGAGCTCTCTCACGACGCACAGGAGGAGGATTACGACAGCGTCCGCACGGGCATTTCGCGTGGCGTCGCCCAGATGCTGTTCTTCCTGATTCCATTCGCGCTGTACCTGATTGTCTTCGCGCGTCCGCTCAACATGATCTACTGCGCTGGCAAGTTCGATGAGTCCGGTGTGGCGCTGGTGTCGGAGTTCCTTATCTACCTGGCACTTTCCCTGCCGCTCTACGGCGTGGTCGTGCTGATGCAGAAGAGCTTCTCTGCCTTGCTCGACATGAAGCCCTATAGCCGCTATTGTCTGTATTCCGCCATCGGCCAGGCCGGCTCGGTTCTGCTGTTTGGCGTTGTGCTGGGCTTCGGTATGCCGGCAATCGCGCTTTCGTATGTCGTCGACTACGTGATCTTGGTCGGTTGCTCGCTGTGGTGGCTGCGTCGTCGTCTGCGTGATCTTCAGGTTAAATCTATCCTGCATGGCGGTTTCTTTGGACTTTTGCTCGGTGGCCTGGGTGCTGCCGCAGGCGCCGGCGTCATGTGGGCGCTTGAGCACTTTGTCGGGGCACTTGGCGGCTCGATTCTGATTACTCTTGGCTACGTTTGCGTTGCGGGTGTCGTCTCGCTTACTGTTACCTTTGGCCTTGCCGTCGTCCTTAAGATGCCCGAGGTCTCGGCGCTGCTTCGTCGCAAGTAGGTGCGCGTGGCCGGTCACGACAACATTCCAACGCTTGCCGAGCAGGTTTCGCGCGTTCCCACGCAGCCCGGCTGCTACCTTTGGAAAGACGCCAAGGGCGATGTCATCTACGTGGGCAAGGCGAAAAACCTGCGCGCCCGTATGCGTCAGTACGTGACGCTGCAGGACGAGCGCCAGAAGATCCCGCTGATGATGCAGCTGGTGGCGAGCTTTGACTATATCGTGGTGGAGACCGAGCACGAGGCGTTGGTGCTCGAGCACAATTTGATTGGTCAGTACCATCCGTACTTTAACGTCGACCTCAAGGATGACAAGAGCTACCCCTTTATCGCCATTACAAAGGGCGACCTGTATCCCGCTATCAAATACACGCGTGAGCGTCATAAGCCGGGAACGCGCTATTTTGGACCTTATACCGATAGCCGCGCGGCACGTGAGACGATAGATACGCTGCGCAAGGTTATCCCCATCTGCTCCGCATCCTGTGCGGAGTGGCGTCGTTGTCGCCGTATCGTCGAGTCCCACAAGGGCGAGGAAGACATCGTCAATATGATTTGCGCGCAAAACGGGCGCCCCTGCTTTGACTACCATGTCGGGCGCGGCCCGGGTGCGTGTGTCGGCGCGATTTCCCCGGCAGACTATGCCAAGAACGTCAAGCGTGTCGAGCGCTTTTTGTCGGGCCATCGCAAGGATGTCGTCGATGAGCTGACCTCCGAGATGACGGATGCCGCTGAGGCGCTCGACTTTGAGCGCGCGGCACGCGTCAAACGTCGTTTGGAGGTCATCAGGGGTCTGGACGATCGTCAGCAAGTCGTTTTTCCCTCCAGTGTCGATATAGATGTCATCGGTTTCTATCGCGAGGAGACCATCTCCGCCGCTTGCGTCTTCGTCGTTCGCGAGGGCCGAACAGTTCGCACCTGCGAGTTCATTCTCGACAAGGGTCTTGATGTTGACGAGGAAGAGCTCCAGTCGGGCTTTCTTAAGCGCTATTACGACGAGACGGCTGATATTCCAGCTGAGGTCAACCTTTCCGTCGAGCTTGAGGATGCGGAGGCGCTGGGGGAGTGGCTTGCGGGCAAGCGTGAGCGTTCCTGCCATCTCCATAGGCCGCAGCGTGGCGAAAAGCACCGTCTGCTCGATATGGCATCCAAAAATGCGCGCCATGCCCTCATGCGCTACATGATGCGAACGGGGTACGCTGACGACCGCACTAATCAAGCGCTCCTGGAGCTCGAAAGTGCGTTGGCGCTGCCATCGCCGCCGTTGCGTATCGAGTGCTTCGATATCTCTACACTGCATGGCACCTTTACGGTCGCCTCGATGGTGGTGTTTACCAACGGGCGCGCCGACAAGAGCCAGTATCGTCGTTTTAAAATTCAGGCCGAATTGGACGAGGCAAACGACTTCGTGTCGATGTCCGAGGTTTTGGGACGACGTTATGCTCCCGAGCGCATGGCCGACGAGCGCTTTGGCTCGCGCCCCGATTTGCTCGTTGTCGATGGCGGTAAGCCGCAATTGACCGCTGCGATCAAGCAACTTGAGGCTCTTGGGCTCGATATACCAGTTTGTGGCCTGGCAAAGGCCGATGAGGAGGTTTTCGTGCCTTGGGACGAGACTCCAGTCGTGCTGCCGACCGGGTCCGCGTCGCTCTATCTAATTAAACAGGTGCGCGATGAATCGCACCGTTTTGCCATCACGTTCCATCGCGAATTGCGCGATAAAGCCATGACGGTTTCGGTACTCGATGACGTTCCAGGCGTGGGACCCACCAGAAAACGTGCCCTTATGCGCCATTTTGGCTCGATGAAGCGTTTGCGCGCGGCGAGCGAGCAAGAGATCGCGGAAGTTCGAGGCGTTCCTGCCGATGTCGCCAAAGCGGTTCACGAGGCGCTCGTTGCATGGAATGCCGAGCGCGCCGAGGCGGCGACAAAGCAATCCGAAAACTAAATACGCCTCTAAACAACTGATATACATGATTGAATGATTTTCAATTATTTATTTCACGGCGATTACCAGCCGATTTCGGGTTTAATTAACGCTAAAACGTTTGACTAGCCATGGTGAACAACCCTGCTATCCTGCGGGCTGACGAAGACTGATATCTCACCTCGTCGATACATACTGTCTGGCGAATCGTTTGTCAATGAATTCGGTGAACGGTAGTAAATACCGTTCAAGCGTATGTATGTATCGGTCGCCGAGCGCGGCACCTCAGTTGGGTTCGTCGGTAGGTAAGGTATATATCGTCCGCAAGTTGCGCGGGGGCAAGTCTAGGTGCTCCCGAGTAAGATTCTCTATTGATAGGAGAAGACATGGCCATCATCAACAAGGGTATGTCCAGGCGTTCGTTCCTCGGCCTCACCGGCAGCGTCGCTGCTGTCGCCGGCCTTGGTCTCACTGGCTGCGGTGGCAGCTCTAGCGACGAGGGTTCCGCTTCCGGCTCCACCGATTCCGCCAACCGTGGCGGCGGCGTGATCACCGCTGGTTCCGCTTACGCTCCGTCCAGCTTCGATCCCGCCAGCACCGGCTCCGCTGTGGGCCTGGGTGCTAACTGGCACGTCGTCGAGGGCCTCTACGGCATCGATTACCACGACTACAGCACCTTCAACGAGCTCGCCACCGACGATCCCAAGTCTGTGGACGACACCACTTTCGAGGTCACCATCCGCAAGGGCGCCAAGTTCTCCGATGGCACCGAGGTCACCGCTGACGATGTCGTTGCCTCCTACACCGCTTGCGCCGCTTCCGCTACCTATGCTCCGTTCTTCCAGCCCTTCGAGTCCATCGAGGCCAAGGACGCCAGCACCGTGACGGTCAAGACCAAGGTCCCCAACTTCTCCCTGCTCAAGGATCGTCTGGCCATCGTCCGCGTTACCCCGGCCACCCAGACCGAGGAGGATCGCGCCAAGCAGCCGATCGGCTCCGGCCCCTGGATGTACGACTCTATCTCCGATACCGAGATCACCCTGGTTCCCAACCCCGAGTACAACGGTGAGTATGCTGCCGAGGATAAGAAGATCCAGTACAGCATCCTGACCGACCCCACTGCTCGCGTTACCGCTCAGCAGGAGGGCTCCACGCTCGTTATGGAGCTCGTTACCGCTGACGCCGTCGACCAGCTCGAGAGCGCCGGCTGCAAGATCGATAACGTTCAGGGTTTCGGCACCCGCTTCATCATGTTCAACGTCGCCAAGGAGCCTTGGAACAACGTCAAGGTCCGTCAGGCTGTCATGTATGCGCTCGACACCGAGAAGATGGTCAGCAACACCTTCGCCGGCCTTGCCACCGCTGCCAGCTGCTACCTGCCCAAGAGCTTCACCAACTATCATGAGGCTTCCACGGTGTACAAGACCGACACCAAGAAGGCTAAGAAGCTCATCGAGGAGTCTGGCATCACCCCGGGTGCCATCACCCTGCGCACCACCGACAACGAGCAGATTAAGGGCATGGCCGCCCAGGTCAAGAACGACCTCGACGCTCTCGGCTTCGATGTGACCATCCAGACCGATACCTCGCCGGCCACCTACGCCGCCATCGACGGCGGCGAGGCCTACGATATCCTCCTTGCCCCTGGCGATCCTTCCTGCTTCGGCGCCGACCCCGACCTGCTGCTCAACTGGTGGTACGGCGACAACGTCTGGATGCAGACCCGTTGCCCGTGGAAGGAGTCCGCTGAGTGGCAGAAGCTCCACGGTCTCATGGACGAGGCTCTTGCCGCCGAGGGCGACGAGCAGCAGAAGAAGTGGAACGAGTGTTTCGACATCATTGCCGACAACGCCGTTCTGTACCCCGTTGTCCACGTCAAGACCGTCTCCGCTTCTTGGGACGATCCGTCCACTGCGCCCAATGGCGAGGCCCTCGATGGTTTCAAGGGCATCGGCACGACGAGCATGTCCTTCAGGGGCGTTGCGACCGTCAAGGCGTAAGACTCGCTTGAGTCTATATGCAGGATGTCGGTCGTTGGGACCGTATCCTCATAGTTGAAACAAAGACCCGGGCGGCAACGATGTCGCTCGGGTCTTGTAATGAGTATCCGTACTCATATACCAGTTGGTCCTACCGACAAAAGAAAGGGGAGAGAACGTGAACAACTTGCTACGTTTGATTGGAAGGCGTCTTGTGGCGCTGCCGATCATGGCATTGGGCGTCACCGTCCTGGTGTTCTTCCTTATGTCGTTCTCCAAGACCGACCCCGCCTACACGGCGTTGGGTGACGGTGCCTCGCCCGAGGCGGTTGCCGAGTACCATGAGAAGTATGGTCTGGACGACCCCTGGCCCGTGCGCTACGTGCGCTATATGGGCGATTTGATCCATGGCGACATGGGCACCTATGGTGCTGCTCGCAACTCCGTTGCCAAGCGCATCTCCAGGGCCCTGCCCGTCACGATGCAGCTGACCTTCATCGGTCTTGCCATCGGTGCGGTCGTTTCGTTTTTGCTCGGCGTCATCGCGGCACTGTATCGCGACAAATGGCCGGACCAAGTAATCCGTGTCTTTTCCATCGCCGGCTTGGCAACCCCGTCGTTCTGGCTTGCCGTTCTGTTGATCCTGCTGTTCTCTTCCTACCTTAAGGTGCTCCCGGCATCGGGCGCTCTGCCTCACTTCACCACGAATCCGGTTGGCTATCTGGGGCGTATGATCATGCCCGCTATCGCCTTGGCATTTCCGCTGACGGGCCAGATGACTCGTATCGTGCGTACCGCCATGGTCGAGGAGCTCGACAAGGATTATGTCCGTATGGCTCGCGGCGCCGGCGTTCCCGAGAAGGTCGTCGTCGGCATCAACGTTCTTCGCAATGCGCTGATCACCCCGGTCACCACCCTCGGTCTTAAGATCGGTTACCTCATGGGCGGCGCCGTCGTCATCGAGGTTATCTTCAACCTCCCCGGCATGGGCACCGCGATTCTGCAGGGCGTTCAGGGCAACGAGGCGAACCTGGTTCAGGGCGTCGTCATCGTCGTTGCTCTTGCCTTCATCATCATCAACATCGTGGTTGACATGCTCTACCTGCTCATCAACCCGCGCATCAGGACGGTGTAGATTATGGTAAAGATTCGAGAGAAGCAAACCGAGCAGCTCGAGAAGGCTGCCTCCAAGGGGCTCAAGCTCGGTGGCTGGAAGAAGATGACGCTGTCTTCTAAGATTGCCGCCGTCGTGCTGGTGCTGGTCGCCCTGACTGCGATTCTGGCGCCCCTTCTTGCCCCCTATAGCCCGGTCGAGATCTTTACGGCTCGCCAGGCTCCCGGCAACGGATTTATCTTCGGTACCGACGATAAGGGTCGCGACATTCTGTCGCGTATGCTCTACGGTGGTCGTTACTCGCTGATTATCGGCTTTGGCGCCACCGCCATGGCTCTGGTCTGCGGCTCGGTCGTGGGCGCCCTTGCAGCGGTTTCGCGCAAGGCCGTCTCCGAGACGATCATGCGTATCTTGGACATCATCATGTCCATCCCGGGCATCGCCCTCGCGGCCGTCTTCGTCTCCATCCTGGGCAACTCCGTGCCGTCGATCATCTTCGCCATCGGCTTTATGTATACTCCGCAGATTGCCCGTATCGTGCGTGCCAACATCGTGTCCGAGTACGGCGAGGACTATGTCCGCGCGGTCATCGTTTCCGGCGCCAAGGCTCCGTGGATTTTGATCAAGCATGTTCTGCGTAACTGCATCGCCCCGATCATGGTCTTCACCGTTACCCTGGTCGCCGACGCCATCATCTTCGAGGCCTCGCTGACCTTCATCGGCGCTGGTATTCAGGAGCCCACCGCTACCTGGGGCAACATCCTCGCCGACGCCCGCGGCGGCGTGCTTGCCGGCCGTTGGTGGCAGGCGCTGTTCCCGGGTCTGGCCATCATGATCACCTGCCTGGCGCTCAACATCCTCTCCGAGGGCATTACCGACGCCATGGCCGCTGCTCCCTCCGCCGCCCTGGATCCGACCGATTCCTCCAAGCGTCGCGAGGCCGACCTGCTGGTCTCCGACCCCGTTCGCGCCTACAAGGAGCAGGCCCAGTCCCTCTCCGCTCGCCTTGGCGCCCTGCGCGATGTTGAGCTCAAGCGTGACGATCGCCATGTGCCCGACGAGTCTGTCGAACCGATTCTCTCGGTCCGTGACTTCTGCATTCAGTTTGAGCATCACGGTGATATCAACGTCGTCGACCATGTCAACTTTGACGTCCGTCCTGGTCAGACCATGGGTCTGGTGGGCGAGTCCGGTTGCGGTAAGTCCATCACCACGCTGGCCATCATGGGCCTGACCGATGAGGACGAGCACCTTTCCGGCGAGGTCCTCTGGGAGGGCCGTGACCTGCTCAAGATGAGCAAGAAGGAGTGGTTCGGCCTGCGAGGTACCGATATCGCTATGGTCTATCAGGACGCCCTGTCCTCGCTCAACCCCTCCATGCTCATCTCTGCCCAGATGAAGCAGCTCACCAAGCGCGGCGGAACCCGCAGCGCCGAGGAGCTCTTGGAGCTCGTCGGCCTCGATCCCAAGCGCACGCTTGAGAGCTATCCGCACGAGCTTTCCGGCGGCCAGCGTCAGCGTGTCCTGATCGCTATGGCCCTTACCCGCGACCCCAAGCTGGTCATCTGCGACGAGCCCACGACCGCTCTGGACGTTACCGTCCAGAAGCAGGTCATCAAGCTGCTCAACGATCTTCAGGCCAAGCTCGGCTTTGCCATGATCTTCGTTTCGCACGACCTGGCGCTGGTCGCCGAGGTCGCCCACAACATCACGGTTATGTACGCTGGTCAGGTTATCGAGCAGGCGCCCACCAAGGAGCTGCTCACTAACCCGATCCACGAGTACACCCGCGGTCTTCTGGGCTCCGTTCTGTCCATCGAGAGCGGTTCGGGCCGCCTGCACCAGGTGCCCGGCGCCGTTCCGAGTCCGCGCGATTTCCCCAAGGGCGATCGCTTCGCGCCCCGCTCGAGCCATCCGCGTATTGGCCTGGACACCCGTCCGGTCTTCAAGCGCGTGCCCGGCACCGAGCACTTCTATTCCGAGCTCCCCGACGAGGTGCTCAAGGCAAATGGTTTGACCCCTCACGCGGAGGTGATGTAGATGAGCGAGACCGCAGTCAACGGCGTCGAGCCGATCATCTTCCTTGATGACGTCCACGTCACCTTTAGGACCCGTACCGGCTCGATTCTGCACCCCAACCTGGTTCACGCCGTCCAGGGCGTAACGATTAAGCTCATGCCCGGTCAGACGATCGGCATCGTCGGCGAGTCCGGTTGCGGTAAGTCCACCACCGCTAACGTCATGTGCGGCCTACAGGCCCCCACGAGCGGCAAGGTTTACTTTAAGGGCAAGGACGTTACCAAACGTACCGCCGAGGACCGTCGCCACATGGGTCGCGTCATCTCGGTCGTGTTCCAGAACCCGGCCACGGCGCTCAACCCCCGCATGGTCGTTCGCGAGCAGCTGCTCGACCCCATGCGCGTCCACAACCTGGGTACCGAGGCCGAGCAGGAGAAGCGCGTCAAGGAGCTCTTGGAGCTCACCGGTCTGCCCAGCTCCGCCGCCGAGGTTCTTCCCGGCCAGCTTTCGGGCGGCCAGCGCCAGCGCGTCGCAATTGCCCGTGCCCTGTCGCTGAACCCCGATGCCATCATCGCCGACGAGCCCACCTCGGCTCTGGACGTTTCGGTCCGCGCGCAGATTCTGAACCTGCTGACCGACCTTAAGAAGGAGCTCGGCCTGGCCATGGTGTTCATCAGCCATGACATCCAGACGGTCCGCTATATCTCTGACGACATCATCGTTATGAATGGTGGCAAGATCGTCGAGCAGGGCGAGGCCAAGCAGGTCTTCCAGCACCCTCAGGACCCCTATACCAAGATGCTGCTCGGCGCTGCGCCGTCGCTGCTGCATCCCAAGCTCGGCGAGTAGCCTCGCTTTCCCTCCCGTGCGCCCGGTTCCCTTGCCGGGCGCACCTCCGTTGCGATTTCGAAAGGTTGGGTTCACGAGCCATGCCAAGTGCTCAGGAGCTACAACAGCGATTTGGTGAATACCGAGGCGCTATGCCCCGTCCATCGGATTTCGATCTCTTTTGGAAGGACCGCATGGCCGAGGCCGACGCTGTCGAGCTCGACTACGAGATTAAGGCGGCTTCGGTTGCGGATTCCGCGACCTGTCGGTTTTTCGACCTCTGGTATACCGGCATGTGTGGTGCACGCCTGCATGCCAAGTACCTTAAACCCGTCTCGGACGAGCCTGTGCCATTGGTACTTCAGTTCCATGGGTATCCGGGTGCAAGCCGCAGCTGGTTTGAGCAGGCGTCGTTTGCGGGCATGGGCATGGCGCTCATTGCTCTCGATTGTCCTGGCCAAGGAGGCCCCTCCGAGGACATTGGTGGATTTGGGGGCACGACGGTCGCGGGCCATATCGTCGCCGGTATCGACGGCGACCCGGCCAACCTCTACTATGTCCGCTTGCACCAAGATATTCGCATTCTGTGCCGTATCGTTCGCGAGCTCGAGGGCATCGATTTTACCCGCGTGTATGTGAACGGCGCATCGCAGGGCGGCGGTTTGGGTATTGCGACCTGCGCGCTCAATAGCGATTTGGTTGACCGCGCGGCCATCCTCTATCCCTTCTTATCGGATTTCCGCCTGGTTTGGGATTTGGACGCCGACGATATTGCCTACGAGGGCCTGCGCTATTGGTCGCGCTGGTTTGACGAGGACTCGACTCGTATCGAGGAAGCCTATGCCAAGCTGGCGTACTTCGATTCCAAGAACTTTGCCCCCATGGTCAAATGCCCCGTGCTGTTTGGCACGGGCACAGCCGATATCGTCTGCCCGCCGGCGACGCAGTTTGCGGTCTATAACAACCTGACCTGTGAAAAGCGTCATGAGTTCTTTGAAGGTTTTGGCCACGAGGAGATTCAGGACTTTGATGATCTGATTATTCCGTTTTTCTGCGAGGGAGGGGAGGCTCATGTCTAAGTGCGAGAGCAATATCGATGAGTTGATTGTCCCCGAGCTTGTGGGGATTACTGGGACGGTTTCGTCAAGGCTCGCAGAATATCGGGACTGGCACGGTGATGTCCAAGCAGATGTTTCTGATTTAGAGACATGCGCTTCGAATCTTGAGATTCAAGGCCTGGCCATTACGGCGATTGACTTTGTTAACCCCTGCGCCCGTTACTCGGAGGTTTCCTTTAAGCTCGGTGACGATGCGGTCCACGCTCGTTTGATTGAGCCTGTCGGTCGTGCCCGAGTATCTGAGCGCGTGCCGCTGTGCCTGATGTTCCACGACATCGATCGGCCTGTGCGCGGCTGGCATCACATGACGAGATTTGCCGCCATGGGGTATGCCGTTCTCGCGCTGGATGACGATGTTGCTGGTGCGGACGACCTGCAGCGGGGGATTTCTTCGCCCGCATTTGTCAGGCGCGTCCGTTGGGGCTGCGCGTTGGCGAAGGTCGCGCGCAATCTTGATGGCATGGACCCCGACCGCATCTTTGCATGGGGCGAGGGTCTTGGCGGCGGAGTCGCGCTGGCGGTTTCTGCTCTGGACGAGCGGGGCCTCGCCTGCACGGCGGTTGCCAATCCGCTTCCTGGCGGTCTCGAGGCGCTGTCGTCGAGGGTGCGCGGATCGGTGCTCATGGGCACATCGCTTATGGATACCGTGAGCGACCCCAAGGGCCAGTTTGCCGTATTCAACGGTCTTGAGTGTGACCGAAGGCATATCATCTATGCAAAATACGCTCACGAGCGCATCAATGCGTTCGAAAACGAAGTCATCGACTTCTTTAACCAAACGTTCTACCCGTGTTCTTTGGCCTAGACGGCCTGGACACTGCCAACAAGAGTGGGTGGCATAGGGTCGCCCGCCAGACAACTAAGGAGATTCTTGTGGCAACTCAGAAATTCACCGGCGTTATCCCTCCCGTCGTTGTTCCCGATACCGAAGACCACCAGCTCGACGTCGCCTCCTTTGAGCGCAGCATCAACCGCATGATCGATGCCGGCGTCGATGGCCTGTTCTTCCTGGGCTCCTCGGGCGAGGTCGTCTTCTCCACCGACGAGCGTCGTCGTCAGATCATCGCCGAGGCCGTGCGCATCGTCGATCACCGCGTGCCTGTTCTGGTCGGCATCATCGACACCGAGACCGAGCGCATGATCGAGCACGGCAAGGTCGCCCAGGAGCTGGGCGCCGATGCCCTCGTCGCCACCTGCCCGTTCTATGCCCTGCAGGGCATGACCGAGGTCGAGGAGCACTTCCGCATCCTGCACGAGGAACTCGACCTGCCCATCTTCGCCTATGACATTCCCGTCTGCGTTCACACCAAGCTCCCCTGGAAGCTCCTTGCCAAGCTCGGCGCCGAGGGCGTCCTTGCTGGCGTCAAGGATTCCTCGGGTGATGACATCTCGTTCCGTTACCTCGTTCAGGAGAACGAGAAGAACGGCCATCCGATGAGCATCCTCACCGGTCACGAGGTTGTTGTCGACGGCGCTTACCTCGGTGGCGCCGACGGTTCCGTCCCGGGTCTCGCCAACGTTGAGCCCGAGGGCTACGTGCGTCAGTGGAAGGCCGCTCAGGCTGGTGACTGGGCTACCGTCAAGGCCGAGCAGGATCGCCTCAATGAGATTTCGCACATCTGGGATGTCACCTCGGGCGTCCAGGGCTATGCCGGTGGCGTCGGCGCCTTCAAGACCGCTATGAACCTTATGGGCATCTTCGACAGCCCGACCATGCCGCGCCCGGTGAAGGCCATGACCGGCGAGAACGTCGAGGCGATTAGGAAGGTCCTTCAGGACAACGGTCTCCTGTAAAGCTTCCCAGGCACCCGACCTCGCCGTTCAACCGTGTGGCCATGACCCATTAGGTCAATGGCCACACGGTTTCTCGGCGATCTCGGACACCTGGAAAACCTTTACTGCGCTGTGACGGCTAGCCTGACGGCGCATTTCCTGTAGTTGTTTTTATCTCCTAAGGAGAGCGACATGGAGAACAAGTACGTCTGCTCTGTCGATATCGGCGGAACTAAGATCGCGACTGCCATCATGGAGTACCCGGCTGACGGTAGTGTGCCCCATCCCGTTTTTGAGGCCGAGGTTCCTACCGAGGCCCAGGAGGGCGGCGAGGCCGTCTTCCAGCGTATCGAGGCGTCCATCAAGGCTGCTCTCGAGGCGAATCCCGATGTCGAGGTCCTCGGTGTCGGTATCGGTGCCGCCGGTGTCGTCGACCCCAAGACGGGCGCCATCGCGTATGCCAACGAGATCATGCCCGGCTGGTCCGGCGTTCAGTTGGGGCCGCGTCTGCGCGAGGACCTCGGTCTCCCCGTTGCCGTTGTGGGCGACGTGCAGGCTCATGCTCTGGGCGAGGCCCACTGGGGTGTCGGCAAGGGCAAGTTCTCCGTCTTGTGCCTGGGCATCGGCACGGGCATCGGCGGCGCATATGTCGAGAACGGCCGCGTGATGCAGGGCTTCCATGGTGCTGCCGGCCATATGGGCCACATCGAGTGCTCGGCTGCCGCCGGCATTCCCTGTGCCTGCGGGCGTTCCGGCCATCTTGAATCGGTTGCTTCGGGCACTTCCATTGGTCGAATGTACGATGAGCGCTTTGGTCGCGTCGACCCCAGCCGTCCTTCGGTTGGTCGCGATGTGAACGACCTGTGCCGTGCGGGCGACGCAAAGGCGACCGAGGTCATCCATGACGCCGGCTTTGCGCTGGGTGCCAGCTTGGGCTCGCTCGCTAACATCTTGGACCCTGAGGTCATCGTGCTTTCGGGCGGCGTGATTCACCAGGGTCCCGATTGGCGTTCGCAGACGTGGAAGGATTCGGTGCACGAGGGCTATGCCAGCCAGGCGCTCGATCCGCTTCAGGACACGCCGATCCTCATCGGTTCGCTGGAGGGCGACGCGCCGCTTATCGGTGCCGCCGAGCATCTTCTTGCCTCGTTAAAGTAAACGTATCTGCTGTAGGAGCCTCCCGAGACAACACGCCTCGGGAGGCTGTTCTGAGAAAGGTTGCAGCCTTATGACCGTCGATCCTTTGATTCAATCCCTGAAGGGTAAACTCGTCGTGAGCGTTCAGGCGTATATGGGCGAGCCGCTTCGTACGCCCGAGACCATGGCTCAAATGTCTCGCGCTTGTGAGCTCGGCGGCGCCGCCGCCATTCGCTGCCAGGGCCTTGCCGACATTGCCGCCATTAAGGGTCGCTGTGAGGTTCCCGTCATCGGCCTGTGGAAGGATGGGCACGAGGGCGTTTACATCACGCCGACGCTGCGTCACGCTCGCGCCTGCGTTGCTGCCGGTGCCGATATCGTGGCGATCGACGCCACCGATCGTCCGCGCCCCGATGGCAAGACGGTCGAGGATACCTTCCGCCCGCTGCACGAGGAGGGTGTGCTCCTGATGGCCGACTGTGCCACCATCGAGGATATTCGTCGTGCTGTCGACATGGGCTTCGACCTGGTATCCACCACGCTTTCTCACGGCGTCGCCGCCATCGACTGCACCATGGCCGATGGCCCCGACCTGCCGCTCCTGCGTCAGGCGACCGAGGAATTCCCCGGCCTTCCCATCATTTGCGAGGGCCGCGTGCATACGCCCGAGGAGGCTCGCGCCGCGATCGATGCTGGCGCCTGGGCCGTTGTCGTCGGCACCGCCATCACGCACCCCACGAGTATTACGAGTTGGTTCAAGGCTGCGCTTGAGGCGTAAGACAGGCCTCGTATCCGCTCGGGGCGGTATACTCAATATAGGCAATTGACCGCGCGGGATCCGGGTTGCTGGGTCCCGCGCTTGTTTTCGGGAGGCAGCACATGCAAAAGGGAGATGCCATGGATGCGGCGGAGCGCTCGGAGCGCATCCCCGATATCGTCATCATCACCGGAATGTCCGGATCGGGCCGCACACAGGCCATGCACGTGTTCGAGGACATGGGCTATTTTTGCATCGATAACCTGCCTCCGCGTCTCATCGCCCAGCTTGCCGAGCTCGTCGGCATCAATACGGGCGTGGGCAGGCATCTCGCTGTCACCTGCGACCTGCGCAGCCAGGGCTTGTTCGATGAGCTGCTCGATGCCGTTGCCGCACTCGAGGAGCGCGAGATGAGCTGTGACATCGTGTTTCTCGAGGCCTCTGACGAGGTGCTGATCCGTCGCTATAGCGAAAACCGCCGCCGCCATCCCATTGCCAAGTCGGGGGAGACTACGGCCGATGCGATTCAGCGCGAGCGCCTGCAGCTGCAGGGTGTGCGCGATCGAGCCGATATGATCATCGACACGAGCCGCCTGCGTACCTCTGCCCTGCGCAACAAATTGCGCATGGCGTTCTCCGAGTTGTCCGACCAGCAGCTCATGGACGTTCACGTGTTCTCGTTTGGCTTTAAGCACGGTATGCCCGTCGAGGCGGACATTATGATCGACGTTCGCTTCCTGCCCAATCCGTTCTACGATCCTGAGATGCGCACCATGACCGGTCTCGATAAGAAGGTCTCCGACTTTGTTCTGGACCATCCCAAGACCCAGGAGTTCTGGAAAGCTTGGACGCAGCTGCTCGATACGGTCATGCCCGGCTATATCGCGGAGGGCAAGCCACAGCTTTCTATTGCCATCGGCTGCACGGGCGGTCAACACCGCAGCGTTGCCATCGCCGAGGCCACGGCACGTTATTTGGAAGGTGCCCAATATCACGTGAGCATTTCCCACCGCGACCTGTCGCGCGCCAACACGAAAGCATAGGCCTGCATGTCGTTTACCGCCGAGGTGCGTGACGAGCTCGCGCGCTGCGAACCCGAATGTGAATACTGCGATTTGTCGACGCTTGCCGCCCTGACGCGTGTGAGCGGTACACTTTCGCTGGCCGGCTCCGGGCGGTATCGTTTGACGGTCGCGACCGAGACGGGCGCCGTCGCGCGCACGATGATCACACTGACGCATCGCATCCTTAAGCTCAAAACGGAATTCACCGTTCGTAAATCGGTCTTGCATAAGGTTCGAAACTACCTCATCACCTTGCCTGATCAGCCAGACCTGGATAAGGCTCTGGTGCTGCTGGGCATCCTCGACCGCAGGGGAGGACTTGTCGCCGGCGTGCCCCGACATATCGTTGCCCGTCCCTGCTGCAGGCTTGCCTATATCCGCGGCGCGCTCATCGCGGGCGGCTTCGTGGCCGATCCACGCGGCGATTTTCATTTGGAGATCGCTGTGCAGGGCGAGCAATATGCCAAGGGGCTTTGCGATCTGTTGGAGCAGATTGGGGTCCATGCTCGTGTTAATGCACGGCGGGGGTCATATGCCGTGTACATTAAGAGCGCCGAGGAAATCGAGCATCTATTAAAGCTGATTGGCGCCAAGCGCAGCGTTGCCGAGATTGAGGAGGCGCGCGCGGTCAAGTTGGTTAAGAACGATGTGAACCGTCGCGTGAACGCCGAGCTCGCCAACCAGACCAGAAGTGCGGGTGCCGCCCAGCATCAGCTTGCGCTTATCGATGAGCTCGAGCAGCGAGGCCTTCGCGATGCGCTTCCGGATGCCTTGGCGGTCTTTTGCGACCTGCGCGAGCGCTATCCCGATCTTTCGCTGCGTGATTTAGGGGAGATGGCTGACCCTCCCTTGTCGAAGTCGGCCCTCTACCATCGTGTTTTACGGCTTGAAAAGCTCATTGAAGCAAACAGGTAGGTTAAAGTATCGACTTATATATGGATTTAACTGCTATTTTAGTCTTTAAAACGTTTTAACGTAAATTTGATTTTCAATTTCGAGCATTCTCGTGAAATTCAAGTCAAAAAAAAGGTATATTAGGCGAGTGGTTAGTTTGTGGGCCTCAACGGCGGGCGCTGTAGCTCGCGGGGGCCTTACGAAAGGAGACACAATGGCAGTAAAGGTTGCTATTAACGGCTTCGGTCGCATCGGTCGTCTGGCTTTCCGTCAGATGTTCGGTCATGAGGGCTCCGAGATCGTCGCTATCAACGACCTCACCTCTCCCGATATGCTCGCTTACCTGCTGAAGTACGACTCCACGCAGGGCAACTACGCTCGCGATCACGAGGTCGTTGCTGGCGAGGATTCCATCACCGTTGACGGCAAGGAGATCAAGATCTACAAGGAGGCCGACGCCAACAACCTGCCTTGGGGCGACCTCGACGTTGACGTCGTTCTCGAGTGCACCGGCTTCTACACCAGCAAGGCTAAGGCTCAGGCCCACATCAACGCTGGCGCCAAGAAGGTCGTCATCTCCGCTCCGGCTGGCAGCGATCTGCCCACCATCGTGTACAACGTCAACCATGAGACGCTGACCGCTGAGGACAACATCATCTCCGCTGCTTCCTGCACCACCAACTGCCTCGCCCCGATGGCCAAGGGTCTGAACGACTTCGCTCCCATCGTGTCCGGCATCATGACCACCATTCACGCCTGGACTGGCGACCAGATGCCGCTCGACGGCCCGCAGCGCAAGGGCAACAAGCGTCGTAGCCGCGCCTGCGCCGTCAACATCGTCCCCAACACCACCGGTGCTGCCAAGGCTATCGGCCTGGTTCTCCCCGAGCTCAACGGTAAACTCATCGGTGCCGCCCAGCGCGTCCCGACGCCGACCGGCTCCATCACCAACCTCTACGCTGTCGTTGACAAGAAGGTCACCGTCGACGAGGTCAACGCTGCTATGAAGGCCTACGCTGCCACCATCTCCGAGACCTTCGGTTACAACGAGGACGACATCGTCTCCACCGACATCATCGGCGAGACCCACGGCTCCATCTTCGACGCCACTCAGACCATGTGCTCTGACCTCGGCAACGGCCAGACCCTCGTTCAGGTCACCTCTTGGTACGACAACGAGAACTCCTACACCTCTCAGATGGTCCGCACCATCAAGTACTTCGAGAAGTTCGTTGCTTAATTTAGCTTTTAGCGAATAGCTCGTTGAGCGTCTAAAGAAGGGCGCGGCCTCATAGGGCTTACACCCTAGGGTCGCGCCCTTTTTATAAGAAATCGTCTGCCGTAATGGGAGGCAGACACGTACGAAAGGTAGAAGCAAACATGGCCTTTACCAAGAAGACCGTCCGCGACATCGATGTCGACGGCAAGCGCGTTCTCGTCCGCGTTGACTTCAACGTGCCTATCAAGGATGGCGTCGTTGGCGACACCACCCGTATCAAGGCTGCCCTGCCCACCATCAACTATCTCGTTGAGCACAACGCTCGCGTCATCCTCATGAGCCACCTCGGCCGTCCCGATGGCACCGGCTTCCAGCCCGAGCTGTCCCTCGAGCCCGTCGCCAAGAAGCTCGCTGAGCTCTCTGGTCTCGACGTTGCCTTTGTCGCCGACACTTACGGAGAGAAGGCTGCCGAGGCTGTCGCCGCCGTCGAGCCGGGTAAGGTCCTCGTTCTCGAGAACGTCCGTTTTGACAAGCGTGAGAAGAAGAACGATCCCGAGATCGCCAAGAAGCTCGCTTCCTATGGTGACGTCTTCGTTCTCGATGCCTTCGGCACCGCTCACCGCGCCCAGGGTTCCGTCGTGGGCCCCGCCGCTTACCTGCCCGCCGTCGCTGGCTTCCTGCTCGAGAAGGAGGTCGACACGCTGACCGGCATCTTCGCCGAGCCCGAGCGTCCCTTCGTCGCTATCGTCGGCGGTTCCAAGGTTTCCTCCAAGATCGGCGTTCTCGATCACCTCATCGACTCCGCTGACACCCTGATCATCGGTGGCGGCATGGCCTACACCTTCTTCCTGGCTCAGGGCCTGTCCGTTGGTCAGTCCCTCAAGGAAGAGGACTGGGTCGAGCGCGCCGGCGAGATGCTCAAGAAGGCCGAGGAGAAGGGCGTCAAGATCCTGCTCCCCATCGACAACCGCGTTGCCGATCACTTTGGCGAGGACGCTGTCCCCGAGGTTGTCGCTTCCGACGCTATCCCCGACGATCGTGAGGGCATGGACATCGGCCCCAAGACCGAGGAGCTCTACGCCGAGGCCGTCAAGGGCGCCAAGACCGTGTTCTGGAATGGCCCCATGGGCGTCTTCGAGTTCGACAACTTTGCTCACGGCACCCAGGCTATCGCCGAGGCTGTTGCCGAGGCCGACTGCACCTCGATCATCGGCGGTGGCGACTCTGTCGCAGCTGTCAACAAGTTCAACCTGGCCGACAAGATGAGCTGGATCTCCACCGGTGGTGGCGCTTCCATGGAGCTCGTCGAGGGTAAGGCCCTGCCCGGAGTGGAGGCGCTTCTCGATGCCTAATCGCACCCTTCTTATCGCTGGTAACTGGAAGATGAACAACGACGTCGCCGAGGCCGCCAAGCTCGCCGACGAGCTGGCTCAGGCTCTGCCCGAGGTTCCGGCTGGCGTCGAGGTGCTCGTCTGCCCTCCGACCATCGACATCACCACGGTTCATGACCGCATTCAGGCTGCCCCCATCGCCCTCGGTGCACAGAACGTGTACTGGGAGGCCAAGGGTGCCTTCACCGGTGAGTCCTCTTGCGACATGCTCAAGTCCGCTGGCTGCACCTACTGCATCATCGGTCACTCCGAGCGTCGTGATTACTTCCACGAGACCGATGAGGATCAGAACAAGAAGGCCAAGGCCCTCGTTGCCGCCGGTCTTGTTCCCGTCTTCTGCTGCGGCGAGTCCCTCGAGGTCCGCGAGGCTGGCACCTATGTCGAGCACGTCGTGAACCAGGTCAAGGCTGGCCTTGCTGGTCTTGAGATCACCTGCCCCAAGCAGGTCGTTGTCGCCTACGAGCCCATCTGGGCCATCGGCACCGGCAAGACCGCTACCGCCGAGGACGCTCAGGAGGTCTGCGGCGCTATCCGTGAGACCCTCAAGGAGATGTTCGGCGAGGAGCTCGCTAACGGCATCCGCGTTCTCTATGGTGGCTCTGCCAAGCCCGGCAACATTGCCGAGCTCGTCGCCAAGCCCGACGTTGACGGCGCCCTCGTGGGCGGCGCTTCGCTCAAGGCTGCCGACTTCGCCTCTATGGTCGTCAAGGCAGGCGAGTAGGACATATGGCACAGCGTCATCTTCCTGCACTCCTGATCATCATGGATGGTTGCGGCCTGGCTCCGGCCGATGGCGAGAACGCCGTCGCCGCTGCCAAGACGCCCTTCCTTGACAGCCTGTATGAGAAGTACCCCCACACCACGCTCGGCGCTTCGGGCGAGGACGTGGGTCTTCCCGATGGCCAGATGGGTAACTCCGAGGTGGGCCACCTCAACATCGGTGCCGGCCGCATCGTGTTCCAGGAGCTTTCGCGCATCAACAATGCCATCAAGGACGGCTCCATCGCCAAGAACGAGGTTTTCGTCAAGGCTATGGACGACGTCAAGGCTGACGGCAAGACCCTTCACCTCATGGGCCTTATGAGCCCTGGCGGTGTTCATTCTCACATGAACCACGTCGAGGCTCTGGTCAAGATGGCTGCCGAGCATGGTGTCAAGACCGTTCGCGTCCACGCCTTCATGGATGGCCGCGACGTTGACCCGCAGTCCGGTGCCTGTTACATGAGTGAGTTCTGCGCCTTCCTGGCTAAGATCTCCGAGGAGACTGGTTGCGACGCTCGCGTTGCCACCGTCTCGGGCCGTTATTGGGCCATGGACCGCGATAATCGTTGGGAGCGCATCCAGCGCGCCTACGACGTCATGGTCAACGCGTCCGATGCCGATACCGACCCCGTTGCCGGTATCAAGGCCTACTATGAGAAGGATCCGCGCGGCGACGAGTTCGTCGAGCCCTTCGCTGCCCATAACGAGGGCATCCACGAGGGCGACGCGGCCATCTTCTTCAACTTCCGTCCCGACCGTGCTCGTCAGATGACCCGCGTGTTCACGGACAAGGAGTTCGACGGCTTTGAGCGCGAGCAGATTAAGCTTTCGCACTTTGTGACAATGACCGAGTACGACCCGACGTTTGACGTTGAGGTCGCTTTCCCCAAGACGTTCCCCGAGAACGTTCTGGCCGACGTTATCGCCGCCAATGGCCTGAAGCAGCTGCACACCGCCGAGACCGAGAAGTACGCACACGTGACGTTCTTCCTCAACGGCGGCATCGAGGAGCCCAAGGAGGGCGAGGAGCGCGTGCTCGTCGCTTCCCCCAAGGTCGCTACCTACGATCTGCAGCCTGAGATGAGCGCTCCCGAGGTTACCGAGAAGCTCGTCGCCGCTATTAACGAGGATCGCGCTGATTTCTACATCGTGAACTTCGCGAACTGCGACATGGTTGGTCACACCGGTGTCTTCGACGCCGCCGTTAAGGCCGTCGAGGCTGTTGACGATGCCCTGTCCAAGGTTGTCCCGGCGATTCTCGCCAAGGGTGGCTTTGCGCTGATCACCGCCGACCACGGCAACGCCGACCACATGTTTGACGTTGCTTCCGACGGTTCCAAGCATCCGTTCACGGCTCACACCACCAACCGTGTGCCGTTCATCATCGTTGATGAGAAGGCCAAGCTCACCGGTATCGAGGACGGCCGTCTTTCCGATATCGCTCCGACCATGCTCACCATGGCTGGTATTGAGCCTTCCGCCGAGATGACGGGTCGCGTGCTCGCCACCGAGGCCTAAGAGAAAACAAATACCGTTTTCTAGTAAGGGGGTTGTCCACAACCGGACAACCCCCTTTTTGGTATTTCTGCCATTTCCACCCCGTCCTTGAGTGGCAGGTAGGGGAGAGCGGGGGATCTTGTGGTACAGTACTGGAGTTTGAACTGTTCTATTAAGGAGCTTATCTATGGGTCCGTTCCAGATTCTTCTGTTTGTCGTTTGGGCTGTCTCTGCCGTGGCGCTGACGATTCTCGTCCTGATGCATTCCGGTAAGGGTACCGGCGTTTCGGATATGATTGCTAGCTCGCTGTATAACTCCAGCTCTGCCACAGGCGTTATGGAACAGAACCTCGACCGCCTGACCGTCATCATGGCTGTCGTGTTTGCCGTGTGCGTCGTGCTGTGCATGTTCTTCTTCCCGCAGGGCATCGTCGGCTACTAAGCACGAGCCGCATAAATATTCAAAAAGGGTCCCGTAAGTGCGGGACCCTTTTTGTTTACATATTTGTAACAGAGTCAAAATATCCTCACATACTTCGCCCAACTAAAGAAATTCTCGACCGTTAACCGGAATTAGCCCCAAATCGTGTATAAAATGCGCTACTGTATTGCAATACGTTGGTCCGCTTTGTATAACCAGCCAAAACGGCGGACCGCGTTTGAATGGTTCGATTGGGCTGTCTTGACGTTGCCCGACCGAACTTACTTTGTCCTATCTCATAAGGAGGATGGCATGGCTGATTCTATGTTCCAACAGCCCGTTATGGGTCGTCGCGCCTTTGTCGGCGGTACCCTTGCTGCGAGCTCCATGGCTTTTCTTGCCGCATGCGGCAAGAAGGGCGGCGACGCTTCCGGTTCTGAGTCCGGTTCGACGCTGAACTTCTACATCAACAACCCGGTCTGCATCGACCCCTACAATGTCCAGGAGGACCAGGGCACTCAGGTCGAGTACCAGCTCTTTGACGCTCTGACCTCTTATGACGCCGAGAAGGGCGAGATCGTTCCGCTGGCTTGCGAGTCCTTTGAGGCCAACGACGACGCCACCGAGTTTACCTTCAAGATCAAGAAGGCCAAGTTCCACAACGGTGACGACGTTACCTCCAAGTCCTTCAAGCTCGGTTGGGAGCGTCTGGTCAACACCAAGTCGGCCATCGCTACCGAGTACGGCCCTTCCGAGGTCTCCTATCACCTTTCTATGGTCGAGGGCTATGACGACCTGCTTGCCGGTAACGCTACCGAGCTCAGCGGTGTTACTTGCCCCGACGATGAGACCCTCGTCGTCAAGCTGTCTTCCGCTTACGCCGACTTCCCCTTCGTCGCCTCTCACCCGGCTCTGGCCCCGGTTCCCGAGTGCGCCGAGTCCGATGTCAAGAGCTTCTATCTTGCACCGGTCGGTAACGGCCCGTTCATGATGGACGGCAAGTGGGAGGATGGTCAGGAGATCAACCTCAAGAAGTTCGACGATTACTATGGCGACAAGGCCAAGATCGATGGCATCCACTTCCAGGTCATCAAGGACATGGAGACTGCTTACAAGGAGTTCCAGGCCGGTAACCTCGATGTCTGCGACGTTCCCGTTGCTCAGATCGATGCCGCCAAGAAGGATCGCGGCGTGTCCAAGGACGGCTACACCATGGGTGACGGCGAGCGCATGCTGCTCGGCGCTGAGCCTTCCACGTACTATCTGACCTGCAACACCACGGCCGAGCCGTTCAACAACGCCGACCTGCGTAGGGGCATCTCCCTGGCCATCAACCGTGAGGCCATCTGCAAGACCATCTTCAAGGGTACCCGTACCCCTGCCGACGGCATTGTTCCTCCGGGCATCGATGGCTACAAGGAGGGCGCATGGGAGTTCTGCGCCTACGATGTCGACAAGGCTAACGAGTACCTCGACAAGGTTGCTCCCGCTGGCGCTAACGGGGATCGTGGCATTAGCGTGACCCTTTCCTACAACCAGGACGGCGGTCACAAGGAGATCATGGAGTCCATCATCGGTGACCTCGCCAAGGTTGGCGTTACCGCTGTCTCCGATACCCCTGAGTGGTCTGCCTTGCTCGAGCAGTACCAGAACTTTAACTATCAGTTCGGTCGTCTGGGTTGGATTGCCGACTACCCGATTATGGACAACTTCCTGTATCCGCTGTTCCACTCTGATTCCCTCGGTGGCGACAACCGCTCCGGTTACAACAACCCCGAGTTCGACGCCAAGGTCGACGAGGCTCGTACTATTGTTGACGACGAGGAGCGCGTCGCTAAGATGCAGGAGGCCGATGCAATGGTCGCTGCCGACTGCCCGGTCATCCCGGTGATGTTCTACACGCACACCATCGTCGGCTCCGATCGCATCAAGCACCTCTATGTCGATCCGCAGAAGCACGCCGAGCTGGGTACCGCTGAGCTCGCCTAAGAGTTTGCAGCTTCCGTGAGGGTCAAGTATTTACGTAGACCTCATGGGAAACATACAGTTCTCCCTAACCTGGGGTAAACTGGCTGATGGTAATTTTGGGATGCCGGTCTGGCGATCGGCATCCCATTTAGGTTAATCCCTAGATAGGGGAGTGGTATGGGTAAGTACATCGTTAAACGTGTGCTTCAGTTCATCCCGGTATTTTTGGGCGTTACGCTGATTCTGTTCGCCCTTCAGAATATCGTGCCGGGAGATCCGATCAAGCTGATCGGTGGAGACAAGGCTCTGTCCCCCGAGGTGGAGCTTCAGCTTCGCGTCCGCTATCACCTGGTCCAGTCGGACGAGGACGGCAACGCGATCCTTGACGAGAACGGCGACCCCGTTCAAACGTCGCTCGTGGACCGTTACTTGTATTACATGAACGGCCTGCTTCATGGCGATCTGGGCAATTCGTATCAGCGCAAGCTGCCGGTTACGGAAATCTTTGCCCAGAAGTATCCGTATACGGTCAAACTTGCCGCGTGCGCCATCGTGCTCGAGGCAATTATGGGTATCGGTGCGGGTATCATTTCGGCGGTAAAGCGTTATTCCTTCTGGGATATTTTGGTAACGCTCACCACGTCGATCCTCGTTGCGGTCCCGGCCTTCTGGCTCGGTATGTTGCTGCAGCTGTTCTTTGGCGTCATCCTCAAGGACGCTACGGGCGGTGCAATCTCCATGCCGATCTCGGGTGCCGGCGGTTCCAGCTCTCAGTATCAGGATTGGATGCACTATGTGCTTCCGACCATTACGCTGGCTTCGGTTTCGACCGCTTATGCCGCCCGCATTATGCGCTCGCAGCTGCTTGACGTCATGAACCAGGATTACATCCGTACGGCAAAGGCCAAGGGTCTCTCCAATCGCGCGATCATCGTCAAGCATGCGCTTAAGAATGCACTCATCCCCGTCGTTACCTATATTGGTGTCGACTTTGGTGGCATGCTTTCGGGCGCCATCCTGACCGAGACGGTTTTTAACTGGCCCGGTATCGGCTATGAGGTCTATCGCGCCATTAGCATGCGTGACTGGCCCATCGTTATGGGCGGCGTTACGCTCATCGTTGTCGTCGTCATGGTGATCAACCTGCTCGTCGACATTAGCTATGCATTCCTCGACCCGCGCATCCGCCTTGGCGGTCCGTCGGATAAGGCCTAAGGGAGGTACGTCTCATGCAGGAAACTGATTCTCAGTCTCAGGAGCAGGCTACCGCCACCAAGGCCGCATCTGCTCCCGCCAAGTCCCGCACGCTGTGGGGCGACGCTTTTAAGCGTCTTCGCAAGAACAAGCTCGCCGTTATCGGTGTCTGCTGGATCATCATCGTCGTTTTGGTTGCCCTGACCGCAGATCTGTGGGCTAAGCCCTGGCTCGGTTCGCCGACGGCTTCCGACTCGACCACCATGGCCGAGACGTCGCTGTTGGCTCCGTGTGCAGAGCACCCGTTTGGCACCGACGCCCTTGGTCGCGACATTCTCGTCCGCGTTATCTACGGTGCGCGCGTTTCGCTGTCTGTCGGTATTATGGCCACTGCGATCTCCACGTTGATCGGTCTGGTCATGGGTGCTCTGGCCGGTTTCTACGGCGGCATCTGGGATACGATCATCATGCGCTGTGCGGATATCTTCCTGGCGTTTCCGTACGTGCTGTTCGTTGTCGCCATGATCGCCGTTATCGGCCGTGGCCTTCAGAACGTCTTTATCGCCATCGGTATTCTCGGCTGGCCTTCGATTGCGCGCGTCTTCCGCTCTGCAATCTTGACGGTCAAGGAAAACGACTATGTTGACGCTGCGCGCGCGATGGGTGCATCCGATGCTCGTATCGTCGTGCGTCACATCTTCCCGAACTCCGTCGCCTCTATCGTGGTCTACGCAACCATGAACATTGGTGGCGCCATTCTGACCGAGTCCGCTCTGTCCTTCCTCGGCATGGGCGTTATTCCGCCTACGCCTTCGTGGGGCTCCATGATTCAGGACGGTCAGCAGTATCTTCTGACCGCTCCCTGGATGATGATCATGCCCGGTCTGGCAATTCTCTCGACGGTGCTCGCCTTCACCCTGCTGGGTGACGGTCTGCGCGACGCCCTCGACGTCAAGATGAAGGACGCATAAGGATGAAGAAGAACAAGAACTATGTGGACCTGAAGGACCAGCCGGTTCCCGAGGGCCAGCATCTGCTCGAGGTCGATGACCTTAAGATGTATTTCCACACCGAGGATGGCGTCGTTCGCGCTGTCGACGGTGTCTCCTACACGCTCGATCGCGGCGAGACCCTGGGAGTAGTCGGTGAATCCGGCTCCGGTAAGTCCGTGACCGCCATGACCATCATGGGCCTTATCTCGATGCCTCCGGGAAAGATCGAGGGCGGTGACGTTCGCTATCGCGGCCGCTCCATCCTCGAGATGACCGAGGAAGAGATGCAGCACATTCGCGGCAACGATATCGCGATGATCTTCCAGGATCCTATGACCTCCTTGAACCCGGTTTATAAGATCGGCAAGCAGGTGGGCGAGGGCCTTCGTCTGCACCGTGGCTACTCTAAGCAGGAGGCGCTCAAGCGTGCCACCGAGCTTTTGGACCTCGTTGGTATTCCCGAGCCCGAGAAGCGCGTCAACGAGTATCCGCACCAGTTCTCTGGCGGTATGCGTCAGCGCGTCATGATTGCCATGGCTCTTGCCTGCGATCCCGATATTCTGATTGCCGACGAGCCCACGACGGCTCTGGACGTTACCATCCAGGCTCAGATTATTGAGCTTATGCAGGAAATGCAGGAGAAGAACGGCAACGCCATCATCATGATTACCCATGACCTGGGCGTCGTCGCCGACATGGCCGACAAGATCATGGTTATGTACGCCGGCCGTCCGGTCGAGTTCGGTACTGCTGAGGAAATCTTCTACGAGAGCCGCCACCCCTACACCTGGGGCCTTATCCGCTCCATCCCGGAGCAGGCCATCGAAGAGAAGAAGCCGCTTACGCCGATTCACGGCAACCCGCCTTCGCTCATGAACCTGCCCGAGGGCTGCGTGTTCTCGCCTCGTTGTCCCTATGCGACCGATAAGTGCCGCAAGCAGCGCCCCGAGCGCGTTGTCACCGAGTCTGGTCATTACTCTGCATGCCACTACTCCGGTGACCCCGAGTTTCTCAAGAACGCTCCTGAGACGTCCCGTACGCGCAAGGATTCCAAGAAGGGAGGCGAAGCGTAATGGCAGATACCAACGAGCGTACTCCGTTGCTGAAGGTCGAGCACCTCTCTAAGGAGTTCCCCGCTGAGTCCGGCATGTTCGCCAAGCGTTTTTCCAAGCGTGTCGTCTCTGCTGTAAATGACATCTCTTTTGAGATTTATCCTGGCGAGACCTTTGGTCTGGTTGGTGAGTCTGGTTGCGGTAAGTCCACGACGGGTCGCACCATCATGCGCTTGACCAAGCCGACCGCCGGTAAGGTGTTCTTCCAGGGCAAAGATGTTGCCGAGATGAGCAAACATGAGATCAAGGACATGCGTCGCGAGATGCAGTTTATCTTCCAGGATCCCTATGCTTCGCTCAACCCTCGTATGACCATCGGCGAGATCGTCTCCGAGCCCATGACCATTCATGGCGTGGGTACAAAGGAGGAGCGTATCGAGCGCGTCCGCGAGCTGCTGGACGTCGTCGGCCTGAATCCCGAGCACATCAACCGTTATCCGCACGAGTTCTCGGGCGGCCAGCGCCAGCGTGTCGGCATCGCCCGCGCGTTCGCTTTGAAGCCCAAGCTGATTATCTGCGACGAGCCCGTCTCTGCACTTGACGTATCCATTCAGGCCCAGGTTCTGAACCTTCTTAAGGAGCTCCAGGACAAGTTCGGTACCGCGTATCTGTTTATCGCTCACGACCTGTCCGTCGTGCAGCACATTTCCGATCGCGTTGCCGTTATGTATCTGGGTAAGATGGTTGAGGTTTCGGACTGGAAGACGCTCTACAGCGAGCCTCACCATCCGTACACGCAGTCGCTGCTGTCTGCCGTGCCGGTTCCCGATCCTGATATCCAGAAGACCCGCAAGCGCATCATCCTCGCTGGCGATCCGCCATCGCCGCTGGATCCGCCGACCGGTTGCCGTTTCCACACTCGCTGCCCAATCGCTCAGGGTATCTGCTCTGAGAAGCTTCCAGAGTTTAAGGAAGTCGCTCCGGGCCACTGCTGCGCGTGCCACTTCGCGGAGCCGTTCCCGATCAAGGAATCGCACATCGACCTGTAGCCGGTTGTTATCGTCCGGGCCCGTGCTGGACTTAGTTTTCAGAACGTCCTCGACCATGGAAACCCTCTTATCCTGCTCCTTCGGAGCCGCGGATAAGGGGGTTTCCTGGTCTGCGGAATGTTCTGAAAACTAAGTCCAGCGCGGGCCCTGCGGCAACGCGGCAGGGAGGGGTGCGATTCCTTGATCGCTCACTTAATCTAATAGGAAAGTTAGTGAGGCCGGAGCTTTAGCTCCGGCCTCTTTATATAAGGGCTCGGCAAAGCCGAGCCACCAAATTTGCATCAGCCCCCAGAACATGCTTGAGAACTGTGCCTGAAGTATGTATCTGCAGGCCCCGAATCGGTGTTGCCTCCCGGCGCATTCCGCAGGGGGAGCGATATTTTGCAGCACGAAGTGCGTAGCAAAATATCGCTCATGCCCGAGGACGCGCCGGGAGGCAACACCGATTCGGGGCCGGACACACGGATCTACCTGCGCATTTACAAATTCGTAAACTTTTTTGAAAAAAGTGCTTGCACAGTTCTCGAATCATAGGTTATTATCTTCCTCGTTGAACGCGCGGGTCCAACAAAACGGACCGCGAATCAACAACATAGCATGTCGGAGTGGCGGAATTGGCAGACGCGCTAGCTTGAGGTGCTAGTGACCGCTTTTTGGTCATGCGGGTTCAAGTCCCGCCTCCGACACCATCGCATTTGAGAAGCCTCTTCGGAGGCTTTTTTGTTACCGATAGACGGTGGGGTCCACGATGGAAACGCTTGAACGCAACGAGTGGGCAGACGTTGCCCAACTAGTCGAGATCACGAGCGATGCTGTCATCATCTGTGAGCTCGACGGAACCATTCTGCATGTGAATAATCGCTTACTTGGTTTGATGTGCGAGGAACGCGCCGACGTCATCGGTGGAGATGTTAAAGACGTCCTGTACTCATCCGCTTTTGAACGTGCGACGGAACATCGTCTGCCATTTGAAACTGATGGCTCCGAGAACGAACTGATGCTCAAGCTGAGTGACGGCTCCTTTATCCCCGTCTTGGTTCGTGCGGGCTCCGTGACGCCTCCACGCATCTTTGGGCGCCGCGCGCCACGTGTCCTGGTGGCGCTCCATAGCATCGAAGAACAGTATTCTCACGACCGTCAACTCAAGCGTGCGTTATCGGAGCTTAGAGTGGCGAACAAGCGTCTCTCTGGCACGCTCTCGGTCATTATGAGCACTGTGGGCTCCGATGAGTTACCCAGCCTGCTTGATACTGTTTTGAACCAGCTTGTAGGAACGCTCGATGCTTCGGGTGCCGCTATCTATTTTTCTGAGAGCGGCGGTTTTAAACTTCGCGGTGTTTCCAAGGAGCTGTACGACAGCTACCTGCCTGAGTTTTTGCCGTATGGCGCTGGCATTCCGACGTATGTTCTTCGTGAGTCGCGTGCCTGTCGCTTGTCGATTCAACAGGACCTTGAGGGCGATAAGGCCGCCTCCGGTATGTTCATGGACTTGGACAATCGTTCTAAGCACCTGTTGCGCGTGCAGGATATGCCTCCGTACCGCAGCGAGATCTGTCTTCCCGTTTTTTACGGTACGCAGATCCTTGGCGTGCTGGAAGTTGGTTGGAAACGCCCCCAGGCACCGCTCGCCTATGACGTTAATGTACTCGAGGTCATTTGCGATTACTTGTCTATCCAACTGGTCGGCATGGCATCGAGTCTTCGCTCTCGTCGCACGGCCGAGCTTGGCCGCTCGCTCAATGTCTTACGTGATGAGTTGTTTACCTTTCTAGACGATTCCGTCGCGGCTACCCAGGCGGTATCGTCCGAGATCTGCAATATGCTCAACTGCCATTTTTGCCCTGTTGAGTATGACGCCAGTCTGGATTCCTACGTCATAGATTTTGAAGGCGGCAGTCGCGTTGCTTTGCCGGACGATCCCGAGAAGCTTTTCTTTTCCACGACGGCGCCAGCGGCACGTCTGGGGGCTGGCCCTGATGGCTTTGAGGCATCTGTTTTGGGGGGTACGAGTGCCGAGGACCTTAAACACGTCCGTATAACTCGCGTTGACGAATCGATGCCTATGGGAGGCTGGCTTAGGGCGCATGGTCTGCCTTGTCAAGGTCTCTACGTCGACTCCGGCATCGAGGCGGGGCACCCGCGCTCTGAGGGCGATGGCAAGCACAGTAACGACGCGATTGTTCCTGCTTCTGTTGCGAAGAGCCCGACGACGCGCGCGCTGCTGCTTCGTGATGGTAGCCAAGAGCCGATTGATGACCTTGAATATGACTACTTGGTGCACTTGGCGCATGACTTTGAACTGATCTACGAAGGCGAATCTCAAAAGCGCGAGGAGCGCCATATCGCTCAGACGCTCCAGATTGGCATGAGAAATTCCCTGGGGGATGTTCCGGGTATCGCAACCGATTCGGTGTACCTGTCGGCCACGAATTCGGCGTTGGTCGGAGGCGATTTCTATACGCTCATTCGTCTTCCCGACGACTGCGCCGTCATGATTCTGGGTGATGTGTCTGGCAAAGGCATTGAGGCCGCATCGATGTCCGCGCTCGTCAAGACGGCCCTGACGGCATATGCCTGGGAGGGCGCTGGACCGGCCCGC
The DNA here is from genome assembly GCA_036301625.1 of Collinsella sp. Taxonomy (GTDB): domain Bacteria; phylum Actinomycetota; class Coriobacteriia; order Coriobacteriales; family Coriobacteriaceae; genus Collinsella. Next base: position 8,764 of record JAXJEC010000057.1, on the reverse strand, counting down.
ATGGCACGCTCCCTTAACAGCATGCTCATGGGCTTTTCGAGGGTCGAGACGTTCGTGACGGCCTTTATCGCCAAGATTGACCTTAAAGCCGGACGCGCAACGTATTGTTCGGCGGGCCATCCTCCGACCATGGTCATCAGGCCAGAGTCGATGCCGCTGGGTGGCGGCGAGGCCCGTGGGGGAGAGGTTGAGCTGCTTGGATGCCAATCGGGCGTAATCGGTGCCTTTGAGAGCATGGTGTACGAGACAGGCGTGTTTACGTTTGCCCCCGGCGACATGCTCTTCATGTATACGGATGGAACGATTGAGGCCCGCGACCGCACCGGAGCGTTCTTTGGCGAGCAGCGCTTGCGCGACCTTCTGCTCTCTGTCTCGGGTGAGGGCGTATCGGGCATTTGCGGCAAGGTCTTGGGCGAGCTTGACCGATTTACCGAATCGGCGCTGGACGATGACATTGCATTGGTGTCCCTTGAGTTTTTACGGGGTCGTTCATAGACGACGCTGGGCGGGCTGAATCCGTACGGTTGGGGAAACGAATGCATCGAGTGGGCTTTTTTGGGGAACCATGGTCGTATGAATGAGTGGAATGACATAGCGGTTTTGACGCCACCAGGCGATATCGACATCGCCACGGTGCCTGCGCTGCGTCGGCGGTTGGATGCTTTGATTGGCCGCGGCGTGCGTCGTGTCGTCATCAACTGTCAGGCTGTTAGCTTTATCGATTCTACGGGCTTGGCATTCCTGCTTACGCGCGCTCGTGAGCTTATGAGGCGAGAAGGCCTGCTTTCGCTCGTCAATGCATCAGGTGAAGTTGTTCGCTTTTTGGAGATTGCTCGTCTTGTCGATATCCTTCATGTCGTGGGGCCGGCACGGGAGTCAATTCCTGCCATTCCGGTGGGGGAGCTGCCTCGCTGGAGTAAGAGCGTTGAGGTCCGTCAGGGTATCGAGAATCTTCCATACTACCGACATCGCATCGCCGAACTCCTTGAATCGCTTCCGTTGCGCCGTGACGAGCGCTACGATGTCGCATTGGCGTCGGGGGAGGCGCTGGGTAATGCCTATGACCATGCGGGCGGTATCGGGTGCGTCCTGACGGTTCAGGCCTATGGCGATCGCGTTGTGGTTGAGGTGCTTGATCGAGGTGCCGGCTATTCTATCGATGAAACGAGCGAGCCGGTTGCATCTGAGGAACGCGGCCGTGGTATCAAGCTTATGCGTATGCTCGTCGATAACGTGGAGGTTGCTCGTCGTACGGACGGCGCCGGCACGCGCGTGCAGATGGTGAAGCTGTTTAGCGGAGCGCTGGAATCGTGTGCCTAGCCAATCGCTTTAGCGCGTTTGGCTATTAAGAACATGCGGCAGACAAGTTTTTTGAAAAAAGTACTTGCGTCTTTTGGACAACTCGCGTAAATTAATAACCCGCAAGCGGACATGGCTCAGTTGGTAGAGCACAACCTTGCCAAGGTTGGGGTCGCGGGTTCGAGCCCCGTTGTCCGCTCCATTGCATTTCCGGACCGTTTAGGCGGTCCTTTTTCGGCGAAGTGGCCAAGTGGTAAGGCAGAGGCCTGCAAAGCCTTTACCCCCGGTTCGAATCCGGGCTTCGCCTCCAGGCAACATCCGGGCGCTCCGGCGCCCGTTTTGTTTTACATATGCGGACATGGCTCAGTTGGTAGAGCACAACCTTGCCAAGGTTGGGGTCGCGGGTTCGAGCCCCGTTGTCCGCTCCAAACGCAACAGCCCGGCTACCACGGTAGTCGGGCTTTTTTGTATCCATCGCATGGGCTCGAACCCGAGAGGGGGCGATCGTTTTGGGGCGTGGCTGTGGCGTTGTTTGTCGCGAATGTCCGCTTTGGGCGTATCATCGTGGGCATCTCGCATAACCTCGTTGCAAGGGAGATACGCCCCATGGCTACAGAAAAGTCTTCTTCGCGCTCATGGATGTCCGATGCCGCGATCTATCAGATCTACCCGCGCTCGTTTAAGGATTCGACTGGTTCGGGTCTGGGCGATATCGCGGGCATTACCCAGCAGATGGACTATCTTGAGCGACTGGGTATCGAGGCCATCTGGCTGAGCCCGTTTTATCCATCGCCTCTTGTCGATGGCGGCTATGATGTGGCGGACTACTGCGATGTCGACCCGCGTCTCGGCTCGCTTGACGACTTCGATGACATGATCGCTGCGGCTCACGCGCGCGGCATCAAGGTCATCGTCGACATCGTGCCCAACCATTCATCCAACCAGCACCCCTGGTTCAAGGCCGCTCTTGCCGCCGGCCCCGGATCGCCCGAGCGCGCCCGCTATATCTTCCGCGATGGTCGCGGCGAACATGGCGAGCTGCCTCCCACCAATTGGAATGCCAACTTTGGCGGCCCCGCATGGACGCGTGTTGCGGACGGTCAGTGGTATCTGCACATGTTTACGCCCGAGCAGCCGGACTTTGACTGGTCATGCCCTGAGGTTCACGCGCTCTTTTGCGACGTCCTGGCGTTTTGGAGCGATCGAGGCGTCGACGGCTTTCGCATTGATGTGGCGCAGGGTCTCGCCAAGGATCTCGACCGCGATGACCTCGACCGGTGGCATCTCGCCGAGGGCGATGACATGGTTGACGACGGCACCCATCCGCTGTGGGACCGCAATGAGGTCCACGAGATCTATCGCGAGTGGCGCCGCGTGTTCGACCGCTATAATCCGCCGCGCAGTGCCGTTGCCGAGGCGTGGGTGCTGCCCGAGCGCCAGTATCTCTACGCGCGTCCCAGCGAGCTTGGCCAGACATTCAACTTTGAGTTTGCCAAGGCCACTTGGACCTATGATGACATGCACACTGCAATCGAGAAGGGCTTGAAGGCAGCCGTCGAATCCGATTCCGCCTCGACCTGGGTACTCTCCAACCACGACGTGCCGCGCGTGGCGACACGCTATGCCCTGCCGCAAATCAAGGCGACGCGCTACCACCAGATTGCGCTCGACTGGCTCTTGCGCGACGGGTCGTCTTATGACGAGGACCGTGAACTCGGCGAGCGCCGCGCGCGGGCGGCCCTTTTGCTTGAGCTGGCGCTTCCGGGCTCGGCATACGTGTATCAGGGTGAGGAGCTCGGCCTTTTTGAGGTGGCTGATATCCCGTGGGCTGCACTCGAAGACCCTACTGCGACCAATACGCACGGACCGAAGCGTGAGAAGGGGCGCGACGGCTGTCGTGTGCCCCTGCCGTGGGTGGCGGCGGACGATCCCGCGCATGGCGGATCGTTTGGGTTTTCGCCGGCAGACGCCGATGCGGCGCCCCATCTGCCGCAGCCTGCATGGTTTTCCGATTATGCTGCCGATAGGGAAGAAGTGGACCCGACATCGATGCTTGCGCTCTATCGTGACGCCCTCTGGCTGCGGCGCAAGCTGCGCGGTTGCGCCAACGATCTTGCGTGGCTCGATCTTGACGGGCGCACCGGTCTTGCGGATGGTGCCGAGGGCGCCGAGGGCGGCGTCATCGCCTATCGCCGCGACAACGGCTGGGCGTGTGTGACGAACTTCGGCGCAGCACCCGTGGAGCTGCCGGCGGGCAGGGTCCTGCTCACCTCATCACCGCTTGCAGACGGCAGGCTCGCGCAGGACAGCTCTGCCTGGATCATGCTCGGTGAGATGTAGGGGCATCTCGCTGCGAGCCTGCGTTTGCCTGCGCCTTCCGTGGTGGCTGATGCCTTCATGAGGTTCGCGAGGGCGTCGCAAAAAACTTTTCAAAAAAGTTCTTGCATTTGGATGGATCATCCCGTATATTAAATCCTCGCAGGCGGACATGGCTCAGTTGGTAGAGCACAACCTTGCCAAGGTTGGGGTCGCGGGTTCGAGCCCCGTTGTCCGCTCCATTTGGGCGTTTAGCTCAGGGGGAGAGCGCTTCCCTGACACGGAAGAGGTCAGAAGTTCAAATCTTCTAACGCCCACCAAATGTTCGCAGCTCAGAGGCTATGTCCTCTGGGCTGTTTTGTTTTGCCACCAAGAACGCCGCCAAATAAGCCACCAAATATTGATCCAAGGTCTGTACGCGATGGTCTTCGCATCCCGTAGAGGTGCCGGCAGATTGCATATGTCCTGGCCGATCGTGACCGCAACATGTTGGTCAAGCACAATCTTTTGGATTCTTTTGGCGTGAGCGGCTTGGTTTTGGTAGGATTTGTCAGCGGCTTGACTAAGGGGGTTTTATAACTGCCATGCAGGTAGCCGTGTTGGTAACGTTTTACCGACTTGCCAAGAACCCCTCATAATTAATGCGTCTGGAAAATGACCAATTGCTTTGACCTGCTGAAACACTATATGTTGTGTTTGAACTAAAAAAAGAATACAGGATATAGATGTGTCTTTGTCGTATGATAGATGGCGGACAGAGAACGAAGACCTTAACTGCCTCTTTCGAACGTGTCCTTGAGCCGCTTGATTGGCTCTAGGGAATGTCCGCATGGAGGCTTATGGTTTATCGAGAACACAGATTGCGCGACGGCGCCGCAAGACAGGGGCAAGCCCTGCCGGGCATCGTTTGGCTCTGAAGCGCAATGAGGCTACGACGCGAAAGAGGCAAGAGGATGAAGATCATCAAGCGCAGCGGCACCGAGGTTGTCTTTGACATCGATAAGATCGTCAATGCCATCCGCGCCGCCAACTTGGAGGTCGAGGAGAGCTCTCGTCTAACCGACCGCCAGGTGGTTTATGCGGCGCAAAACGTCGCCGAGGCATGCGAGAACGCGGGCCACACCGTTTCGGTCGAGGAGATCCAGGATTTGGTCGAGGACGAGATCATGCGTCTCGACTGCTACGAGGTTGCCCGCCACTACATCATCTATCGCTATGTTCAGAGCCTGAAGCGCCAGAAGAACACGACCGATGACAAGATCCTGTCGTTGATTGAGTGCAATAACGAAGAGGTCAAGCAGGAGAACTCCAACAAGAACCCGACCGTCAACTCCGTTCAGCGCGACTATATGGCCGGCGAGATTTCCAAGGACCTGACCCAGCGTGTGCTGCTGCCCCAGGAGATTGTGGATGCTCACAATGAGGGTCTGATTCACTTCCATGATTCGGACTACTTTGCCCAGCACATGCATAACTGCGACCTGGTGAACCTGGAGGATATGCTCCAGAACGGTACTGTTATTTCGGGCACGCTGATCGAGAAGCCGCACAGCTTCTCGACTGCCTGCAACATCGCGACGCAGATCATCGCTCAGGTTGCTTCCTCCCAGTACGGTGGCCAGTCGATTTCGCTGACCCATCTTGCTCCGTTTGTTGAGGTGAGCCGTCAAAAGATTCGCGGCGAGGTCGCCCGCGAGCTCGAGGAGCTCGGCGTTTCCGCATCTCCCGAAAAGGTCCGCGAGGTTGTTGAGGACCGCCTGCGTGACGAGATCCGCCGCGGCGTTCAGACGATTCAGTATCAGGTCGTGACCCTTATGACCACGAATGGCCAGGCGCCGTTCGTGACGGTCTTTATGTATCTCAATGAGGCCCGTACGCCCCAGGAGAAGCACGACCTTGCCATGATCGTGGAGGAGACGCTTCGTCAGCGCTATGAGGGCGTTAAGAACGAAGCCGGCGTGTGGATCACCCCGGCGTTCCCCAAGCTCATCTACGTGCTCGAGGACGATAACGTTCACGAGGATTCCCCGTACTTCTACCTGACTCAGCTGGCTGCGAAGTGCACCGCCAAGCGCATGGTGCCCGACTACATCTCCGAGAAGAAGATGCGCGAGCTCAAGCTGTCGAAGGGCGAGACCGCGGGCAACGGCGACTGCTATACCTGCATGGGTTGCCGCAGCTTCCTGACGCCCGACCGCTCCGGTAACGGATTTAACAACGTGGCCAACGCGCTGAACTATGACCCGAACAAGCCCAAGTACTACGGTCGCTTTAACCAGGGCGTTGTGACCATCAACCTGCCCGATGTCGCGCTGAGCTCGCATCAGGACATGGATAAGTTCTGGAAGATCTTCGACGAGCGCCTTGAGCTGTGCCACCGCGCCCTGCTGTGCCGTCATGAGCGTCTGATGGGTACGCTTTCGGATGCCGCACCGATTCTTTGGCAGTACGGTGCCCTCGCCCGCCTGAAGAAGGGCGAGACGATCGACAAGCTGCTCGTGGGCGGTTACTCCACCATTAGTCTGGGTTATGCCGGCCTGTATGAGTGCGTCAAGTACATGACGGGCCACAGCCACACCGAGAAGGAGGGCACGCCCTTTGCCATGGCCGTCATGCAGCGCATGAACGACAAGTGCGCGGAGTGGAAGGCCGAAAGCGATATTGACTTCTCGCTGTACGGTACCCCGCTTGAGTCGACGACCTACAAGTTCGCCAAGTGCCTGCAGCGTCGTTTTGGCATCATCCCGGGCGTGACGGACAAGGGCTACATCACCAACAGCTACCACGTCCACGTGTCCGAGGAGATCGACGCATTCGACAAGCTCAAGTTCGAGGGTATGTTCCAGCAGCTTTCGCCGGGCGGTGCCATCTCCTACGTCGAGGTTCCCAACATGCAGGACAACCTCAAGGCTGTCATTCGCGTGATGCAGTACATCTACGACAACATCATGTACGCCGAGCTCAACACCAAGAGCGATTATTGCCAGGTGTGCGGCTACGACGGCGAGATCAAGATTGTCGAGGATGACGGCAAGCTGGTGTGGGAGTGCCCCAATTGCGGCAATCGTGACCAGGAGAAGATGAATGTCGCCCGTCGCACGTGCGGTTACATCGGTACCCAATTCTGGAACCAGGGCCGAACCGAGGAGATCCGCGACCGCGTGCTGCATCTCTAATAACCATCCCAGGCCGCCCCGTAGCGAGGCCCCGGACCTTTACTCGCTATTTCGGACAGTCCTGGCTCACGACGGAGGCGCCACTGGCGCCTCCTGTTCGTGCGGAACTCATATCGAGCAAAGGTCCGGGGCCTCGCTACGGGGCGGCCAAGTTGACGTAGCTGAGATGCAGCATGAGGCCTGCTCACTCCTCGAAGTTCTTAGTGGAATTGAGTTGACTTGCAACAGCGCTTTGCTTGCGAAGTTGGTTGAGCTGCAACTCAGTATTTATTAGACCTCGAACCCTATACTCGATGTTCGCTTCGTTCACCGAGTATCGCTCGCGAGGGGTCTGGAGTATATCGTCCCGCCCGCAGTTCTGCAGCGAGCGCAGCGAGCGAAGCTGTTTGAGGACGGGATGATATACTCCAGACCCCCAGAAAGGTTACCTATGAACTACGCGAACATTAAGTATTTCGACATTGCTGATGGAGAAGGCGTTCGTACTTCTCTGTTTGTGAGTGGGTGCCGTCGTGGGTGCAAGAACTGCTTTAACTCTGTCGCGTGGGACTTTGCTGCGGGCGAGCCGTTCGATCGCGCCGCCGAGGATAAGATTATCGAGAGTCTCGACCATCCCTTTATCGATGGCCTGACGATTCTGGGTGGCGAGCCCATGGAGCCCGAGAATCAGGCAGGGCTTGTTGACTTTATCGAACGCGTGCGTGCGGCCTATCCTGCGGGGTCGGGCAAGACCATTTGGTGTTTTACCGGCGACGTGCTCGAGGAGCTTATGCCGGGTGGTCGTCACCATACCGAGGCGACGGACCGTATCCTTGCCTGCCTCGATATGTTGGTGGATGGCCCGTTTGTTCAGGATCTGTACGATATCTCATTGCGCTTTAGGGGCTCGAGTAACCAGCGCGTGATCGATATGAACGCCACGCGCGCCCGTGCTGAGCGCGAGGGCGTTGCGCTTTGTGATGCGGTTGAACTTTGGCGTGATGATCCGGTCTATTCGACCCATACTATGTAGCTTGTGGTCGATGCCGAAGAGCGTGGTACCATAGCGCGAACGTGAAATCGGAAAAGTGAGGCCCAGATGGTCGATCAGGAAAAAGTCGAGGCCGCCATTAAGCTGTTGCTTGAGGGCATAGGCGAGGACCCAACTCGTGAGGGCCTGCTGGAGACCCCGGCGCGCGTTGCCCGTATGTATGGTGAGATCGCCGGCGGTATGGACCAGAGTGCCGAGGAGCACCTGTCCAAAACCTTTGCCGTCGCCTCGAACGACTTGGTTATCGAGCGCGACATTACGTTTTACTCGCTGTGCGAGCACCATCTGCTGCCGTTTTATGGCAAGGCTGCGATCGGCTATATCCCTAACGGTCGCGTGGCGGGTCTGTCTAAGCTCGCTCGCACGGTTGAAGTCTATGCCCGTCGTCTGCAGCTGCAGGAGCAGCTGTGTGCGCAGGTTGCCGACGCCCTCATGGAGTATCTCGCTCCCCAGGGAGCGATTGTGCTCATGGAGGCTGAGCATATGTGCATGACCATGCGCGGCGTGCAAAAGCCTGGCACCAAGACCGTGACGCTCGCTCGCCGCGGCGTCTTTGAGACCGATCCGTCGCTCGAGGAGCGGTTCTTTAGGATGCTGGGCCGTTAGCATGAGGGTCGTCAACGACTTTACATCGAAGACCGATGAGGGGACGCCGCGTCGCGGCTTCATGGCTTCGGGCCTGGCCCCCTTTGATGCCATGCCTCGCATTGATTACATTTGTGCCAACGGGCTGTTTCGGCGGCACCTGGGCAACATTGCGCAGTTGGAATCGGGGCGCATCTTCTGCCGCCACGGTATTGAGCATCTGCTCGATGTCGCTCGCATTATGTGGATCAAGAATCTCGAGGAACAGCTCGAATTTGACCGCGAGGTCATCTACGCCACGGCACTTCTTCACGATATCGGCAAAGATGAACAGTATGAATCGGGTATATCACATGAT
>JAXJEC010000056.1:0-16845 GCA_036301625.1 Collinsella sp. | reverse complement strand
CCATAACATGCTCAGCTGGGCCAAGCAGCACGTTGAGTGGTCGCTTGCCGAGGGCGATTACACCGCACGCGACGGCGTGCTCATGCTGGTGATCGACGTCAACGGCAACGCCGCCATGACGGTGGGGGAGTACGAGCCGCTGGCCGATACTTCGGCCAAGGCACTGCGCGCCCGCTCTGCCGAGGCCCGTTCCGAGGCCGACGAAACCGGCGTGGCGCCCGAGCTGCTCGCTGCCGTCAACAACGGCGAGCTTGCCTTTGTGGCGCCAGCGGACGAGTGCCTGTGCGGCACGGCGACGCTCATTGAGCAGCTGGCCCAGACCAAGGGCATCCCGGTCACGCGTGTAGACATTCCCGCGCAGCTTAAGGGCGCGCTGTTCCTGGTGAGCGACGAGCACGGCGTGGTCCCCGCTGCCGAGGCAGACGCCGCCGAGGCCGACGCCGCCACGGTCGCCTTCTTTGCCGACGGCTACGAAAAGCTCCGTGCCCGTCGCTAAATGATTATTCTGGGACGGGGATTTAATAATCATTTTGGTCCCCGTTCCCGTCGCGAGCGTAAGGCGGACAAAACGCCCCCGCTCGCGAACAGTTCTGTCACCTTGGCGACGTGCGTGGCGCGCACCTGCAGTTTCGCAGCCATAATGGTGGCAAGACAACCAAGAGGGGAGCGGAATCCATGGCGCTGATCTATATCGTTGAGGACGACGAACCCATTCGTCGCGAGCTTGCCGACATCCTTGCCCGTGCCGGTTTTGAGGTCGAGGCCTGCGAATCGTTTGAGCATGTCTCGCGCGATATTCTCGCCGCCGCGCCCGACCTGGTGCTGCTCGACCTCACGCTCCCCGTCAAGGACGGCCAGCATATCTGCCACGAGGTTCGCCGCGAATCCGAGGTCCCCATCATCGTTCTCACCTCGCGCACGACCGAGATCGACGAGGTCATGGCCATGACGCTCGGCGCGGACGACTTTGTTCCCAAGCCCTATAGCGCGCGCGTTCTCGTGGCGCGCATCAACGCACTGCTGCGTCGCACCGCGGCGGCAGGAGAGCGCAGCACACTTGTCCACAAGGGGCTGGAGCTCGATCTCGCTCGCTCCATGGTCACCAATACGGCATCCGGCGACAGTACCGAGCTCACCAAAAACGAACTGCGTATTCTCTCGCTGCTTTTGAGCCGCGCGGGCAAGATCGTTTCGCGCTCGGCCATCATGCAGGACCTGTGGGACTCCGACGCCTTCGTGGACGACAATACGCTTACCGTCAACATCAACCGTCTGCGCACCACGCTCGAAAAAATCGGCATCAAGGGGTATTTGACGACGCACCGCGGCCAGGGCTATTCGGTCTAGGGGCCGGCTATGTCGTTTGCCAAATTCTTCAAAGATGCGCTGCTTCCCGTCGCCGTGTGGACGTGCGGCGTGCTGCTGAGCTGCTTTGTGCTGACGGTCGCCGGCGCACCCGTTTCTATCGTGGTCGTGGCGGTTGGCGTGTCCTTTATCTTCGGTATGCTCGGCATCGTGGTCGAGTACGCTCGCCGTCGCCGTTTTCTGCGTCAGTTGGAGCGCGCGGCCGAGGAGCTCGAGAGTCCCGCATGGGTGCAGGAGATGGTGCAATGCCCGACCTATGCCGAGGGCGAGCTCGAGTACGAGGTCTTGCGCCGGGTGGGCAAGGCGGCATGCGACGAGGTTGCCGAAGGCCGGCGTCAGACCGATGACTATCGCGACTATATCGAGAGCTGGGTCCATGAGGCCAAGCTGCCCCTGGCGGCGGCCCATCTGATTTTGGAAAACCTGGACGGTAGCGAAGACGACCTGTCGCGCGTGGACGATCTGGCACGCGAGCTTGCCCGCGTGGAGCGCTATGTCGACCAAGCTCTGTACTATGCGCGCTCGGAAGTCGTGGAGCGCGACTACCTGATTCGCCGCTGGGATCTCAAGACCTTGGTGACGGGCGCGATTAAAGCCAACGCGCGCGAGCTTATCGCGGCGCACGTGGCTCCGGTGTGCGAGAACCTCGACTTTGAGGTCTTTACCGACGAGAAATGGCTCGAGTTTATTCTGGGCCAGCTCATTCAGAACAGCATTAAATATGCGCGTGAGGACGGCGCAAAGATCGTGTTTTCGGGTGCGTTGCTGGACGAGGGCCTGGCAAGCGAGCGCATCGAGCTTATCGTTGCGGACAACGGCTGCGGCGTGAGCGCGGCCGACCTGCCGCGTGTGTTCGAGAAGGGTTTTACCGGCGACAACGGCCGCACCACCAAGCGTGCAACGGGCATCGGTCTCTATCTGGTGGCGCGCCTGTGCTCCAAGATGGGCATCGACGTCACCGCAGCATCCGACTCCGGCAAAGGCTTTGTCGTCACGTTTGCCTTCTCAACCAACAAGTTTCAATACTTCGAGTAACGCACACGGCAGATGTCCGCCTCAAACAAAACGTGCCGCCCCAAACGGGGCGGCACGCCATTTTTCTATCAGACAACTCGCTGAAGCAAGGCTGCGAAGGCCGCGGGGCCGGGAGGGGTTTCCTAAGGGCACATCCCGCAGCCGCAACGCGGCGAGGACGTGCCCGTGGAAACCCCGCAGGCCCCGCGGCCGGTGGGAGCAACGCTACTTCACGACCAAGATGTCGCAGTCGGTGTTGCGCAGCAGGAACGTCGAAATCGAACCCAGGAGTGCATACTTGATCGAGGACAGGCCGCGTGCGCCACAGAGCACCAGGTCGGGCTTGACCACGTCGAGCATCTCGTCCTTGAGCGTCTCGCGAATACGGCCGGCGCGAATCATGACCTCGACCTCGGGAATGTCGGGATTGGCCTTGGCCTCTTCGAGCTGCTTGGCGATGGAGTTCTTAAATGCCTCCTCTAGGCCGTTGACCAGATCGACCGGATAGGAACCGGCGCTCTCGAGCGCCGTGGAATCGATAACGTGGCCGATTATCAGCTTGGCGCCGTTGTTCGCGGCGACCTTGATGGCGCGTGCGAGCACAAAATCCTGCTGCTCAGTACCGTCGAGTGAAACAAATACCTTGGTGTAGCCCTCGTTCATGGTTTCCTCCTTGGTCTATCGCACGGGCGTGGGGCTCGTGCATCGGGCGGGCGCGGATGCGTGGCCGCCGGACACTTTATCTTGTTGCAGTTATACCCAAGGATTTGGGTTTGACCGCTCGCAATTCTGTGAACGGACGAGTTTTTTGGTAAGGGTAGGCGCAGACGCGCCCGAACGGTTGATAATGGGACATCGCCCGCACCGTCCGCAGAACAATATCGGCGGGTGTCTAACGAGGGGGTCCCTTTGGATATCATCGAGCTTCTAAAATCTGCTTTCATGGGCCTGGTCGAGGGCATCACCGAATGGCTGCCTGTTTCGTCGACCGGTCACATGATCTTGGTGGACGAGTTCGTCAAGATGAACGTGAGCGAGACGTTCTGGAATATGTTCCTGGTCGTGATTCAGCTCGGCGCCATTCTGGCCGTCTGTGTGCTGTTCTTCCATGAGCTCAATCCGTTCTCGCCCAGCAAGGGCAAGGAGGGCCGTCGCGACACCTGGGTGCTGTGGGGCAAGATTGTGCTCGGCTGCATTCCCGCCGCGGCGATCGGCCTGCCGCTCAACGACTGGATGGAGGAGCATTTCTACAATGCTCCCGTCGTGGCGCTGGCGCTCATTGTGTACGGCGTGCTGTTTATCGTGATCGAGAACTGGCGCGCGAACAAGCGCGAGGAAATGGCCGTTGCCGGTTCGTTTGGTTCGCGTGCTGTGGTGTCGGGCGGACGTCCCGCCGGTGCGCACTTTGCGGCGCCTGCCGCGGCTACCGCTGAGGATGAGGACGATGACGAGAATCTGGACTTTGGCTCCATCGCCACACTCGAGGACCTGAGCTGGAAGACTGCGCTGGGTATCGGCTGCTTCCAGGTGCTTTCGCTGGTGCCTGGTACGTCTCGCTCCGGTTCTACCATCATCGGCGGCCTGCTTTTGGGCTGCACGCGTTCGGTGGCGTCCAAGTTTACGTTCTTCTTGGCCATTCCCGTCATGTTTGGCGCGAGTGCGCTCAAGCTGGTCAAGTACTTCATCAAGGGCGGCACGTTCGGTGCCAACGAGGTCGCTATCCTGGGCGTGGGCTGCGTTGTGGCCTTTGTGGTTTCGCTCATCGCCATCAAGTGGCTCATGGGCTTCGTCCGCCGTCACGACTTCAAGTGCTTCGGTGTCTACCGCATCATCCTGGGCATCGTGGTGCTTGCGTACTTCTTCGTCTTGGAGCCGATGCTCGGCCTGTAACTTGGTTGACGCCGCGCGGCGGCCAGGGAGACTACTTGTCATTCGAAGGGGGCGGCATGACCAAAAGGTCTATGCCGCCCCCTTTTCATGCCAATTTGTTCGCCCTGGCCGCCGCTCGCTGCTGCTGCCATGACATCGGCGGTTTCGTGATTGCCAATAGATTGGTGCAAAGTAACCTGACCCCATTGCGCCAAATCCGCTGGGCGGGCCCGATTGTGGCGGACGGAGTCGTGGTGTGATTTGCGTCGGTGTCCGCGCGGCTCGGTATACTGGTACGGCTCAAACTATGGCGCCGCCCGCAGGCGCGCCGTCCGTCAGATGAGGAGTCGCCCATGACCCAGCCCTTGCCCTGGGAAAAGAACGCCGCGGTACCCGTGCCGCCCACGCCGGAACCCGTGCCGCTCGATGCATACACCGCCCCCGCTGCGTCGGAGCCCGAGCTCGTTCCGCTCGACATCTACGACGCTCCCGCGCCGGCACCCAAACCCGCCAAGCCGCTCGTCGACCTCGACAGCCTTAATCCCGCCCAGCGCGAGGCGGTCCTGACCACCGAGGGTCCGTTGCTGGTCCTTGCCGGCGCCGGCTCGGGCAAGACCCGCGTCTTGACCTTCCGCATCGCACATATGCTCGGCGACCTGGGCGTTAAGCCCTGGCAGATCCTTGCCATCACGTTTACCAACAAGGCCGCGGCCGAGATGCGCGAGCGTCTGGCGGCACTCATCCCCAGCGGTACCCGCGGCATGTGGGTGTGCACCTTCCATGCTATGTGCGTGCGCATGCTGCGCGAGGACGCTGACCTGCTGGGCTACACCGGTCAGTTCACCATCTACGATGACGACGATTCCAAGCGCATGGTGCGCGATATTATGCAGGCGCTCGGTATCGAGCAAAAGCAATTCCCCATCAACATGATCCGCAGCAAGATCAGTTCGGCCAAAAACGCCATGATCGGCCCCGAGGACATGCTCAAATCCGCCGACAGCCCCAATGACAAAAAGGCCGCGCAGGTCTACCTGGAGCTGGAACGCCGCCTGCGCGCCGCCAACGCGATGGACTTCGACGACCTGCTCGTGCGCACGCTCGAGCTGCTGCGCACCCGCCCCGAGGTGCTCGACAAGTACCAGGAGCGCTTCCGCTACATTAGCGTCGACGAGTATCAGGACACCAACCACGTCCAGTACGAGATCGCCAACCTGCTGGCCGCCAAGTACCAAAACCTCATGGTCGTGGGCGACGACGACCAGTCCATTTATAGCTGGCGTGGCGCCGACATCACCAATATCCTGGACTTTGAGAAGGACTTTAAAAACTGCAAGACCGTCAAGCTAGAGCAGAACTACCGCTCCACGGGTCATATCCTGAGCGCCGCCAACGCCGTGGTGCGTCACAACTCGCAGCGCAAGGAGAAGCGCCTGTTTACGGCCGAGGGCGACGGCGAGAAGATCCAGGCCTTCCAGGCAAGCGATGAGCGCGACGAGGGCCGCTGGATTGCCGGCGAGATCGAAAAGCTGCACTCCAAGGGCACGAGCTACGACGATATTGCTGTGTTCTACCGCACCAACGCCCAGTCGCGTATCCTCGAAGATATGTTCCTGCGCGCAGGCGTGCCCTACAAGATTGTGGGCGGCACGCGATTCTTCGATCGTGCCGAGATCCGCGACGTCATGGCCTACCTCAAGATGATCGTGAACCCGGCAGACGAGATGAGCGTCAAGCGCGTCATCAACACGCCGCGCCGCGGCATCGGCTCCACCTCGATCCAAAAGATTGAGCAGCTGGCGCGCGACAACCGTTGCTCGTTCTTCCAGGCTTGCGAGATCGCGTGCGCCGAAACCGGCATGTTTAGCGCCAAGGTGCGCAATGGCCTGTCGAGCTTTGTGTCGCTGGTGCGCGAGGGTCGCCGCATGGACGGCGAGCTCAAGGACGTTGTCGAGATGATTGTCGATAAGACGGGCCTGCTGCAGGCTTTCCGCGCCGAGGGCACCATGGAGTCCGAGAGCCGCGCCGAGAACATCCAGGAATTCCTGGGTGTCGCTGCCGAATTTGAGGAGACGCACGAGGATATCGAAGGTACGCTCGAGAGCTTGGAAGAGCTGCGCGCTGCCGGTGTTGCCGATGTGCCTGTCAGCGCCGAGCCCGAGCCCGTCGTGGTGAGCGCGCCTGCGCCCGAACCGGGGCCGTCTGCCCCGGTATCCTCGTTTGAGGCGCTCGTTGGTGCGCGTGACGCCGCGGGCTCCAATCCGCTCGATAGCTTGGCCGCTCCGGCGCTGTCTCCGCAGGATGCCCTGGCCGCCGCCATCGCGGGCAACGCGTATGCCGTGCCAACAGAGTTGCCGGCGGGTGCCGTGCATGCCGACGAGATCGAGCGCACCTACGGTCCGCTCACCTGTAAGGCGCTGCCGGCGCTCATGGAGTGGCTGGCCTTGCGCTCCGACTTGGATTCCCTGGCCGGCGAGACGCATGCCATCACCATGATGACCATCCACTCCGCCAAGGGCCTGGAGTTCCCGGCGGTGTTCGTGGCCGGCATGGAGGAGGGTATCTTCCCGCACGTGCACGACTTTGGCGGTAGTGACGATCCGGGCAAGCTCGAGGAGGAGCGTCGCTTGGCCTACGTCGCCATCACGCGTGCTCGCAAGCGCCTGTTCCTGACCTATGCGGCCACGCGTCGCACCTACGGCTCGACCTCTGCCAACCCGCGCTCGCGCTTCCTCAACGAGATTCCGTTTGAGGATATCGAGTTTAGCGGCATCGGTTCTGCCGGTTTTGAGGGCACGGGCTGGGAGAAGCGCGGCGACCGTCACGGCACCTTTGGCTCGGGCATGGGCTCGGATATGTACGGCGGCAAGGTGTTTGGCTCGCATACGCGCTCGACCGGCGGTTCCGGTTCGCGCGGCGGATCGAGCTTTGACGATTTCTTTGGCGGCAGCAGTTACGGGACCGAGCGCCATCGTGGGGTTTCGCCTGACGCCGGCCGTGTTGCCTCGACTTTTGGTTCGGGCGCGTCGCGAGCCAAAAAGCCGTCTTCCAAGGTGTCCCCGACGGTGGAGCGCAAGGTCGATCGTGCCAGCGCATCGCAGGACTTTGCCGCGGGCGATACCGTGAGCCACAAGACTTTTGGCACGGGTACCGTGATCTCGGTCGCCGGAGACATGATCGAGGTTCAATTCGAAAAGACCGGCCAGACCAAAAAGCTTATGAAGGGCTTTGCTCCGATCGTCAAGCTGTCGTGATCCCGGCGGACCTGGGCGGGCGTATGGGGCAACATCGCCTGCTCGGGCAGTCCTGCTCGCACGGAGAGCACATTAAGTGCTCTCCGGCTCGTGCGGAACTCGCGATCGATGTTGCCCCATACGCCCGTCCAGGTCCTTAGATAACGTTGCTTGCGAACGTCGCTCTGCTCGTTCGCTTTTTGGTCTGGAGAGCCGGGTGGGCTGATATATATGGACAAGGGGCTCCCCCGTTGGTGAACGGGGGAGCCCCTTGTTGCGTTTGGGTTGTTGGTGCGAACTAGAGGTGGCTGATGATCAGTTCCATCTTGCCTTCGAGGTCGATGGAGCTGACGGTGCTCGGGGCCAGCAGGTGGCTTCCCTTGTGGACGGGGTCGCCGCAGACGGTGCCTTCGCCGTCGATGACCGACAGGCACATGAAGGGCCAGCGCTGGTCGAGGGTCTTGCTGCCGTTGACGCGCACGCGATCGACGGTGTAGCAGGGGTTGGACTCGAGCTCGGTCACGCCGTCCACCTCGGGCGCGGTCACCGTGCCGTCGGTCGGAGCCTGAGCATCAAAGTCGATGCAGTCGAGGCTCTGCTCAATGTGCAGCGGGCGCAGCTTTCCGTCGGTGCCGGGACGGTCGTAGTCGTACAGGCGATATGTCACGTCGCTCGACTGCTGCGTCTCCAGAATCAGCGTGCCGGTCTTGATGGCGTGAACGGTGCCGGAGTCGATCTGGAAAAAGTCTCCCTTGTGAATCGGCAGCACGTTGAGCATCTCGTCCCAACGGCCCCCCTCGATCATCTGCGCGGCCTCGGCGCGGTCGTGCGCGCGCTGGCCGACGATGATCGTGGCACCGGGCTCGCAGTCCAGTACATACCAGCACTCGGTTTTGCCCAGGCTGCCGTTCTCGTGCTTGGCGGCGTACTCGTCGTTGGGATGAATCTGGATCGAAAGGTCGTCCTTGGCGTCCAGAATCTTAATGAGCAGCGGGAACTCCTTGCCCTCGCAGTTGCCAAAGAGCTCGCGGTGCTCGGCCCACAGCCACGACAGCGTGTGGCCGGCGTACGGTCCCTCCGCAATCTGGCAGTCGCCGTTGGGATGGGCCGAGATGGCCCAGCACTCACCGATGGGACCCTCGGGAATGTCGTAGCCAAACACGGTCTCCAACTGGCGGCCGCCCCAGATCTTCTCGTGGAAGATCGGCGTGAGTTTAATCAAATCGGACATGTGCATACTCCCATAAGGTTGTGCGGGTGCCGCGTAAGACGGCTCAAAACGAGCGCCCGCGTGACTACAAAAACCTATGCCAACGTTACGTTGTGCAACTCAAAGCGATCGCCAACGTTGCGCGAGATCGAATACTCAAAGGCGGCGCCGCTGTCCAAAAAGCCAATCTGGGTGAGCTCGAGCAGGGGAGAGCCAAGTTTGGTGTCCAGACGCTCGGCTTCTTCCTCGGTTGCTGCCACGGCGCGAATGGTACGGTGGAAGCTCGAAATCTTCAGCCCACATTGCTCGCGGATGAAGCGGTAGACCGATCCGTACAGGTCCTTCTTTTTAAGGCCTGGAATCAGCTCGAGGGGCATGTAGGTGTACTCGATAACGATGGGCTTCTCATCGGCCTGACGCACGCGCACGACGTGATAGGCAAAGTCATCCTCGGCAATTCCCAGCTGGGCTGCGATGTCCGCTGGTGGATTAACGATCGAGAAATCGTAGACCACCGAGGTCACCTTCTCCCCGCGATGCTCATACGAAAAACCCTGGGTACGGTCGTTTTTGCCCTGGAAAAACGCCTGGCCGGGAAGCCCCGCCGTGTCCTTAACGTAGGTACCCGATCCACGCCGGCTGGTAATAAGACCTTCTTCGGTGATTTGTTCAATAGCTCGTTTGACGGTGATTTTGGAAACGTTATAGAGCTTGCAGAACTCAACGACGGTAGGAAGCTTGTCGCCCGGTTTAAGAGCGCCATCCTCGATAGTGCGACGAATATCTGCAGCTATCGCTTCGTATTTGGGAATCATGGAACCTCCTTTCAAACTTGGTTGAGTATAAAAGAAAGTATAGTTAACACCTAAGCATCCCTATTGTATATTTAAAAAATTCGAGAAAGATATAATTAAAAGTCGCTTCGCATATAAACTAGAGCGCTCTAAATAGATAAACATCTGAGTAATGTCGTGTTAAGCGGCCATTCGCGTTTTCCCAGATAAAACCTGCCAAAACAAACCTGTCCCTTTTTGGTAGGTTTTTGCCTTGGGAGCGGTACCATACAGGCAATGTTTAAACGAGAAAGGTGGGCTCCCATGGAACCTAAGCAGTACTACATTGGCATCGACGTCGGCGGCACTTCGGTTAAGGAGGGCCTGTTCGACGAGGACGGCAACCTGCTTGCCAAGGCCAGCGTGCCCACGCCTCCTATCGTTGACGCTGCGGGCTTTGCCGCGGTGACCGAGGCTATCGACCAGGTGGTCGCCAAGGCCCAGATTCCGCGTGCCTTTGTGTCGGGCATTGGCCTGGCCGTTCCGTGCCCCATCCCGGCATCGGGCGATGCCAAGGTCAAGGCGAACATCGCCATCAACCTGCCCGAGCTCAAGATCGCCATCCAGGAGCACTGCCCCGACGCGGTCGTTAAGTACGAGAACGACGCCAACGCTGCTGCTATGGGCGAGGCCTGGCTCGGCTCTGCCAAGGGCGTACAGAACGTGGTGATGGTCACCATTGGTACCGGCGTGGGCGGCGGCGTTATCGTTAACGGCGACGTGGTATCGGGCGTTGTGGGTGCTGGCGGCGAGATTGGCCACATGTGCCTGAACCCGGCCGAGGAGCGCACCTGCGGCTGCGGCGGCCATGGCCACCTGGAGCAGTATTCCAGCGCCACCGGCGTGGTGAGCAACTACCTTGCCGAGTGCAAGAAGGCGGGCGTCGAGCCCATCGAGTTGACCTGCCCCTCCGATTCCAAGGACGTGTTCCAGGCTTGTCGCGAGGGCGACAAGCTCGCGCTGGCCGCGGCCGATACCATGGCCGACTATCTCGGCCGCGCACTGGCGCTTATTGCCAACGTGGTTGATCCCGAGATGTTCCTCATCGGCGGCGGCGCCTCCGCCTCGGCCGATGTCTACCTCGACAAGGTTCGCGAGCACTTTAAGCAGTACGCGCTTTCCGCCTCGCGCGAGACGCCCATTAAGGTCGCTTCGCTCGGAAACGACGCCGGCATCATCGGTGCTGCCTACGTAGCCCTGCGCGCTGCCGGTAAATAGCTGGTGCAAGGGGGACAGGTTACATTGCACCAACATGGTGCAAAAGGGACAGCCTTGGCCCCCGTGCCTGCGCCCCAAAATATGCCGTGGCCCTTCCGTCTGCGAAGGCTCGGCAACGGCGTGCTACCATAGCTACGTCCAAGTACACATATCAAGTGGAGGATATCCATGGCAAACGTTCTTGTCTTTGGTCACCAGAACCCCGATAACGACGCCATCATGAGCGCCGTCGTCCTGTCCCAGCTGCTCAACCAGGTTGAGTATGCCGGCAACACCTACGAGGCCTGCGCCCTTGGTCAGCTTCCGGCCGAGTCCGCCAAGCTGCTCGCCGACGCCGGCATCGCCGAGCCCCGCGTGATCGAGTCCGTCGAGGCTGGTCAGCTCGTCGTCCTCACCGACCACAACGAGTCTGCCCAGTCCGTCGCCGGCCTTAAGGACGCCACGGTCTTTGGCGTTGTCGATCATCACCGCATCGGCGACTTCGAGACCGCCGGCCCGCTGCACTACATCTGCCTGCCCTGGGGCTCCAGCTGCACCATCGTCACCAAACTCGCCGGCGTGCTCGGCGCTGAGCTTTCCGACGTTCAGGCCAAGCTGCTGCTCTCGGCCATGATGACCGACACGCTCATGCTCAAGAGCCCCACCACCACCGATGTCGACCGCGCCGTCGCCGCCAAGCTCGGCGAGCAGGTGGGCGTCGACCCGGTCAAGTTTGGCATGGAGGTTTTCCTCACCCGTCCGTCCGGCTCCTTCACCGCAGCCGAGATGGTCGGCAACGACATCAAGATGTTCGAGCCTGCTGGCAAGAAGCTGCTCATCGGCCAGTACGAGACTGTCGACAAGACCCGCGCACTCGGCATGATCGACGAGATTCGCGAGGCCATGCGCGCCTACGCCGCCGAGAAGGGTGCTGACGGCATTGTCCTGTGCATCACCGACATCATGGAGGAGGGCTCGCAGGTCCTGCTCGAGGGCGAGACCGAGGCTGCTCAGAAGGGCCTGGGCATTGCCGACGAGCACGACGGCGTCTGGATGCCGGGCGTCCTCTCCCGTAAGAAGCAGGTCGCTGCCCCCATCATGGCCGCCTGCTAGGTTTAGTCGACCAAACGCCACGACCGGATCGCGGAAGCCCCGTGCTCCGGTCGTTTTTTGTGCACGGCGCCGCGCCGTCTCTTGGATAGGCGTGCCCGTGCCGTTGAGCAAATAATGTTCAACCTGTGGTTCCGCTTTTCGGCCACGCTTGCGCGCTTGTCGTGCAGGGTAGGCTAGATGCAAGCGTAATACGTTAGAGCGCGGCGCCGCCACTTGGGCGGGCCGTGCTTTTTTAAGACGGGAGCTTTCCCGTGAAAGGAGCCGCCCATGGCAGCACCCGAGCAGCTGTTCAACGTCCGTGAGCGCAAGCGTTTTGAGCGCCATGGCATTTGGGAGCGCATCGCCGAGAACGGCACGATTTCCGCCGCCGTCATGGTCTTCGCCGCCATCGCCGCCGTCATTTGCGCCAATACCGATGCCTACGAGGCCATCCATCACTTTTTGGAGACCCCGCTGTATGTGGGTCTGGGCAACCTTACGGCCGGTCTCACCGTTGAGCTATTCGTCAACGACTTCCTCATGGCGATTTTCTTTTTGTTGGTGGGCATTGAGCTTAAGTACGAGATGACAGTTGGCGAGCTCAAGAACCCGCGCCAGGCTATGCTTCCCATGCTGGCGGCCGTGGGCGGCGTCGTCGTTCCCGCCTGCATCTACCTGATCTTTAACCATGCCGGCGCGCACAACGGCTGGGCCATTCCCATGGCAACCGATATTGCCTTTGCGCTGGGCGTGCTGTCGCTTTTGGGCAACCGCGTGCCCAACGGCGTGCGCGTGTTCTTCTCGACGCTCGCCATCGCCGACGACCTCATCTCCATCGCCGCCATCGCCATCTTCTACGGTCAGAGCCCCAATCCGTTTTGGTTGGGCGCCGCCGCGCTTGTGACCTGTGCGCTCGTGTGGCTCAACAAGACGCAGCATTACCGCCTTGCCCCGTATTCGGTACTGGGCCTGCTGTTGTGGTTCTGCATGTTCAAGAGCGGCGTGCACGCTACGCTTGCTGGCGTCATCCTGGCCTTCACCATCCCGGCCAAGTGCGGTGTTAAGCTTGATAGCCTCACCGATTGGCTGGGCGAGTGCTTGCCGCTGCTCGATGACCGCTACGACGACGAGGCGCACATCCTGGGCCAGCATGACTTTACCGTCTCGACCACCAAAGTCGAGCGCGTCATGCACCGCGTGACCCCGCCGCTCATCCGCATGGAGCGCCTGATCTCCACGCCGGTCAACTTTGTGATCCTGCCGATCTTCGCGTTCGTCAACGCACAGGTTCGCCTGGTGGGCGTGGACATGAGCACGCTACTCACCGACCCGGTGACGCTCGGCGTGTACTTTGGCATGCTGCTGGGCAAGCCGATCGGCATCTTTGGCATGACGTTTGCCTTGGTCAAGCTCAAGGCCTGCGAGCTGCCGCACAACGTTAACTGGCACATGATTGCCGGTGTGGGCATTCTGGGCGGTATCGGCTTTACCATGTCGATTCTCATCAGCGGCCTCGCCTTCCCGACGGCCCAGTTTGAGGTTCTGGCTGCCAAGGCCGCCATCCTTGCCGGTTCGGTCACCGCTGCCGTGCTCGGCATGATTTACATGAGCGTGGTCTGCAAACACCCCGCGCCCAAGGGCGAGTAAAAGCACATACAAGTTTGAAAACGCCGCCTGTGAACACCATCACAGGCGGCGTTTTAGTCATTCGAGACGTTCTTAATGACTAGGTTTATTCTACGGTGCCGTAGATGGCGCCCCAGCCGTGGGCGGCCAAGGCGGAGTTGAGCTGGTCGCAAAGCGATTGGCGGTCGTAGTAGCCGGGCGGCAAAAGGTTCACGATTTCCATGAGATCGGGCGCCAGGTCCAAGATTTCGGCCTGTACGATCAGATCCAGGCGGTCGATGGCGTGGCGGTCGTAAAACAGTCCGTCGACCAGGCGCTGAAGGTCGCCGAATTCCTCGGCCTGGAACGATCCGTACTCCATAGTGCCTCCTTGGGCGCTTCATGCCGGCATGCGCGGCGATTCGTAATTCATTGCGATGGACTTAATCTATCACGGCTTCATAACGTTGCGACGGTGGCGGTCTATACTTAGAAGAATTGCAACGTCCCGCTTCGCGAAAGGTCGCACACATGCAGACGATCTACCAGAAGATGGAAACCACCGAACTCGATGCCGCCATCGAGGCACTCAAAGCCGAGGTCGCCGAGGTCAAGGCCAAGGGCCTGGCGCTCGACATGGCCCGCGGCAAGCCGTCGCCCTCCCAGGTGGACATCTCTCGACCCATGCTCGATATCCTCAATGCCGACGCCGATTTGCACGACGGCAACGTCGACTGCTCCAATTACGGCTGTTTTGAGGGCATTCCCTCGGCACGCAAGTTGGCAGGGGAGTTCCTGGGTTGCCCTGCCGAGCAGACGCTCGTGCTGGGCTCGTCGAGTTTGCTGATTGAGCACGACATCGCCGGCATGTTCTGGCGCTGTGGCTCGTGCGGCAGCGAGCCCTGGGACGCCTACGAGGCCGCGCACGACGGCAAGAAGGTCAAGTTCCTGTGCCCCGTTCCCGGCTACGATCGCCACTTTGGCATCACCGCCGATCTGGGTATCGAGAATGTCCCCGTTGCGATGACCGACAACGGCCCCGACATGGACGAGGTCGAGCGCCTGGTTGCTGCCGACGACTCCATCAAGGGTATCTGGTGCGTGCCCAAGTATTCCAACCCCACGGGCATCACCTTTAGCGAGGACATCGTGCGCCGCCTAGTCGAGATGCCCACGGCCGCGCCCGATTTCCGCATCTTCTGGGACAACGCCTACTGCGTGCATGACCTGTACGACGAGACCGACGAACTTGCCAACATCTTTGACCTCGCTCGCGCGGCGGGCACCGAGGACCGTGTGGTGGCCTTTGCCTCGACGTCCAAGATCACCTTCCCGGGCGCCGGCATCGGCTTTATCGGTGCGAGCCCCGCGGTTATCGCCGAGTTCTCCAAGCGCCTGAAGGCCGGCCTCATCAGCGCCGACAAGCTCAACCAGCTGCGTCACGTGCGCTTCCTTCCCACCATCGAGGCGGTTAAGGAGCACATGAAAAAGCATGCCGAGTTCCTGCGTCCGCGCTTTGAGGCCGTCGAGCGCAAGCTCGCCGAGGGCCTGGGCGACACGGGCTGTGCCACCTGGACGCATCCTCGCGGCGGTTACTTTGTGAGCTTCAATGGTCCCGAGGGCTCGGCCCAAAAGGTCGCCGCGCTTTGCGCCGACCTGGGCGTCAAGCTCACGCCGGCCGGTGCCACCTGGCCCTATGGCAAGGACCCGCGCGACACCAACATCCGCATCGCGCCGAGCTATCCCACGGTCGAGGACCTGGAGGCCGCGCTCGATGTGCTGGTGCTGGCCGTTAAGCTTGTCGCTGCCGAGCTTGCTCGTGCCGAGCGCGCCTAACGCGCGGCTTCCCGTACTATCCGCACTTTCGATACGTAAAGGAGCGTATACATGGATTTGGGTATTTCCACCAACCCCACGCCAGAGCTCTACACCATTAAGGTGACCGGTGAGATCGATATCTCTAACGCCGATAGCCTGCGCAACGCCATCGACCTGGCGCTCGAGCAGCCCACCGAGGCCGTTGAGCTCGATTTTGCCCAGGTGAGCTACATCGATTCGACGGGCATTGGCGTGCTCGTGGGCGCCGCGCACCACGCGGTCGACCACGGCAAGCGTTTTGGCTGCGTCAACGTGCAGCCCCCGGTGATGCGCGTGGTTCAGCTGTTGGGTGTCGACCAGGAGATTTCGATCACCGCTGCATAATCTTTGCCCCCAAAAGGGCGTGCCGTTTGGCATATGTTTGTGATGCGCTCGGACGTTTTGGCGTCCGGGCGCTATACTTGACCGAATGAATAGACGAGTTCCGGCCGAATGGCGCGGTGCGGGCTCGACTCACATCGAGCCTTGGAGGTATGTGTGTTTGGTATTGGAGAGGGTGAGCTCGCGATCATCGTGGTCTTCGGCTTTTTGCTGTTTGGCCCGGATAAGCTCCCGCAGATGGGCCGCACGATCGGCCGTGCCATCCGTCAGTTCCGCGAGACGCAGGAAAAGATGACGGCCGTTGTTCAGTCCGAGATTATCGATCCGGTGAGCGAGGCCGCGTCGGCCCCGGTCAAGCCCAAGAAGGCTGCTGCGACCGACGACGATTCCGATGCGGACGAGGATGCCGCCGAGACGGCAGCGCCCGCCAAGAAGGAGACCTTTGCCGAGCGTCGCGCCCGCCTTGCCGCCGAGAAGGCCGCGAGCGAGGGTGCCACTGAGGGCGAAGGTGCTGCTGAGGGGTCCGAGGCCGAGGGTGCCGAGCCTGCCGCTGCCGCTGAGCCTGTCGTCGAGCCTGAGCCTGCTGCAGAACCGGAGCCCGAGCCCGAGCCGGCAGAGCCCACGACGGCCGACCTCTACGCCCGTCGTCCCCGCAAGCGCAAGGCCGTCGTCGACCAACTTGCCCGCGAGCTCGAGGCCGAGGACGACGCCGCTGCCGCCGATGCACCGAAGGGAGGCGATGAGTAATGCCTATCGGACCTGCGCGCATGCCGCTCTTCGATCACCTGGGCGAGCTCCGTCGCCGCCTGACCATCGTGGTCGTGTCGGTGTTTGCCGCCGCCATCGTGCTGTATTTCGCCACGCCCGTGGTGCTCGACATCCTGGAAGACCCCATCCGCTCCTTTGTGCCGGACGGTAAGTTCTACATCACCACCACGCTCGGCGGCTTTGGCCTGCGCTTCTCGCTGGCCATCAAGATGGCCGTGGTCATGTGCACGCCCATGATCATCTGGCAGATTCTGGCATTTTTCCTGCCGGCACTGAGTCCCAACGAGCGCAAGTGGGTCGTGCCTACGGTACTCGCCTCGACGGTGCTGTTCTTCCTGGGTGCCATCTTCTGCTATTTCATCATCATCCCGGCGGGCTTTGAGTGGCTTATCGGCGAGACCTCGGCCGTCGCCACGGCGCTGCCCGACCTGGAGAACTACGTCAACATGGAGCTGCTCTT